>JAFZBT010000012.1 GCA_017561615.1 Erysipelotrichaceae bacterium
CGGTTGTCCTTCATCCGGCAGCCCAGCAGAACATCGACTGAGGTATCAAAGAAATCGGCGATATCCACCAGCATGCTCAGTTCCGGCTGCGACAGACCGGATTCCCATTTATAAACGGCGCCGACCGTTACTCCCAGCGCTTCCGCCAGTTTCTCCTGCGTCATGCCCCGCTGCTTTCTGAATTTGCGGATGTTTTCCGACAGCATCAGTTTCATGTCGAAATCCTCCTTTTCACGCTTCCATTATAACCTTACCAGTCAACAAAGTTAACATACTAATAATACTATTTGGTCATTTTCTTTTATACCATTGATATGTATTTATCCAGACCACAGTAAAAGGCGGCAAGGCCGCCTTTGTTTCAAAGTTAAACGTTCTGATTGAACAGGAACATGAACAGCAGGGACATCGCGATCATTGCGCCGCCCACGATCAGGTAATGGACATATTCGACGTGCCGGCTGTTACGCTTCCTTTCCACGTATTCACTGTACTTTTCGGTCTTCAGCCGGCCGCCGGGAATCAGAGCCTTGAAGGCGCTGGTAACTCCGTAGATCGGTCCGTCCAGTGCTCCGGTGCCGTACACCATCGTCAGGACGCCGTATCCGCAGATCAGAATGCCCGGAATCACAAAGCCGTCCGACCATAACCGGTACAGCTCAGCCGTACTCATTCCCTCCGTCTTTTTGGAAGTAACGTAAACGGCTGTGAAGATCAGGGCGAACAGGATGATGCCAGCATATCTGATCAGCTTGTCCCGGTGTTCAGGGTTCACAGATTGAATTCCTTTCTGTATCTCTCTTCCTCTTCATCATTGCACCGCACCATGTGTCCGGGGATGATCTCACGGAAGGTAGGCTGCTGCTGACTGTAGTCATGGGCTTCCAAAGGATTGTAAGTGATCCTGATGCGGCCCTTTTCGATCTTGGGATCCGGCAGCGGAATGGCGCTTAACAGGCTTCTGGTGTAGGGGTGCATCGGATGAGCAAACAGTTCATCGGATGAAGCCAGTTCAACCAGGTTGCCGTAGTACATGACGCCGATGCGGTCGGAGAAATACTTGACTACCGACAGGTCGTGGGCAATGAACATGATGGTAAGTCCGAGTTCGTTGCGCAGATCGTTCAGCAGGTTGATGACCTGGGCCTGAATGGAAACGTCCAGTGCCGAGATCGGTTCGTCGGCAATGATCAGATCGGGATTCAGGACGATGGCTCTGGCGATGCCGATACGCTGTCTCTGTCCGCCGGAGAATTCGTGCGGATATCTGGTAGCGTGTTCGTTGACCAGGCCGACCTTGTCGAGGACCTTGTAGACCTCATTTTCAATGAACTTCTTGTCCTTGACGCCTCTGATCCGCAGACCTTCGGAAATGGTCTCCTTGACGGTCATTCGGGGGTCAAGAGAGGCGATCGGGTCCTGGAAGATCATCTGGATCTTGTTGGTAAGCTTGTCCTTTCTGGCAAAGGCCACCTTTTCGTGTTTTTCCTTTTCCAGGGCAGCGCGGTCGGCCGGATCGGCAGCCGCAATTCTGGCATCATATTCCGCCGCAACTTCCTCCGCCTTCTTCTTGGCGTAGATCTTGTTGCAGTTCTTATGGTCATACTTCGCGGAAGCGATCTCCTTGCGCAGTTCAGCGATCTTTTCCTCGGCTTCCTTCTTTCTCTTCTCGATCTCAGCCGGGTCACTCAGCTGTTCCAGGTCTTTCTTGAGCGCTTCTCTCTCGTTCCTGATGGCTTCCTTATATCTTCTGACGCCGGCGGCGATGCGCTGGCCCTTGAAGTAGACTGATCCGCCGGTAATGTCGTATAGACGGATGATGCTGCGGCCGGTTGTCGTCTTGCCGCATCCGGATTCGCCGACCAGGCCGAAGACTTCGCCCTTGTAGATGTCAAAGGAGACGTCATTGACGGCCTTCAGGCTCTCCCGGCCCATCCTGAAGAACTGTTCGAGGTGCCTTACTGACAACAGTACTTCTCTGTTATTTTCCATTTCTAGCAGCCTCTCTTTCTCTCATTCTCTTAATGCGCTCGGTAATGATCTTCGGTTTTTCGATCTTGGGAGCCTTGGGGTGAAGCAGCCAGGTCGCTGCCTTATGAGTCTCGGTGATGTCGAACATCGGCGGTTCCTGCTCAAAGTCGATCTCCAGAGCGTACTTGTTGCGCTCGGCAAAGGCATCGCCCTTGGGCGGATAGATCATGTTAGGCGGAGTGCCCGGAATGGCCTCCAGCTTATCCTTGGTTTCCAGATCCGGCATTGAGGACAGCAGCGCCCAGGTATAGGGATGCCGCGGGTCATAGAAGACTTCCTCGGCCGTTCCCATTTCCACGATCTTGCCGGCATACATGACGGCGATGCGGTCAGCCATGTTGGCGACGACGCCGAGGTTATGGGTAATGAAGATGACAGAAAGATTTCTTTCCTTCTTGATGCGGTTGATCAGTTCCAGGATCTGACCCTGAATGGTCACGTCCAGAGCCGTGGTCGGCTCATCGCAGATCAGAATGTCCGGGTTGGCAGCCAGGGCAATGGCAATGACGATCCTCTGGCGCATGCCGCCGGAAAGCTCAAAGGGATACTGATTGTATCTGATCGTCGGTTCGGGAATGCCGACTTCTTCCAGCAGCTTCAGAGCTCTGGCTTTGGCCGTCTTCTTGGTGACCTTGGAGACCAGGGCGCTGGCCTGTTCCTTGAAGTAGTCGATCAGGGAGACCATCTTGGCGCGGCTGTCGAACGGCTTTTCCTCCTCATAGTCGGCGATCAGGTTGCTGATCAGTGAGGAAATGTTATTCAGACCCAGCTGCTCATCAAAGATGACCGGATCAGCCGGTTTCCATTCCGGAGTCTTGCCCTTGGCGACCAGAGCGTCATATTTGGCTTTCTGCTTTGCATATCTCTTGGTTTCGCTGTCATTCTGTCTGATGCCGTCAAAATACTTGTCAACCATCTTCTTGATGCTTGAATGGAAAGTGTATTCAGTAGCGTCCTTGATGACTTCCAGATTGTCGATGGCGCCGGTTACCTCGTCGCCCAGTTTCTTGGCATAGGCTTTGGCTTCCTTCTCGTTGAGATTTCCGGATGCGAAGTACTCCCTGGCCTCTCTGAGCATTTCAAGATTGGCCTTTTTCTTCGCCTGAGCCTCATCATGGGAATGCTGGATCGCCTTGGTGCCGTCGGCAATGAACTGATCCATGAACTCGCTGTCAATGTAGTTTCTGACCATTTCGTTCATTTCCTTGAGATCCATGCCGTCCAGATTGGCTTCCGGATTCTTCATCATGTAGTAGCCGAGGCAGAAGAAATTGGGCTTTTCCTTGTTGATGGCTTCGTTAAGCAGGCCGGAAAGTTCCTTCAGATGATCAACGGTTTCCTGCGGAACGTTGCTGCGGGAAACGGCCGCCAGATCGGCGCTGAGCTGATCTTTCAGAGTATGCAGTCTTTCGTCGTCGACCACTACTCTTGGGTGAACGGTCCTGGCGATTCTCTTCAGGAAATCCTTCATAGTGCTCTTGGCATCGACGTTCTGCTTCTTTTCAACCAGGAAAACAAAGTCATCGATGTCGACCTTAAGCTCTTCAGCTTCGTTTCTTATTGAGTTGTAGGCCTTTTCGAGCTTGGTCGAATTGACGCAGAACTCATCGAAGGTCTTGCAGGTAATCTTGTTGCGGGCGATGGCCTCGCTGTCGCCTTCCGCGACGGCGTCCAGGTTCTTGTTGAGCAGGGCAAGCTTGCTGTTGAACAGACCCTTGGCCTTGTTTCTGGCCGCTCTGTTCTTCAGCAGCATGGCTTCCGTAAGCTGCTTTCCGATCTTCATGATCGGGTTAAGCGAAGACATCGGATCCTGGAAGATCATGGCGATCATGTCGCCGCGGATCTTATGGAATTCGTCTTCCGAGATCTGTACCAGGTCCATGCCGTCGTAGATGATCTCGCCGGATTCGACGAAGCCGTTGCCGGCCAGAATGCCCATGATGGTGCGGTTGGTTACCGACTTGCCGGAACCGGATTCGCCGACGATGGCCAGGGTCTCGCCCTTGTAGAGATCAAAGGAAATGTTTCTGACGGCCTGCAGGATTCCGCCCTGAGTACGGAAGGAGATCTTCAGGTTTCTGACTTCTAGTTTCTTTTCCATGATTATTCCTCCGTTCCTCTTAATGACGGGTTAAAGGCGTCACGCAGACCGTTGCCGAACAGGTTGAAGCTGATCTCCAGCAAGGCAATGAACAGAGCCGGGAACAGCATGATGTGCGGATAGGTCGTCATGATCGACTGACCGTTGGCCAGCATGGAGCCGACCGATGACATGGTCGGGGAGTCCAGGTTGATGATTCCCAGATAGGTAAGCGAGGTCTCCGAGAAAATGACGCCCGGAATGACCATGACCTGGGAAGTGATGATGGTTCCCAGAGCATTCGGGAAAATGTGCTTGAACATGATGTTCCAGTCGGAAGCGCCCAGTGTCCGGGCAGCCAGAACATATTCCTGATTCTTGAAGCGGTAGAACTGCATTCTTACCGTTCCGGCCATGCCGAGCCATCCGGTCAGGATGAAGGCGTAGATCAGTGCCGGTATCGTACCGACCTTGCCGGAAAGGTGCAGGTTGAACAGAACGGTGACGACCATGAACGGTACGCCGCCGAGGATTTCCACAAAGCGTTCCATGGCCAGGTCAACAACGCCTCCGTAATAGCCTTCAATGGCACCGTAGATGGCACCGATGAACAGGTTGATGGAGCTGACGATGACAGCCAGGATAAAGGAGAAGCGGGCTCCGGATGCCAGTCTTGAGAAAATGTCATAGCCGTGAGCGTCCGTTCCGAAGATGAAGGAAGGCGTAAAGCCGTAACGGTACTGGAAGTACTTGTAGGCGTTTACTCTTACGACATAGTTGTATCCGGTTTCGGGAGTGCCGGTTCTCTGAGCGTATCTGTATCGGCCTTCAACATCGCCACTGAGGTAGGGGTCATTTCCCAGTCTCATCTTGGAAACGTAATCGTCTTCCCCTTCCGTATAGTAGGAATGGATGAAGTTGCCCTTGGAATCAAGGATCGGATTGCCCTTGTTGTCGCACTGATACCAGACATTCTTGTCGCCGCCGATGACTTCGACGTTGGCTCTGGGCAGGATGACCTGCATGTTGTTTTCGTCCTGCCAGTTCTGCAGATCCCGGTACTGCTTGTCCGTCATGGTCACTTCAAAGGCGTTGCAGCTGCCGTAACTGTCGATTCTCAGTTTGTAGAAAGTCTGCAGACCGCGGAAGATGTCATCCTTGGTGTATTTCTCAACAACATCCACGATGACCCGGTTTCCGGTTTCCTGCTGCTGTCCCAGCAGCCGGTAATAGCGGTTTTCCGATACGGAAATGACCTGGGTACCGTCCCAGATGCCCGTGCCGTCCAGGAAGTCCAGCTTGGGCAGCATGTACTGATAGCGCATGATGGTGTTATCGGTCGCATAGGCTTCCTGATAGCTGCGGTTGCAGCAGTAGGGACCGACGATCGCATAGATGACCAGGATCAGAATGACGATGCCGGCAACGACTGAAGACTTGTTTTTCTTGAAACGGTTCCAGGCATCGCCAAAATAGCCGACCGCCTTGGTCTCAAACTTCTGGTCGTGGATATCCGTCCGGTTGGCCAGCCTGAATTTTTCATCAGGGATGTTCATGTAATCTTTTTCTTTCATGTTACTTGGCCCCCATTCTGATACGCGGGTCGATGATGCTGTAGGATATGTCGATGACAATGCCGGCAGCCAGACCTATCATGGTGTAGAACGCCGATTCAAGCATGAAGAAGTTATAGTCCGGCGGAGACGCCTGGATCGAGTTTATGTACAGTTTTCCTTCACCGGGTATGGAGAAGGCGCCCTCAATGATCAGCGATCCGCCCATGATGGAAATGAATTCACCAAGGATCATCGGGAAGATCGGCACCATGGCGTTGCGCATGGCGTGTCTGAGAGTTGCCTGTGCCTTGGTCAGGCCTTTGGTCCGGGCCAGCAGCATGAACTCGCTGGTCAGAACCTCGATCAGCTCAGCTCTGGTGAATCTGGTAAAGCCGGCAATGGTTCCGAATGACATGGAGATGATGGCCGGAATCATTGACTTGAAGCCTACCCAGCTGAAAGCACCCATCGAAGTATCCATGGTGGCTGATGCCCACCCCAGCTTGAAGTACAGGATGTAGAGCACCAGGAAGGCATAGACAAACGAAGGCACGGAAACAACGATCATGACGCTGGTGGAAATGACGTGGTCGATCCAGGTATTCTTGCGCAAAGCGGCGAAGATTCCCAGACCGATGCCAAGCGGGATCGATACCGTGATGGCATAGACGTTCAGAGCGACCGTATAGGGAAGCTTCTGAATGAAGACCTTCCAGACGTCCTGACCGATGTAAAGGACTTCGCTGACGCCGAAGTTACCGCGCAGGGCATACTTCCAGAAGCGGAACAGCTGCTGAATGATTGGCAGGTTATAGCCAAGCAGCTCCCTTCGCTGCATGATCAGCGCCATGTCCTTGCCAAACTGCTCAGCCGGCAATGACGGCAGCATTTTGACCAGAACAAAACAAATGGACGTAATGATGAAAAAGGTGATCATCATCAGTCCCAGACGTTTAAGGATATATTTAAACAAATACATCTGAATCAACCTCCATGTCAGAATTAACAAAACTGTCTTATATATTATATCATTTTCTGCTTCAAAACAAACCACCCCATTTTCAGCTGATGAAAAAGACGTCAGGGCAGGGCATTTTCTTTCACTGAATGGCGTTGCTTTTCTTTCTTTTCCCTATGATATACTGAAAGTGGCAGGTAATCCTAAAGGAGGAAACAGCGATGGAAAAGGAAAAAGTTTATGTCGTGGCCGGCGATGAGATGGTGAAGCTTTTTGCCCGCAAGTATCCGGAAATAAGGACTGTTCCCTTCCGCGAGGACTTTTCCAAGGGTTTCCATGAAGGCTTTTCATTTACCGAAGAGCTGATCAGCCAGCGTTCGGAATTCTGGGGATCTTCAAGGGAAGAATATGCCGAAAAGCTCTCACCGGTCATGGATCTGGACATGAACGAGCAATTCGTATTATGTTTCGGAACCGACGACTGCTGCGTTGCCAATCTGAAGTTCATGACCGGTTATCTGGAAAACCGCGGCTGCCGAAAACCGGTACATGTACTGATCGTCGATGAACTTGACCTTACCGTACTGAACGAATATGACATCTTCTTTGCCCAGCAGCAGAACGGCTGATGAATGACCATGCTGCCATCTGCCTGAGCAGACCGTAACGACCCAAGCACAAAGAAAACCCGGTTTCCCGGGTTTTGCTTTATTCTGGTGCTGTTAAGTTATCGCAGCTCTTTCAGACCTGTAAATTCTATCGGTTTACTTGTAGTCCAGAGTGCCGCCGTTTTCCTTAACGTAGTTGGCCCATTCATTATCATCCATCTTGTAGGTGTTGTACTGAATGCCGCCACGGCCCATACCGAAGACGAATTCCTCAGTGTAGTACTGTAATCTCATGCACTTCAGAGTTGCAGAAGCATCCAGACCGACAGGGATCATGGTGTACTGCTGTAAGACAGTGCCTTCAATGGCAGACAGAACGTTAAGTCTCAGGCTGTTTTCAGCCTTGGTACCGGCGTTGACAACCAGCTCACTGCCATCAGCAGCCTTGACGGTGACATCTTCTCCGGACAGAGCGAGGTACCAGTCATAGGTCGGAGCAGTGTAGACCTTGCCGTCGATTTCGACATCAGTCGTAATTGAGGTGTAGTCGGTAGCGGGGTCATACTGATAGTTGGACTGTACATAAGCCTGCATCAGTCCGTACGGGTCAAGAGCTGAACCGGTCCAGCCTACGCCGAACAGCAGGTCAACAGTGTTATTCTTCAGATAATCTGAGAATGCACTTGAACCTAAAGGCTGAGACTGAGTGAATGACAGATGGCCTTCCAGCTTGGTGTCCTTGACAGCTTCAGTCCAGACCTGCTTCAGCAGCTGATAGCCGTTGTTGTAGTAAGCAGATGAACCTGAACCAGGCTGACCAATGATGATCTGGATTTCCCAGGCATCGGAATCAGCAGGAATATAACCGGCTTCAACTGACTTCTCATAAGCGATGTCGAACAGCTTCTTGGCACCCTGCAGGTCGTAACCGGAGATGGATTCGATGGCAGCATCGATGTCCTTGTATTCCTTGCCTTCGCCATAAGCATCGGCTAAGCCCCAGAAGTTAACGATGACTTCCTTGGCTTCCTGAGTGGTTCTGTAAGCCGTGCCGTTGTCAGGGTCAGAAATGATCATGTTGCCATACAGAGCCTTGGCCGGAGCACCGGTCGGGTCCAGAGCCAGCTGGTAAGCGGCACGGTCAACGGAGAAGGACATTGCCTGACGGAATTCCTTGATGCAGATGATTCTCTTGACAACCTTATTGCCGGCGGTAACCGGTGAAGCGGCTAATTCGGCGTTGCCCAGAGCGGTCTCATCCGGGTTGAAAGCGATGAACCAGGTTGAGTCGCCTTCAGTGAAGTAGGTGAACTGTGAACCCTGATAATCATCCATGTCTTCCTTCTGTAAGCCATACTGCTCCAGTTCGCCCTTCAGGAACATTTCCAGACGGGTTGAAGCATCAGAGACCTGCTTGAAGGTGATGTTGGTTGTCTGATACTGGCCCTTGTGCTCTTCTTCGAAGTAGCCGTGCCAGTATTCGTTTCTGGCCATGGCCATGTTGCTGTCAGCCAGATATTCAACCAGCTTGTACGGACCATGTCCGACATAGGTATCAACGGAAGTACCGTAGTTGTTGGTGTAGACACCATCGGTAACGGTAGTGCACTTGTCATAGGTAGCGATGTGTACCAGGTTCATGTTGCTGCATAATGCATAGTTCAGATAGAAACCTGATAACGGCTTGGTCAGAATGATGACCAGAGTGTGATCGTCCTTGGCAAAGTAGCCGACATCTTCCCACTTATATTCAGGCCATGCCTTACCTAAGATGGCCATTTCCTCGAATTCCTTATAAGCGTAGTCACCGGCCTCAGCGGCATAGGATTCAACATCCGGGTGACCGTGTAAGGCGGCGATGCAGTCCTGAAGAGCCTTTAAGGTCTCATCATTCAGCTTAACCTTGCCGTCTTCGTCAGCGGCAGCTTCAAGAACTGAATAGGCGTCAACGCCTTCCAGATATCCGTAAGCAGCATATAATGACAGGGCAGAACCCCAGTTGCCGCCATCGTTGATGTCGAGAACAACATCAAAGTCGCCGTTCTTGAAGAAGCCATCGGCATCCTTGGTGAATTCAGCAGGATCAACATATTCATCGTCACCATAGTTTTCGGAAACGAATTCGCCATATGAATATGTACCTTGTTTGACATAATCTTCAGCACCGACGATCTTCAGGTTACCGGAATAGAAATTGTCAGCTCTGTAGTTGGCAGCGGTCGGATTCATCAGTCTCTTGGCGGACTCGATGAAGTCCTGAGCGGTAATGGGATCGCCATTATCGAATTTCAGCCAATCCTTAAGCTCAATTTCATAGGCCTGGTCCTCTGCACCTTCAGTCAGACCATACTTGCCAATGTACTGCTTGGTTACGTCCTTCGGCATGTCAACTGCCATGCCCGGAACGATCTTATAGCCGTCCTTGGTATCGTTATAGTCGAAAACGTACAGACCGTCTTCAGTGTAGTCGATTACGTTCGTGGCATCGTTTGACTGATAGGTATGGTTATTCCAGGACGTCGGCATGGAGTTAACCGCAAAACGCATCGTATAAGTCGTTGTATCATCGACATATGAATGGTCATGCTTCTTCTTGCAACCAGTCAAAGAGCCTACACATAATAACAGAACTAAAACTAAAATCAGACTCTTTTTCATTTGTGTCTCCCTTCTTGATAAGTTCTTATCATTAGGATTATTTCACATTGACTGCAAAATGTCAATAAACGCCATTTTTTTCACATGTTCTTTTCATTCATTTTGAAAAAAGAATCAATGATCTGTGAAAACAAAAAAGAAGGGACAGATGCGTCCCTTCTGCAGTTAATTCTAATTGTCTGGACAACTACTCTTTTTCAAGCAGTTTCTTTTCCTCGTCCATTCTCTTAAGCTTTGCCCTGTACTCTTCCATTTCGCGGTCATTGGCAAAGACATAGTGACCGGGCAGGATCTCCTGAAGGACCGGATGCGGTCCGGACAGGTCGCGCTTGGACTCATCATAGAGAACAAGCTTTCTGTTCTTTTCGATCTGCGGGTCCGGCATCGGCACTGCTGACAGCAGTGAGACGGTGTACGGATGCAGCGGATGGGCGAACAGTTCCTCACTGTCGGCGATCTCGACGATTCTGCCCAGGTGAATGACGGCGATCCGGTCGGCAATGAAGCGGACGACGGAAAGGTCATGGGCAATGAACAGATAGGTCAGGCCCTTTTCTTCCTTCAGCTTATTCATCAGGTTAAGGACCTGGGCTCTGATGGAAACGTCCAGAGCGGAGATCGGCTCATCGGCAACGATGAATTCCGGTTCCATGATCATGGCACGGGCGATGCCGATACGCTGTCTCTGTCCGCCGGAGAATTCATGCGGATATCTGCTCTTGTGCTCCGGCAACAGACCGACGTCGGCCAGAGCCTTGTCGACCTTGGCTATGCGGTCTGCCTCATCCTTGTACAGATGGAAGTTGTAAAGTCCTTCGGAGACGCAGTAGTCAACCGTTGCTCTTTCGTTCAGTGAGGCAGCGGGATCCTGGAAGATCATCTGAATGGAACGGATGACGTTGATATCGTCTTCCTTGGATATCTTGCCGGAGATCCTCTTGCCCTTGAATTCAATTTCGCCCTTGCTCAGTTCATTGATGCGCAGGATGGCCCGGCCCAGAGTGGTCTTGCCGGATCCTGACTCACCGACCAGCGCGAAGGTCTCGCCGCGGTAGATGTCGAAGTTGGCATCCTTGACGGCTCTGAACTTCTTCTTGGAACCGGCAATGTCGAAGGCAACATCAACATGCTTAACTGACAGGATTACTTCTCTATCATTCGACATAGAATGCGCCTCCTTTATCTGTCATCTTCTTGATCTTTTCATGCAGGTCGCAGATGGCATCCGGCTTCTCCAGCTTCGGTGCCCGTTCATCCAGCAGCCAGGTCTTGGCATAATGGGTATCGCTTACCTTGAATAAGGGCGGTTCCTGCTGGAAATCGATCTTCAGGGCATGCGGGTTGCGCGGGGCAAAGGCATCGCCCTTGATCTCGTTGAACAGTGATGGCGGCGTACCGGTAATGTAGTAGAGGTTTTCGCCCTTTACGCCCAGCTGCGGCAGCGAGCTCAGCAGCGCCCAGGTATAGGGATGCTTGGGATCGTAGAAGATCTCCTCGGCTGTACCGTATTCGATGATCTGGCCGGCATACATGACGCCGATGCGGTCAGCCACGTTGGCGACGACGCCCAGGTCATGGGTAATGTAGATGGTCGTGAACTTGAGTTCCTTCTGCAGGTCCTTGATCAGCTTGATGATCTGGGCCTGAATGGTTACGTCCAGTGCCGTTGTCGGCTCGTCGCAGATCAGGATCTTGGGGTGGCAGCTCAGCGCGATCGCGATGACGATTCTCTGTCTCATGCCGCCGGAATACTGGAACGGGTATTCATCAAAGCGCCTTTCCGCATCCTTGATGCCGACCTTTTCCATCAGCTCAACAGCCTGTTTCCGGGCTTCCTCATGAGATATGCCCTGATGCTTTTCGATTACTTCCGTGATCTGGGAGCCGATGGTTCTGATCGGGTTAAGCGAGGTCATCGGATCCTGGAAGATGGTGGAGATCTGTTTTCCCCGGATTCCTTCCCAGTCCTTGTCGGTGACCAGCTTGGCTAGGTCCTTTCCATCGAACATGATTGAGCCGTTGGTGATGGCGCCGTTGGAATCGAGCATGCCCGTGAAGGTCTTGGTAAAGACGGACTTTCCGGAGCCGGATTCGCCGACGATGGCGAATGTCTCACCATCATAGATGTCCAGCGATACATTGCGGATGGCAGTCAGATAGCGTTCACGGACGCGGAAGCGTACCTCAACGTCCCTGGCAGATAAGATAATGTTCTTTTCAGTCATTTTCCTTACCTCCTACATGTGCGTACGCGGGTCAGCGGCATCAGCCAGTTTCTGACCGACAATGTACAGGGAAATCGAGATGGACGCCAGAACACCGACCGGGATCCAGAACAGATGCGGATATCCGGTCATGTAGGTCGTATACTGGGAAATCAGCTTGCCTAAGGAGGCATACTGAACGCCGAGACCCAGGCCCATGTATGACAGGAATACCTCATAGGAGATGTAGCTGGGAATCGCTCGGGAAACATAGGTCATGATGACGGAGATCAGATAGGGAAGAATGTTCCTGGTGATCATTGTCGTCGTCTTGGTTCCCAGGCACTTGGAAGCCAGGTTGTACTCACGGTCACGGATGATCATGACCTGCGTTCTGATGAAATAGGCCACAAAGATCCATTCGGTACAGGTCATCGTGAAGATCAGCGGTCCGTAGCCGGCGCCTAAGACGTAGCTCAGGATCATGGCCAGAAGCAGGAACGGCACGTTGGAGATGACGTTATAGACTTCCAGCATGTACTTGTCAACCTTCTTGGAGAAGCCCCAGATGGCACCGATGGGAATGCCGATCAGCATGTTGATCAGTACGCAGGTAAAGCTGACGATTATTGAGTTTCTCGCACCGGCAAAGACGGCGTCAAATACCGAGTTGCCGATGTTGTCCGTGCCGAACAGATATTTCCAGCTGGGCTTCAGAAATCTCATTGACTGATCATTAATGTGCGGAGCATTCATCGGGCTGTAGTCGGAGAACAGCGGCTGAATCAGTGCGAAAGTCACCAGGATGATGATGAAGATGGCGACACCGACGGCAACCTTGTCCCTGATGAACGTCTTCCAGACGGAGCCCCAGTAGGAGTAGCGGGGAGCAGCAATGTGCTCAGATTCAGTTTCGTCAAATTCGGCGAACTGGAAATCGTCATTTCTGATCTCACTCATTATGCTCTTCCCTCCTTTTCTGCAAGGCTGATCCGCGGGTCAACCCAGGTCAGCATGATGTCACCCAGTAATACGGACAGAACGGAGATCGCCGAGAACATGAAGGTCAGGGCAACGACCATGGTGTTGTTGTACTGCTTGATGGCATCCGGCAGCATCTTGCCCATGCCGCCGACCGAGTAAATGGTTTCGGTAATGAGGGCGCCGACCAGAGCGGCAGCCAGTGATTCGGGAATGCCGTGAACGATGGGTACGACGGCATTCTTGAAGATGTGCTTCCAGAAGATCTCCTTCTGATTAAGTCCCTTGGCCTTGGCAAACTTCACGTAGTCGGAATTCATCTGGTCGACCACGTATCTTCTCGTCCACAGCATTCTTCCGCTGATGGACGGTAAGGCCAGGGATATGGTAGGCAGGATCCATGAACGGATGTCCATCGCTCCCTTGATCGGGAATGCCGACGGCAGTCCGAACAGGTTGGTACCCAGATACCTGAACAGGTAAATGTATGCCAAAGAAGGAACGGCGATGATGAAGATGATGTAGGCCATGCCCAGCTTATCGGGCAGCTTGTCCTTGTTCTTGGCCATGATCAGGCCGGCCGGAAGGCCGATGCCGTAGGCCAGGATCATCGCGAAAACGCCCATGATGAAGGATGTACCAACCATTGATGACTGCTGTTTCTTGGTCTGATAGTTGGCATAGTGGTCAACGAACTTGTTGGTATCCAGCTTGTCAAGGACCTCCTTGTAGGTGAGCGTACCGAAGATGATGGCGGATTCACCGGTGATTCCGGTTTCAAACTTTACCGTCCGCTTTACTTCCGTTCCCTGCGAGGCAAAGATGACGTTGAGAACGTCCATGCCCTGATAAGTCGGATAGGACTTGCCGAGGTTGAGAGTTATGATGTTCTGATGGATGTACGGGAAGTTGGTATCCGTATAGATCAGATACTTGTGGTAAGTCCCGCTGCCGATCAGAGCCAGGCCGCCGGTAGGAGTCGTGCCCAGCTTTATGTATCTGGCCAGATCAGGATTGTTGGGATCCTGAACGTACCAGGGATGGTCTAACATAATGAGATTCTTCAGCCAGTCAACCAGCCTGCTTGACAGCGGAATGTCCCTGTAAGCATACGGCAGACCGGAAACGGTCATGGTTTCCACGGAATAGCCCTTGTCACGGTAAAGATCCATGAACTGGTAATATTCCGGTGATCCGACCTGATAAGCCGCTATGATCTCGTCACTTCCGGCTTCATAAAGACTTGAACAATATTCACTGAAGGGTACATAATCCAGATACCCCAGCCTTTCCCAGGTTGTCATGACATAAGATGTCTTATCATCCGGCTTGCCGCCTAACTTCCGGTAAGTCGGGTCTTCAAAGAAAATGTTTTCTCTGGGGATTAGCGAATACAGCATGATAAAAACGATAACCATGATGATAAAGACAGACAGGAGTGACCGCAGCAGTCTTTTCCATATATATCCTTTTTTCATACCACTACCTCTCTTTCTGAAAAAACAGGGCCAGGGAATTCCTGGCCCTATTATTGTGTTCTAATGATTTACGGACGAATTATTCGCCTTTTAACCACTTGGCCTTGGCAGCTTCGTACTCAGCAGTAGTGATCGGGGTATCCTGAACCTTCATGTACTTGAAGTACGGAACGTTGTTGTAGGAAGCCTGACCATATAAGCCGTAAGCTCCGGTGAACGGAACGACCTTGCTGACAGCCAGTGAAGCACCGCTTGTTGAATAAGGTCTTAAGATACCGTTAGCCAGCAGGATGGCTTCGATCTTGGCGAAGGCATCGATTCTCTCGTCGCCGGCCAGTAAGGTAGCCTTATCCAGCAGTTCCTTGACATCGTACAGACCGATGGTAGCCTTGGCAGCCTTGTTCTCTTCAGTCTCACCCTCGGAAACGAGGTTCAGGCCGGAGTAGGCAAGCATGTCGCCATTGTCGGTGTTGTAGCAGTTGATGTAGGTTAACGGGTCGCCATAGTCCGGGCCCCATCCAGCAGAGAATGCGAAGTCGATGCTGTTGTCAGCGCCGGTCGGCATTGAGTAGAAGGATGAACGGTAAGCAGATACATCATCGAATACTACCAGGTTGACCTTTACATAATCACCCAGAGCATCCTCAATGGACTTCTGCATAGCCAGAGCAGTGTTCTTGTTGTTCTCGTTAGCGCCGTTGACAGGGTAGTCAAGAATGATCGGCCATGAAACGGTATCACCGAGTTCGGCCTTGGCCTTTTCAGCAAACTTCTTGGCTCTTTCCGGGCTGTACCAGGCATCCTGACCATCGTTCAGGTCAATGCCGGCAAATTCGGGTTCTAATTCACCCAGGTACTTTTCTACCAGTGCACCGTAGGCAGTGCCATTGCTCTGAGCGGCAAAGGTGTAAGGAACCAGAGTATTTCTGGCAACTTCCAGAGCTCTTTCCTCACCACGGGTGATGGTCAGAGTGGCCTTGTCAGAGTAAGCGGCATAGACAGCCAGACGGAACCACTTGTTCAGGATGGCAGCCTTGGCATCGGCCTGCTGCTTCTCATCCTTGGTAGTAGTTACAACAGAAGGATTGTTGTACAGAGCGAACTTCATTCTGTCGAAGTTGAAGGCGCCCCAGTAAGTAGTAGAGGTAGTCAGAGTCTTGTACTGATTGTCCTTGTAAAGTTCATCAGCCTTGGCAACAACGTCCGGAAGGTTGGAGTTGATGGCAGTAGAAGTAACTTCACCGTTGACAAACATGTTGAAGTTCTGAGCCGGATCAGTGAAGTCGGAGAAGGTGATGACTACATGCTTGACAAAGAGGTTAGCCTTGTCGTAGTAGTTCGGGTTCTCGTCGAACTTGATTTCCTGCTTAGGAACTAATGAAGACAGGATGTAGCAGCCGTTGTACAGAATGCCGGAAGCTTCAACAGCACCGAAGTCAGCGCCCTTGGCAGCCAGGAATTCAGCATTGATCGGCCACAGGATTGAATAGGTGGTCATGCCATCGAAGTAGCCGCAGGGCTGAGTCAGAGTGTAAACGACGTTTTCGCCGTCGGCCTTGCATCCGACTTCTTCCCAGGTAGCAGTTCCGTCTTTGTAAGCTCTCAGGTTGACGACCAGGTCTTCAACCAGTGACAGCGTTTCGGACTGAACATCGGCAGCGTGCTTCAGACCGGTAACGAAGTCTTCAGCAGTAACCTTTGCGTAAACTTCGCCCTCATTTGTTGACCAGGTAGCATTGTCACGGATGTGGAATGTCCAGGTCATCATGTCAGCACTCGGTTCCCACTTGTCGGCCATGCCGGCAACCAGAGTACCGTGTGAGTCCTGAGTTAATAATCCTTCAATGAAGTTTGACAGATAGTCACCGTTTGAAGACTTATTATTGAATACATAGTCCAATGTGGTCAGGTCAAATGAATCCAGCATTGTATACGTATCAACAAGGTGTTCATCAGGTTTCTTGTTACAGCCAACCATTGAAAGAACCATTAATACGGATAGTAATACGACTAATAATTTCTTCATATTGTTTCCCCTTTCGTTGCATAAACAATATATAGTTTATTATCAGTATTTTTCAGTACTCCGTCAACAGTTTTTCACTCTATTTTCACTGTTTTTTGGAAATTTTCATAAATTTACATATGAAAGCGATTTCATTTTTCATAAGTTTTCATTAATATGTCCGTACCTGTGAAGCGGTGTATCAATTGACACATCCCGGTCCGCATAGAATAATAAGTATACGGAGGTGGCTCATGAGCAATACCGCAACCCTGCTGACCGCTAACGCCATCACCCTGCTGGCGCAGCTGGTAAACCTTTATGCCTCAACGCGGAAGAACAAGAAGGACATCCTGCTCTGGCAGTGCGTCTTCATGGTGCTGATCGGCGTAACCAGCTGGCTTTTGAAAGGCTACAGCGCCGTGGTGACCGACATCCTGGGAATCATCAGAAACCTGATCATCATCCGGGGCATTGAAAACCGGACCGTTGACATCATCCAGATCGTGCTGTGCATCGTTTTGGGAGTTTACTTCAACAGCAACGGCCTGATCGGCTATCTGCCGATCATCGCCACCATCAGCCAGTCTCTGCTTCTGCTCAACCGCAATGTCCGCACCGACCACGTGCAGCTGGTCTGCGCCTTCTCTTCGGTATGCTGGACGGGCTTTAATCTCGGCATCGGCAGTTATGTCGGCGCCCTGTTCAATGCCCTGGCGGCACTCTCCTATCTGGCGACCATGTTCAGGGAGAAAAAAGACTGAAAGAACAAAAAGCCGGCGCGCCGGCTTTTATCATGCTTGTTCTGCTTTCCTTCAGCTCTTCATTCTTTCCTTAAGAATGTCCACCAGTTCCATTTCTCCCTGCAGATCGGCAGGGTAGGGATAGGTGTCCTTCAGCTTTTCCAGATCCTGAAGAAGCTTCTGCTGAGCCTGTTCGTCCTTCCGGTACAGAGCGGCCGCGTATTCCGCTCTTAAGACCGTCGGCACCGACCGGCTGGCCTTTATGTACTTGCGCACCAGCTTGTCGTTTATTTCCTCGCAGCTGCCCCTCAGACAGTCAACCGTCACCTTGTCCATCATCATGGCGCACCGGCTGATCCCCGGCAGCGGATATTCTTTATCAAAGGCTTCTTCGATGATCTGATAGGCGCCGTCGAAATCATGACGGTCCATCAGGGTGCTCTCCCGCAGGCACAGCAGAAAAGCGCCGAGGCTGCCGTTGGTCAGCACCGATTCATCGTATTTCAGCAGTTCTTCGGGCATGTCCTTGGCCCTTACGCCGTTCATCAGCAGTTCATTGGCCTTCATCTGCTGCCAGAAGGCCCGGCGGCTGGAGGGATGCAGCAGCAGTTCCAGAATGTTCATTCCGTCATTGGGCGCCATGGCCGTTTTCATGGGGACGCCGTTGCCAAAACCGGTAAAGATGCCGGCAAGGGCGAAAGTGCCCAGAAGTATCTTGGGGAGCCTGCCGGCCACTGCATCCATCAGGAAGTACGCCAGCAAAGCCGTCAGCAGATTCACGAGCACGCCTCCGGCATTATAAAGAATACAGGGGAAGCGTTCGCTGTATTCGGGCGGTCCCATCAGACACTGCCCGGCCGTTCCGGTCATGCTGTGCTTCTTCAGTTCCAGCTTTCCCTCGCTGTTTCTGCTGATCATCAGATTGAACAGCCGGTAGGAAACGAAGCGGTAACCGGTCAGAAGACCCATTATCATGTGGCCGGCCTCATGAATGGCCGTCTGCAGGACCGTCGAAATCAGCAGCAGGCCCAGGAAAACGAAGTACATCACCAGAAAGCCGGAGAAATCGGTATCGGTGAGGATGCCGGCGATCTTCTTGGCGATGGTCAGCGAAAAGACCGCGATCAGCACGAACATGACGGCGTAGGAAACAATACTGGCAAGTTTATCTTTTGTTTTATTCATTGATCTCCCTTTCCGCTGCTAAAGCAGTCTCTTGTAGATGTCCAGCATGCTGGCCATCTGGTATTTCAGCAGCCAGGCTGCATCATTGTATTCCGGCTGTTTTCTGACGGTTTCCAGCAGCGGCATGACGTACTGCTCCGTTTCCCTGATCATCCGGTATTCCCGCTGCCTTGACAGCCCCCAGGACATCGTCGTCAGGTTGTTGCAGCGGTCAACGCACTTGATCAGCGCAGCGTCAGCATCCTGCATGAGACCCTGATAATACTCCTTCATTATTTCCTCACGGCGCTGATCATCCTTTTCATGGCTCATCAGTCCGACCAGTTCCCTGGTACGCTGACTGACCGGAAGATCAGGCAGGGACTTATGACAGTCTTCAATGACATCGTGAAGCAGGCAGGCGGCGATCACCTCATCCTTTCTGATGCCCATGGCCAGGCAATGGCAGGCCATGTTGAGAGGGTGGTAGATGTAGGGAACCTCTGACTTCTTTCGGGTCTGGCCTTCATGAGCTTTTTGGGCGTAATCCAGAGCCCTGAGGGTCTCATTCATGCCGCAGCTCTTGGCCGTGGCCTTGATGAAGGATTTCATGTGCTGCCAGTCAAAGATGGTATCGGAAACAGGCAGATCCTGCTTCTGATCTTCAACCAGCCGGGAAAGGGATACGTCAAAGACCCCAGCCATTTTCATCAGCTTATCCAGATCGGGCCGGTACTCTTCTCTCTCCCAGGAGGAAACTGCCTGAAAGCTGACATTCAGTTCATCTGCCAGCTTTTCCTGCGTCATCCCTCTTTCTTCTCTCAGTCTTCTGATGTTATCTCCCAGACTCATTTACCATTCCTCCTTCTTATTCCGCTGCTCTTCGATGATCTTCATGGCTTCTTCCTTGGTTATTTCATCGATCCTGTCCAGCATGTCGGTATTGCCGAAACCGTATGGCGAATCAAATGGTTCGGAAGAATCATATCCGCAAAGACGGTCGCTGACGATGAAGCTTCTGTCCAGCCGCCAGCCGGTGCTGCGGAATATGTAATGGCGGCCGCCGACTGACTTGGCCACCAGATCCTTATCATTGATATAGTAGTATACAGTCTTTTTTCTTTCCATAATTCTCTCCTCCCTGCATTATCAGTCTAATATACTGACGGTTTTCTGTTCAGCGGGGAGGAATTGAAACTTTCAAGAAAATTTCAAGTTGTGCTTGAATTCAGTTACATTATAACACATCCGCATCTTTTCAAGTCCGGCTGGAGCGGAAAAGTGTTATATTGGTCTTACCATAAAGAGACAGGCGAGAGACAAGCTCAGTGACCCTGCAGCAACCCTTACCGCGGTAAGAAGGTGCTAAGGCTTGGATGATGGAACGTTTGCACACTTACAGGCTTTTCATCATCACGATGGAAGGCCTTTTCTCTTTATGTAGATTACAAGGAGGAAAGCCATGAAACCACGGAAATCAATTGTCCAGATCTTCATCAGCCATTCATCCATCAGCCAGTATGCGCAGATAACCAGCCAGCTTCGTGATGACGGTTTCACCCTGTTCCATGGGCTCGACCGCATCAGAGACGACGATCAGATCATCGCCATATGCGTTGACACCGGAAAACGCGAAGTATATCAGGCTAATGTCACGGTAATGGCCTGCTGGTGCAGCCAAAACAGCAGCCGCTATCCGCTCAGCGGCGAGCAGTTCATGAAGAACTATGAAGGGCTGATAAGAAGAAAAGACGCCGGTCTGTATGACCGGCTGTTAAGGGAAAGCTGGCAGAAGCACTGCCTGAGCAGCAACTGAAAGCACACGGTTAATCCTTGGCAGTTTCTTCCGGGCAGCTTTCGATGTCATAGATGTCGCTGAAGGCGATCTTCAGTCCTTCACTGTCGGTTATTGTTTTGCCGTACTCATCAACTCTGCAGATCCGCAGCGTTCTTTTCAGGTATTTACCGCCCTGCTTGCGCTC
>JAFZBT010000131.1 GCA_017561615.1 Erysipelotrichaceae bacterium
CCCAGGGTGAAGTCCTTAAGGGAGATCGAAAGAGTGCTCTTGCCGGTCCAGAAATGCAGCAGGTAATAGCCGGCGGCTACCAGGTTGCCGATGACGGTCGCCACGGCGGCGCCGACCACGCCCATCTTCATTGACAGGATCAGTAACGGGTCCAAGACGACGTTAAGCAGGTTGCCGATCAGCTGGCCCATCATCGCCTTGGATGACTGGCCTTCCGCTCTCAAGACGTTGGTAAAGCAGTTGGAGATCAACGAGAACGGTCCGCACAGGGCAGCGATGCGCAGGTAGGAGGAAGCGTAGGGATAGACGTCCTCGCTGGCGCCCATCGCCGTCAGCATCGGTCTCAGGAAGATCACTAACAGTACCGAAGCTAAAGTTCCGGCAAATACGCAGCCCCACAGGCAGAAGGAAGATACCTTACGGGCGTAGTCCCTGCGACCTTCGCCGAAGGCCCGGGAAATGACCGAGGTGCCGCCCATGCCGAAAACGGTGCCTAAGGCGGAATAGATCAGAAACACCGGGGTGGTCAGGGCCACCGAGGCGATCTGAATGGGGTCGTTGGTCTTGCCGACGAAGAAGGTGTCGGCCAGATTATAGATCAGTATCATCAGCATGGCCGCAATCGCCGGTACGGCGTTTGTCAATATGGCCCTGGTTACGGGCATGCTGTCATATCTGTTCATGTCATTTTTCTGTGTCATAATAAATCCTCTTTTCAGCTGATGATCAGCTCGCTGGTCTTTTCCAGAAAGTCCAGGTTGGCGGATACCGTGATGACGATCCTGCCCTCTCTTGCCAGCTGGCGGTAGAGTTCACCGCTGTGGTGCTGCTCGGCGGGCTGGTAGGTATCCTCCAGGTCAAAAAACAGGGCGATGTCGGGATCGAGGGAAAGCCACTTGGCCACCGCCAGCTGCCGTAGCAGCAGTTCGGTGATGCCGTAACAGTTCTTTCTCTCGATTAGTGGCAGGCATTGAGAGAGGTATTCATATTTCTGGCATACCTCACGGTAGATGTAGCGGTCAATGCGCTCATTGACCAGTAACGGGCTGTACTTGCGGCCGGAGACCATCACGACGTTGCTGACCGGGGAAAGGTTTAAAAACAGTTCCCTGAGGTAGTCGTTACCGATGATCACCGCCTTATGGCTCAGAAAGTCCTTTTGGCTTTTGACGGTGATCGGCTGGCCGTTTAACTCCAGCTTACACCGGCTGCTTAAATGCTGAGCCAGCTGGTTCCAGTCCGAGGGAATCCGTAAGGAGGGATCGTAGATGCCGATGCGCTGACCGGAAGAGAAGACCAGATCGCCTTCCTGACGGCTGACTTTCAGCGTCAATTTCTGATCGCTCAAGGGCGGTAAGACGGTTCCCATTCTTTCTTCCCGGCGGCCGCTGACGGCCAGTTCGACCTGCCGGCGGTTGAACAGTCCTTCCGGGCTCTGGGGGTAGAAGACATAGGACACCTTGCCGTGACGGAAAGTGATGATGCGGTCAGCCAGCGTCTCCACCTGGGGAAAGTATTCGTCGATCACCAAGACAATGGCTACCCCCAGCTGCTTGACCTTTCTCAACAGCTCGGCCGTCTGTTTTATTTCGGCCGGTTCCAGACCCTGGAATACCCGGTCCAATAACAGACACCGGCTTCCAGCAAACAGCGCTCTGACGATGGCAAACTGCACTCTTTCCCGGGCACTCAGATCAGCCTTGGACTTACTGACATCGAGGTGCCAGTCTTCAAGGCCCAGCTGTCTGACCAGTTCTTCAAAACGTCCGGTTATCGCGGCGGTGTCAACCACGGCGTAGAGACTCTGCTGGCCGCTGACGGCCAGGAGGCTGTCCAGCAGACTGAGTGAATAATCCGGTTTAAGCAGGCGCGGATCGATCGGGGCAAGGCCGGCTTCGTAGGGGAAGCGGCAGCTGCTTAACGGCCGGCTGTCGGCCAGCGTGATCGTTCCCTTATAATTCCGGGTGCGGGCCAGGATGCTGATCATTTCCCTTAATCCCGAATAGGTGCGCCCGGCCATCGCCAGGCATTCACCCTGATAGATTTCAAAACTGACGCCGGCGATCCTTCCCGGACGCTGGTCGGCGCTGGAGGC
>JAFZBT010000013.1 GCA_017561615.1 Erysipelotrichaceae bacterium
CAGATCTACGACCTCATTTCACTCAATCCCCTGATCTCTCAGGAGGAAATCGCCGAAAAGCTGAACATCACCCGTTCATCGGTTTCGGTCTACATTACCAACATGATGAAGAAGGGAGTCATCAAGGGTCGGGGCTACATCATCGAGCAGGACAGCGAGGCATCGCCGGTGTGCATCGGCACCCTGGCCGCCGACTTCTTCGGCCGGGTCGATGACAGCAGTGGGGACAATACGCTGTTTGATAACGGCGACCTCAGCATGAGCTACGGCGGCTGCGGCAAGAACGTAGCCGAAAGCCTCTCGCTGTTGGGCTACAAGCCTTCGATCATCGCCGCCGTCGGCAACGACGTGCTGGGCAAGGAGATCCTGAATGAATGTACCAAGCTGGGAATTGATGTCTCCAGCTGTCTGAGCGTTTCCGGACACAATACCGCCAGCTATCTGGACATCCGCAAGCCGGACGGTTCGCTGTTCATGGGCTTAAGCAACTGGAAGATCAATTACGAACTTAAGCCTGACATCTTCTCCGCCCGCAGCCGCATCCTGAGCAAGGCTGACTGGATCATCATTGACGATTCCATTCCCGTGGAGTCGATCAGATATCTTTCCAACACCTACGGCCGCCGCAAGCTGGTCCTGCAGTCCACAGCCCGCCTGCCGCTGGTCCGGGAAGCCCTGGGACTGATCGGACTGGTCATCACTGACATCAGTTATCTGGCCCAGCTGTTTGACATTGACCTCAGCGAGATCCCCCGCGACCGCCAGCTGGCCGGTCTGATTGCCCGCAACCTGATTGCCGAAGGCGTCAGCCAGTGCCTGTTCACCTTCGATGAAAACCGGCTGTGCTACCTTTATGACGGCAAGCTTTACTACTCCAACGCCAGTTTCAATGACACTCTGGAGGAAAAGCCGCTCAACCAGCGCTACAGCGCTTCCCGTTCCGCTCTGGCCGCGGTCGCTCTTTATTCCATCGACCGCAACTGGGCAGTGGAAAGCCTGCTTCGCCACGTTGCGGCTGCCCGTCACCACATCGCCGTTTATGGGCGGCGTTCCAGCTATCTGCTGACCGGCGACGCTCTGGTCAAGCACCTGGAAGCTCTGGAAGACAACCTGCAGATCTTCCCGCTCAACGTCTGATAATTCCGGGGGGGGTAAAACCATGAAGGAAATAACATATGTGACCATCAGGGAAAACCCACAGTTTGCCAAGGCGGCTGCTGAGTGGTTTTCCGGCAAATGGGGTGTTCCCGAGCAGGCCTATCTGGACTGCATGAATGAGTGTCTGAACGATGAAGTACCTTATGACTGGCTGCTGTGCCTGGCTGACGGGCAGATCATCGGCGGGCTGGGAATCATCGCCAACGACTTTCACGACCGTCCGGATCTCAGCCCCAACATCTGTGCCGTTTACGTGGAACCGGCTTACCGCCGCCGGGGAATTGCCGGTAAGCTGCTGAACAAAGCGGTAGAAGTCATGAAGGAAAGAGGCGTTTCGCCTCTCTACCTGCTGACCGATCACACCGGTTTCTACGAGCGTTACGGCTGGGAGTATCTCTGCGACGTCCAGGGCAATGACGAGGATCATCTAAGCCGCATGTACGTTCATTACTGATCCGGAAGGAAGGCAAACAATGAAATACAGTTATCAAAACAATGACCGCACGCGGTTCAGTCTTCACGACTGCCGGGCTAAACACATCGAGAGGGAAGGCAATCTTCTATCTTTCTTTTTCCCCGATGGCATATACTATGAGGAATACAGAGATGACTGGCCCAATACCGGCAAAGCTGCCGTCAGTTTCACCGTCGATGATCTGCGTGGGGTGACCTTCTATCTCTTTGCGGAAACTGACGGTCAGACCGTTCGCCGGCAGATCGAGCTGGAGCAGCTGATTGAAAAAGTCAATCAGGGCATCTGGGAACTGGAGTTTGCCTACCGCTATGACGGCTACCAAGAGATCATGTACAGCTGCTGGCTGTGGCAGCAGGAAATACCATACATGCGCGAAGCCCAGCTGTTCATCGGTTTCACAGAAGAGCCAGTGTTCTTGTGGGATCCGGATACGGCGAGCGAAACTTCAGGACGGCTGTCATGAATTACATGCCGACAATAAGTGATATAATTTCAGCGACGAGGTGTCAATTATGAAAAGATCAGCCACACTGCTCATCATCGCTCTCCTTATCCTGACCGCCTGCCTGAGCGGCTGCCGGAACCAGGAACCTCAGCAGCTTCATACCGATGCTCTGCCCCTGCAGCACGAGACCGAATTCGGCGGCGTCTATCTTCAGATGTCCATCGACGATTTCAACGCTCTGGGCTTTAAGTACGGTGACAGTGTCAACATCGCGTTTTCCAACGGCTACACTTTGGAGGACATTCCCTACTACAACGGCTACTACGTCGATGCCGGTCAGCCTCTGCTGATCGCCTATCCCGGCTATGACTACATCAAGGCCGCGATCAACTACGGCGAAGACCTTTGGGAACGCGCCGGTCTGAAAAAGCTGCAGTCCGTACCGACCCTGTGGACAACGGCAGCCCTGGATGAGCATTCCACCGGTGTCGTTACCCTCAATGAATCAGGCAAGTATCTGGACGTCCAGCAGGCCAGAGACATTCACTACTCCGATGACCGTTCCCAGTTCGACAGCGATGTCATCTTCGCCAATTTCCGCAACATCGTCATGGGCAGTCTGAAGGAAGGAAGGCTGTACCGTTCCGCCTCTCCCTGCGATAATCAGCACAACCGGGCTCCCTACGTCGACGCTTTGATGAAGGAAAGCGGCGTCAATGCCATTCTCAATCTTTCCGACAGCAAAGAAAAGATCGCCCGCTACATCGACACGGACGACTTCGCCAGCGTCTATTTCCTGACCCTGTATGAGACCGGCAACGTCGTGCCCATCGCCCTGAACATGAACTACCTCTCGGATGAATTCGCCGGCAAGATCGCTCAAGGCCTGATCGAGCTGACGCAGAAGCAGCCGCCCTACCTGGTGCACTGCACCGAAGGCAAGGACCGTACCGGCTTTGTCTGCATGCTCATTGAGATGCTGGCGGGAGCGAAGTATCAGGAAATCGCCGACGACTACATGATCACTTACGACAATTACTATAAGATCACTCCGGAAAGGGACCCGGCCAGATATAAGACCATTCTGGAAAAGAACCTGGACGCCATGATGCAGTTTGTCATCGATGACGCTGCCGTGGACTTCCGGACCGCAGAGCTGTCCGGATATGCGCGCAGCTACCTGATCAGAGCCGGCATGAGCGAGCAGCAGATCGACCTGTTCATAAACAGGATCTGTGAATGAGAACAGACCGAACGTAATCAAGGGCAATCCATCGCCTGTAATAATCCCCGGGAAGTATTCTTAATCGGGGCAATGATTTGGAGAGTGAAGCGAACGATGAAACCGATGATAAAGAAGCTTGGAAAAACAGCATTGTTCATAATGATATTGACAGCCGTTCTTTTCGGCTGTTCAGCCAGAGAGAGAAAGGATGATGCCTCAATGAGCAGAGAAATCAGCGGAAAGACCTACGTCCGGGAGAAGGCGGGCTTCGGCGGCGACTTCGCCATTACTCTTAATGAAGACGGGACCTACACCTACTATGAAGGCATGCTCAGCAGCTTCATCGGTTCAGGCAACTGGACGGTAAAAGACGGCATCCTCATTCTGGAAGCTGACCCTGATTACGGCCTGTCCTTCCGTTTTGACATTCAGGATGACAGCCTGCTGTTCAGGGCTGAAGAATCATCGCAGTTCATCTACGTGAAAGTCGAAAACGGCGACCGCTTCGTTCTCAGGGAAAAGCTGATCGCTGAGCCTTCAGCCGTGCTGGTCGTGGAAGTGAACAGGCAGATCTTCTACGCCGAGCTGGAGGATAATTCCTCAGCAAAAGCCCTGATGGAGAAGCTCGGCAGCGAAGCGCTGACGCTGAACATGCATGATTACGGCGGCTTTGAAAAAGTGGCCGAGCTGCCCTGGCAGCTGCCGACCAACGATCAGAGAATTACCGCCCAGCCCGGTGACATCATCCTCTATCAGGGCAACCAGCTGACCGTTTACTACGGTCAGAACACCTGGTCATTCACCAGGATCGCCCATATTGAAGGGGCGGAAAAGCAGATGCTGGCCCAGCAATTGGGAAGCGGCGATGTTACCGTAACCTTCCGGCTGGAATGGAGCCGATAAATGAAGAAAAGTAAGTCAGTGCTGATCATCATCGCATTATTGCTTATTCTGCTGTGCCCGTATTCAATTGTCAGATACCGGGACGGCGGAACCAGAGACTACAAGGCACTGCTGTACCGCGTAGTGGTCTGGAACCGGTTAATGGAAGAAGAGCCGGGAATCTACCACAGGATATCCATCTACTTCTATCCCGATACCCGCAGAAGCATTGACGAGCTCTGGCAACTGGAAAGCAGTAAGGAATAGCATCCATTTAAAACAAGCTGATGAAAGCCCGGTTTCCACCGGGCTGTTTTCTGTTTATTGCTGAATCTTATTCTCTTTTAGATAATTTCTGATCAGCTGAAGATCCCGCAGGTCCTTGTCCCTGCCCAGAGCTTCCTTCATTTCCATTATTCCCCTGATGCTCATGACCGGAAGGCCATCAACCCGGACCACTTCGTCATAGAGCCAGTTCTCAAAGACTTCCAGATCCTCGGACAGTTTGAACCAGCGGCAGCCGTCATCCATGACCTTATGAAGATAGCCCTGCTGCAGGATGTCAGCCATTCTTTCCGTACAGCCCAGGTCAATGTCGTGGGTTTCCTGTCTGATGCCGTACAGAACCAGAGCTGCACCGGTAATGATCCAGTAGTCTTCCTGCTCATAAGGAAAACTCTTCATTCTTTCAATGATGTCTGCTCTTCTGAGCAGTTTTTTTACGTTCTGTTTTTCCATGATCTTCATTTCTAAAAACCGTTCATTAATTCATCAGATTGAGGGGTTTATTCAGGATTTACCGTCAGTCCGGTATCTATTTACCAGCCAGCGGTTCAACACCCATAACAGACTTCCATAAACCACGGCTGCAGCACCTATTATAAGCAGCCAGATCAGCGTTTCTTCATTGAACCTGCCAGCTCGGGCAATCAGAAACCCGGCAGCAGCCAGAGCGGTAACGCTGCTCAGAAGGACAGTTATCAAAAAGGTCTTCCTTTTTAAGAGGTTCTGATGAAGCCAGATCAGCAACCCGTGCTGCAATGCCGCAATGACAGCTACAGTGATCACCAGCAGACCAAAGCCTCCGGGGACCGGATGGTCAGCTCCCAGATACAGAACCGCAATGGCCGCTGATATGAAGGCAGCCGTCTCCAATACTCTGATTTTTCTCATTCTGTCCTTTATTAAGCCCTCTGGCGGTTTCCCTAATGGATTATAACATTTTCATCTTTTCTTAGACATAACGGACAGAATGAAAAGCCTTTCTGACCGGCATGATCAAGGCATAATATAGTAATATGTAAAACAATGGATAATTGTGATAAGATAGATTAAAGAGAGAAGGATATTCGTATGAACGGAAAGAGAATAGTGACAATAATGTTGGCATTGCTTATGTGTCTGGTTTTTCTGCCGCTGACAGCAGCCGCTGAGGATGAGACACCGGGCACATTGGAAGACGGCTATTATCTCATTGACATAACCGATTCCGAAAACCATAAGATCCTTGATAAAATGATCGCTGAAAACACCGGTACTGAAGACGTGGAGTACATGCTCCAGACCGATCTTACAACCGGTCAGAAGATCAAGGTAGTTGCCCTGGTCAACGGCGCGATACCCGATGACGGCTGGTACCCCGGCGGTTTCGGTAACGAGTTTGTCGTACCCGAGTCGCTCAACGGCAGCTGCACCATCTTCTTCAGGCCATATTATTATCCGGAATGGGCTAATTACGGCGGCGGCGGTTTCTTCTACATCGGCAAGAACTATCCGATCACCATTACCACCAACGAGTTCGGTACCGTTACTTCCAACTACGAACAGGCTTCCCGTCACACCAAGATCATCCTGACTGTCACCCCCAATAATGATCACTGCTCTCTCTCCAGCCTTACTGTCAAGGATGATGCTGACACCACCTACGAGCTTCACCAGGACGGCGACAGCTACTGGTTCATCATTCTGGAAAAGCCCATATTCGTTACCGCCGAATTTGAAACCGAGTACTGCACCGTCACCTTCCTCAACTGGGACAATTCCGAACTCCAAAAAGGCCAGATCCCCTATGGTGAAATGCCGGTATACAGGGGCGATACCCCCACCAGAGAGGAAACTCCTCAGTATAGCTACACTTTTGCCGGCTGGGACAGGGAAATCGCAGAAGCGACCGAATCCACCAGCTACAAAGCCACATATACTCAGACAACCAGAGAATATGCCATCAGATTCCTCAACTACGACAATGAGGTGCTCCAGAATACCAACGTTGCCTACGGAGAAACACCGGTTTACACGGGACAGACTCCCGAGAAGCCGCATGGCGAAGACTGCTATTACGAATTCACCGGCTGGGAGCCTGAAATTACCGATGTTACCGGGCCTCAGGATTACGTGGCCGTCTTCCAGGAGCACAAGAATCCGGTCTACACAGTTTCCGAAGGCGCCGACGGCAGCTGGGCCAAGGGCAGCAGCGACGGCTACGTTCTGAAGGTCAGCCGCGATCCGGACAATGACCTCTGTTTTGACAAGTATTCCAAGACCCTGATCGACAACGTTGAAGTCAGCGTGAGTGCTGCCTCAGGCAGTACGGTGATCACCATCAGTCCGGAAGTTCTGGAACAGCTGGAGACCGGCGAGCATGAAATCTTCGTAGAGTTTACCGATGGTGAAGTCTCCACTACCCTGACCATTACGGAAACGCAGCCGACCGAACCCGGCGGAAACGGCAGCACCGAACCGGGCGGAAACGATACACCCGAGCCGGGAGATGTTCAGACACCGGACACCGGTGACCTCGATGCCCTGAGCAGCTGGCTTACCCTGAGTTCCCTCAGTCTCATGGCCATCAGCTCTTCCTGGGTGCTGATCAGAAGACGCGAAGACTGATAAAACCGAAACGATAAACAACAGAGAGAAAGGGCCGACCTTTCTCTCTTTTTTGCGGGCAAAGAAAAAGGACAACAGTCCTTTTTGCTGTATTAAGGCTCTTCTTCCGGGACGGGAATCGACTCGTCAGCCTGCTGAAGGGTGTACTCCCGGCGGAAGTCACCGGGACGGATGTTCCTGAGCTTGACGAAGTTGCGGGTGAAGGTCTTGATATTGTTGTAGCCGACCTCCATGCAGATGTCGATCTCCGGCATGTCCGTTTCCAATAACAGCTCAGCTGCCCGGTTGATGCGCTTGTAGTTGAGGAATTCCTCGAAGTTCATTTCGATGACATAAAGCAGCGCCCGGTTGAGTTCGGTGACCGTGGTTCCGAAGTGCTTGGCCACTTCAATGGAACGCAGGTCATCCATATAGTAATCATTGATGTAGGAAACCGCCGCAAAGCCCAGGGTATTCTCATCTTCCCTCAGCACTTCCTTTTCCTGATGGTAAGCCTGGCGGTACTCCCCGGGGGAGACGTGCATGCGGCTGCTGAAGCTCTTGACCAGGTGCGAAGCGTCATTGAAGCCGGTCACCATGGCGATGTCCACCAGCGGCAGATGGGTATGGACCAGCAGATCGCAGACCTTGGATATCCTTATTTCGTTGATGAAGACGCTCAGGGAAAAGCCGGTCATTTCCCTGACATAGGCAGTGATCTCTTCCTGGCTCATCGCAAAGATCTGGGAGAGCTTCTCCGGGGTCATGTAGTCAGCGATGTGAGAATACATGTACTTGAAGATGCCGGCCTTGTTGGGGGAAGCGTTGGAACGCTGAGGTTCAACGGTCCCTCTTTTAAGGATCAGCCGCTTGAAGTTGATCATCAGCTCGGCGATCTTGTTGCCGACCAGCAGTTCGCTCAGCTCCTTTTCCTGGCGCACCGCGTAAGCCGATTCGACGCCTACCTCGCTCTTGATGCTGCGGCAGATCTGCTGGATCAGCTTCATTTCCTGCTCGTTGAGATTCACCACCGGGCAGGCGGCCATGAACGAGGTCACGTTGGCGGGGGCGGAGCCGTTGATGCGCAGAAACTGGTTGACGAAGTCGTAGCTGTAGATGATCTTGACGAACTGCAGCGGTTCGCTGACTTCCGTCACCTCGCTGCTGTCCCACGGCAGTATCGCCGCGAAGCTTCCGGGATTGAGATCATAGGACTTTTCGTTGATCTTCATTACCCCTTTTCCCTTGCCGAACAGCAGAAAACGGGCAGCCTGATGGATCAGGGGCTTAGTGGGCCCTTTAATGATCTCGACGTCGTAGCTGCACAGCTTGGTCTTATCGTAGCTGGAACAGAACTGGTCCTGAAGACCGCTTTCGCTGAATGTCATTTTTTCTTTTCTTTCCCATTATTAGGATATCATCATTGAGCTCAGAGGGCAAACCGGCGGCCTTTCATGTAAGCGTTTACGAAAATACAACGAAATGAGAGACAAATGACCATTGCGGACGGTTTCCATGGCCTATAGTTTAATTGTACCGATACCCTTTTGGGGCTAAGAAAGGATAATCATAATTATGAAAGGCATTCATGTAAAAAGTGAAATAGCACCGCTGAAGAAAGTGCTGCTTCACCGCCCGGGAAAAGAACTGCTTAATCTGACTCCGGACACCCTTCAGGAACTGCTTTTCGACGACATCCCCTTCTTAAAGGTTGCGCAGGAGGAACATGACGCCTTTGCGCAGCTGTTAAGAGACAATGGCGTTGAAGTAGTCTATCTGGAAGATCTGATGACCGAAGTGCTGGATCTCAATCCCAAGCTGATCAAGCCCTTCCTCTACCAGTGGCTGGAAGAGGGCAACATCAAGACCAAGAAGTGGCAGGACAAGTGCTACAACTACCTGATCACCAACTTCAAGGGCAAGGACCTGGTCGAAAAGACCATGGAAGGCATCACTCTGAAGGAAATGGGCGGCAAGGACCTCAGCGATTACTCACTGCAGGACCGCATCGCTCCCAATGACGACCTCGTCGTGGCACCGATGCCCAACCTCTATTTCCAGAGAGACCCGTTTGCCTCGGTAGGCGAAGGCGTCTTCCTGCACAGGATGCACTACCCCACCCGCAACCGCGAGACCATCTATGCCGACTACATCTTCAAGTATCATCCGGATTTCGCCGGCTACATCACCCGCTACTACGACCGTGACTACCACGCATCAATTGAGGGCGGCGACGTCTTCAACCTGACGGATTCCGTGGTATGCATCGGCATTTCCCAGCGCACCGAACCGGACGCCGTGGAAATGGCGGCCCGTCATCTGTTCAACGATCCCGACTGCACGGTCCGCACCGTGCTGGCCTTCAAGATCCCCTCATCCAGAGCCTTCATGCACCTGGACACCGTCTTTACCAGGATCGACGTTGACAAGTACACCGTCCATCCGGCCATCATCGGACCGCTGGATGTCTACGAGATCACCCCGGAAAAGGGCGGCGATCCGGAAGAGCTGCACATTGAAAAGCTGGACATGACTCTGGAGGCCATTCTGGAGAAGTACACCGGCGTCAGCCATGTTGAGCTGATCTACTGCGGCGGCGACGATCTGATCGCGGCAGCCAGGGAACAGTGGAACGACGGTTCCAACACCCTGTGCATCGCCCCGGGCGTCATCGTCTGTTACGAAAGAAACGACATCACCAACGCCATCCTGAGAGAAAAGGGCCTGAGCGTTCTGACCATCCCCTCTGCCGAACTGTCAAGAGGCCGGGGCGGCCCGCGCTGCATGAGCATGCCGCTGTGGCGTGAAGATGAATAATTAGAAGAGAAGGAGAAAACATATGCCAAAGAATTTACAGGGAAGAAACTTCCTCAAGCTTCTGGACTTCACCACCGAAGAGATCCAGTATCTGCTGGACTTAGCCATGGAGTTCAAGAGACTCAAGCTTACCCGCACCCCGCACCGCTATCTGGAAGGCAAGAACATCGTTCTGCTGTTTGAGAAGACCTCAACCAGAACCAGATGCTCATTCGAAGTTGCCGGCCATGATCTGGGCATGGGCGTTACCTACCTGGATCCCAACTCCTCACAGATGGGCCACAAGGAAAGCATCGCCGATACCGCCAGAGTTCTGGGCAGAATGTATTACGGCATCGAATACCGCGGCTTTGACCAAAAGATCGTCGAAGATCTGGCCAAGTACGCCGGCGTGCCGGTCTGGAACGGCCTGACCACCGACTTCCACACCACCCAGATGCTGGCTGACGTCATGACCGCCTATGAGTACTTCGGTTACTACAAGGGACTGAAGTGGGTCTTCATGGGTGATGCCTGCAACAACGTCGCCAACAGCCTGATGGTAGTCTGCGCCAAGCTGGGCATCGACTTTGTCGCCTGCGGCCCCAAGGACAGAATGCCCAATGACCAGCTGGTCAAGCAGTGCCGTGAGATCGCCAAGGAAAATCACTGCACCATTACCCTGACCGAAGACGTCAAGGAAGGCACCAAGGGCGCCAACGTCATCTACACCGACATCTGGGTCTCCATGGGTGAACCCAAGGAGCTCTGGGCGGAAAGAATCAAGCTGTTATCACCTTATCAGGTCAATAAGAAAGTCATGGAGAACGCCGATCCCGACGCCATCTTCCTGCATTGCCTGCCCAGCTTCCACGACCTCAACACCACCATCGGCAAGCAGATCTACGATGAATTCGGCCTGCCCGAGATGGAAGTCGCCGACGAAGTCTTCGAAGGACCGCAGTCCAAGGTCTTCGACGAAGCCGAAAACCGCATGCATACCATCAAGGCCGTCATGTACGCCACTCTGAAGTAAGCCTATGAGCAAGAGATTGGTAATTGCGTTAGGCGGCAACGCCCTCGGCAATACGCCTCAGCAGCAGCTGGATCTGGTCAAGAACACCGCCAGCACCATCGTCGATCTGGTCGAGGAAGGCTATGACGTGGTCATCGGCCACGGCAACGGCCCGCAGGTCGGCATGGTCAACCTGGCCTTCGAATTTGCCCACAACAACAACGCCGGTACCCCGGGGATGCCCTTCCCCGAATGCGGAGCCATGACCCAGGGCTACATCGGCTATCACCTCCAGCAGGCCATCCAGGCCGAACTGGAAAGACGGGGCATCGACAGACCGGTCGCCACCGTGGTGACCCAGGTCGAAGTCTCCCGTCAGGACCCGGCCTTCCAGCATCCCACCAAGCCGATCGGCTCCTTCTACTCCAAGCAGGAGGCTGATAAGATCGTCGCTGAGACCGGCTATACCTTCGTGGAAGACGCCGGCAGAGGCTACCGCCGGGTCGTGCCTTCACCGATCCCGGTCTCCATCGTGGAGCTGAAGATGGTGGAACAGCTGGTCAGCCAGCACAACATCGTCATCACCGTGGGCGGCGGCGGCATTCCGGTAGTCCGGGAACAGTACGGCTACAGCGGCGTGGCCGCGGTCATCGACAAGGACCGCGCCTCCTCGAGGCTGGCTCTGGACCTGCACGCCGACATGCTGGTGATCCTGACGGCCGTCGATCAGGTCTGCATCAACTTCAACAAGCCTGATCAGAAGGCCCTGAGCGAAATGAGCCTGGAAGAAGCCCGTCAGTACATTGCCGAAAAGCAGTTTGCCCCCGGCAGCATGCTCCCGAAGGTGGAATCCTGCATTGAATACGTCGAAAAGACGGAAAACGGCCAGGCACTGATCACCTCGCTTGAAAAGGCGAAGGAAGCTCTGCAGGGCAAAACCGGTACCATCATTCACCGGTAAACAATTGGTCTGGAAATCCTGATGAGGATTTTCACATAAAGGTTTATTTATCCATTAATTAATACTTTGAAAAGGGAGGAATTTTAAGAAAATGGAAAAGAAACAGAAGAAGATGTTATCGTCATTCACGATACTGATTCTCATGATCCTGGCGCTGGCCGTTCTTTCATGGATCGTCGCGCTGGCTTCACCGGACAGCGGTGTTACCCCCGCTTCCTTTGCGACCGTCATCAGATCGGTTGTCGACGGCTTCTCGGATGCTGCCGGTGCCGGTGCTGACCTGATCGCCTTCATCTTTGCCATCGGCGGCTTCTTAGGCATCGTCAAGGCTACCGGCGCTCTGGATGCCGGCATTGCCACCCTGGTCCGCAAGCTCAATGGCAGAGAAGAGATCCTGATCGCCGTGGTCATGTTCGTATTCTCCATCGGCGGAACCACCTACGGCATGTGTGAAGAGACCGTTCCCTTCTACATCATGCTCGCCTCCACCATGGTCGCTGCCGGCATGGATACCCTGACCGGTGCGCTGGTCGTCGCCTTCGGCGCCGGTGTCGGTGTTCTTGGTTCAACCATCAACCCGTTCTGCACCATGGCCGCCGTTGCCGCCTGCAACGACGTCGGTGTCGCCGTTGATACCGGCAAGATGATCGGCTTAGGCGTTGTCGTCTGGCTGACTTCCTATGCCGTCGCTCTCTACTTCGTTCTGAAGTATGCCAAGAAGGTCAAGGCTGACAAGGGTTCAACCTTCCTGTCATTACAGGAACAGGAAGTCATGGAAAACGAATACTCCAAGAACTTCGACCTGCAGGGCAAGCTGCAGGGCAAGCAGAAGCTCGTCTTATGGTTATTCGCCCTGTCCTTCATCGTCATGATCTGCGGCTTCCTGCCCTGGGAAGACTATGGCATCAACATCTTCTCCGGCTGGTCCGAATTCATCATGGGCGAAGGCATCCCGATGGGATACTGGTACTTTGACGAAGGCGCCGTGCTGTTCTTCGTCATGGCCATCGTCATCGGCATCATCTACGGCATGAAGGAAAAGCAGATCGTTGAGACCTTCATCGCCGGCTCCGCTGACCTGATCTCCGTCGCTCTGATCATCGCGGTCGCCAGAGGCGCCACCGTTCTGATGAGCAACACCGGCTTAGGTCCGTGGCTGGTCAATGTCATTGCCGGCATTCTGGAAGGCGTTCCGGGCTTCATCTATGCTCCGCTGGCCTACATCCTGTACCTGCCGCTGTCATTCCTGGTACCGTCAACTTCCGGTCTGGCCGGTCTGTCCATGCCGATCATGGGTCCGGTCACCTCACAGCTGGGCTTCTCCGTTGAAGTTCTGATTCTGATCTTCTCCGCTGCTAACGGCTTAATCAACCTGTTTGCCCCGACCGCGGGTGCTCTGATGGGCGGCTTACAGACAGCCAAGATCGAATA
>JAFZBT010000132.1 GCA_017561615.1 Erysipelotrichaceae bacterium
CCCCAGGTCCCGGCGTACTTGCCCAGGGTCTCAATGACCCAGGCGCTGCCCTGCGGGACGATGCAGATGTTGCTCAGCAGTATGCCCAGTATCACGATTACGATTACTGCCCAGATAATGATGTTTACAATGCGATCCATTTACTTTTCCTCCCATTAATTCATAAATATATTTGCGAAGAATGCCATGAGAATGAATACGATGAAGGCGATCCATTTGGCAACCTTTTCATCGAAAGCCGGCAGTTCAGCCTTCTCGGGCATTTTCAGTGTCTGCCATTGACTGACGGCAGGCTTGTTTGCGGTCTTCTGATACTCTTGGTAATCAGGATGTTCTACTTCACAGCTTTCTTCATGCTTCCTTCTGACTTCGCGGGCTTCGCAGTGCTTGCGGTGCTCTTCGTCCAGATAGGCTGCGTTATCGTCCAGATCCCATGGGGAATGTCTGGCTTCATAGCGTCTTTCTCTCTCCATCCAGTCATCGCCGGTTGAAGATCCGATGCTTTCATATATCTTCTTGTTATTCATTGGCATTACGCCTCCTTAGAATCCGAACGGACCTCTGGGATGATGGCGGCCCATTCCCGGGCCTCTGCCTCCCATGGGCGGGCGCGGAGCGAACATCCACGGTGAGAAGAACAGCGGACGGCGGTAATGGCGCGGGTATCTGTAGCCATAATAGCCGTAGGGACGCAGGCTTCTTAACAATACGTACATAATGATGAATGCAAAGATCATTTCCACACCTCCTATCATTATTTATTCTTCAGCAGGTCCAGATTATCATTGACGTTTTTCTGACAGATCCCGCTGATGTAGCCGTAAACCATGACTTTCAGGGCCAGAGCCAGCCTTCCGGTTTCATCAGCCTGCTCTGACAGCACGGCTTTCAGCACTTCATCGATTTCCTTCTCATTGAATGACTGCCGGTCAAGCGACCTGACGGCCTGACAGAAATAGTCATAGAGTCTTTCCTCAGAGATGATGTCATCACTCTCATCATCGGCGTCACCGTTGATCAGGATCATTAGTTCACCGATATCCTCTATGTTCATGCCGTCCCTGAGCGCTGAAATCAGCAGAATGCGGAACAGGTGTCTTTCCGTGTACTTCTTGTTTTCCGGATGAGGGACAAAGCCTCTCTTCACCCAGTTCTGAATCGTTGACGGCTGCAGATCGGCTATCGCGCATATCTGCGACAATGACAGTCCTCCGGTAATGGCCAATAGCGGCCGGAATACTGATTCAGCGTCATTTTCCTTAGCGTATTCAATCGAAGTTCCGGGGATCAGCTTACTTAACATATTAAACAATCTCCTGCTTAATTGATTCTGCCGGTCAGGTATCTGAAGATGTAGACCACACCGACAATAACACAGACGGTAACGAATAATCTCAGTATCAGCGCGACTATCGATAAGACGATGCTGAAGAGAATATCCAGTGATAATAAGAACAGCATATTCAGCACCTCCTTTATGGTAATTTGATTATAACAGAGGTTCATATGACTGTCAAGCACTTTCAAGTGATTTTTTTGTAAAATCGTCCAGTAATGATAAACGCCCTGTTACAGGGCGTTTCGCTTATACAATATTATAGGAAGCCTTCCGACTTAAGCATTTCCAGAACCAGTGCCTCCCTCTCAAACATCAGCGGGCTGTAAGGCGTCTTGTCGACGCTGCGGTTCTTCAGGATGGCCGTATCCGCTTCAACAAATTCCAGGGTATAGCCTTCTCTTGCCTCATAATCATCAAGATCCTGGGAAACTCCCTGCTCCTGAGCAGCGCACAGATAATAGTAGTTATCCTGAATGAAGCACTCAGCAGGATCACTGATGCTCTTTTCGATGCGGTGAACGTAGCCATATTCGCGGATCGTTTCCGGGATTACCGTCAGTCCGGCTTCTTCACGGGTTTCCCTGATCATCGCCTCTGCGGGTTCCTCACCCTTTCTGATCCCGCCGCCGGGAAATTTGTAATAGTCATATCTCAGGGAGTGGACCATGGCAATGCGCCCTTCTCTGATTATGATGGATCTGGCGGAATCACGGACATGATCATGCGTACACTGGCCATAGTTGCCAGCGTCCATCTCAAACAGCAGTCTCATATGCTCTTACCTCCCTTGCCATCCTATCTTAGCACATCAGGAAAAGCTGAGGTACATTCAGTACCTCAGCTCTTAGCATTTACAGCATTGCCGAACCGCCGGTCACGATCCAGCAGGCCAGCATGGCTACCAGGATGGCGCCCAGAAAGACGCTTCCGGTACGGCGGTAGAAGTAGGTGGCCAGAACGCTGAATACCAGCAGCTGCGGCGCCAGAACGATCATCAGCGACATGAACGGTCCGCCGAAGGTGGATCCGAACAGCAGGTCAGCTCCCGGTCCCAGATCGGCAAAGAAGGGGATGTATTCCAGCGCGGCGATCAGCAGGATTCCGCCGATCATGCCCAGCGCGACGACGATCCAGTTGCTCAAAAAGGCCAGTATGCCCTTTCTGCTCGTTGCTCTGGTCGGCATCTGGGCAATGATGCGTGAATTGGCCAGGATGAAATAGAGAATGTAGATCGGCAGGTATACTCCGAACTGAATTACTCTGTCCAGCGTAAAGCCGCGGAAGAACGGCCATACAAAGCGCAGGTCAAGGCCGAACAGGATCTGGCACAGGAAGGTTACCAGATACATGCTGGCAAACAGGATAACCGCCAGCAGCAGCGACTTGAACAGCAGGCCCCAGTCAAAGCGGTGCGAGTTGCGGTTGCGGGCAAAGCCCAGATCCATGAAATCCATCGGAATGCCCTTCTTCTTGCTGCGACCGTAGGTAACGAGGGTCATGATCAGCATGATGATGATCAAAAGGCCGTACCAGCCGACAAAGCCATTGCCGATGGTCATCCGGAAAATGTTCTCCGGCAGCGGCAGCAGGGCATGGCCAAGCTGGGTCATGAACGGATAGGTAAGTCCGCTCAGCAGGATCGTCACAAGCAGTCCCTTCATCAGACCAAGTCCCTTCTTCAGCCGGTAAGGTCTGTCAGGAACCTGATCGGCAGCGTTGCGGAACAGTTCGGTCGACAGGAAGAATTCGCTCAGCGGAATCAGGCTGAAGACCGCCAGAAGAGTTGCGGCCAGCTGTGCCCATTCCTTGCCCATGTAGATATGCGAATCAGCCGACAGTTCGCTGTTCTGTCTCAGTGCGTTGGCAAACCAGTCGACGGTAGAGGCTACAGCCTGATGGGAATGGGTGACCAGACGGTGATTGGTGATCACCAGTTCGCATCTTCTGGCTGAGCCTTCCGCAAAATTGCCGTAGGTGATGTTCCATTGGGCGTTACTGCTGACACCCAGGAAATCCCGGCGCAGTTTGCTTTCCAGCAGCTTGTCAGAGACCACGTTCTGATAATCGCGGAAGTAGTTGAATTCATCGTACTTTGCCGTTATCAGCATGACGTTGTTGAAATAGATGTTATTGTCATAAGCATGTTCGGTGAACAGTTCACCGGCCTGCAGCACGACGGCCTTCGGCGTGATGTCCCTGCCTGAGCTGTCCTTTGCCCGGCACAGACCGGCCGCCACTGACCAGCTGGCCCAGGTACCCATCGAGTGGCCGGAAACGCCCATTCTGGTCTGATCGACAAAATCCATGTCCGCCAGATAGCGGTAGGCATAAATGCCGCCCATCGATGAATCGGTGATCTTATTTCCTTCTTCATCCGTCGAATATCTTTCATCAAAGAAGCTCAGATTGGAGAAATTCATCAGCAGGCGGTAGCGCTTGGAACCGCCGATCTTCTTGAAGGTGCCGTTCTCTTCGCTGTCCAGGCCGTAATTGGTCTTTACGACGTGGTTTACATATCCTCTGCTGATCATTGATACGGTGGTGGAACCATGGCCGTATTCATCGGCCGCCATGACCACAAAGCCCCGGCGAGCCAGTTCGATGCAGTAGGCGTCGCAGGTATCCTTATCGTTCTGATAGCCATGCAGAAGCAGAACGGCAGGTGCAGGAGACTGGGCGGTTGCCGTCTTGGGCCTGTACAGTTTATAGGTGATGGATCCGCCATCAACGTCAATGCTGCTGACGGACACGTCGATCTTGCCGAAATCCGTCTGAACCAGATTGCCGTAGAAGATGCAGCCAATGGTCATCAGTACCATGACCAGCCACAGAATAAGCCATTTTGCGTTTGCTTTCTTCATGTCATTTATCCTCCTTGTTTATGAAAATCCCCGGTCAAAAGCCCGGGGATGATATTACTGCTGCTTCTGTTCGCTGAGGTCCTTGACCTGCTTGTTGAGCCAGAGAACGACGTCCTTGAGAACGATCTTCATCTCGGTCTCGTTGAAGATCTCATGACGCATGTTTTCATAGATGTTGGCCTGGATGTTCTCATAGCCGACCTTTGAAAGGTTGTTCAGCGACTTCTTGAATCCGCTGGGAACATCGGCGCAGGGGTCGTCCTGACCGACGACAAACAGGATGGAAAGCTGCTTCTTCAGCACGCGCCAGTCTTTTCTGACAAAGACATCCTGCATGCCGTCCAGCAGATCGTAATAGCCTCTGTTGGTGAACGGGAAGCCGCAGAGCGGGTCGGCGATGTAGCGGTCAACGTTCTCTTCGTTATAGCTCAGCCAGTCAAATGCGGTACGGGGATTGGAAATCGTCTTGTTGTAGTCACTGGCCTTTACCAGCGCCTGGGACACCTTCTTGGCTCCCTTGCCGCCGCTGAGCGTCTTGGCCATGATCATGCCCATTCCGGCCGCATTGGTAAATGCCGGCATGCCGGAGAAGATGATCCCGGACAGACAGTCCTCATATCTCTTCAGGAAGGAATGGCCGATCAGAGAGCCCATGGAATGGCCCAGAACGTAGAACGGAAGATTGCGGTACTCTTCCATGATGCGGAGAGTGAACTCATGAATGTCCTGAAGGTTGACGATCCAGCCGTTCTTATCGGCAAAGTAGCCCAGCGGAATGTCATCGCTGATGCTGGCGCCATGTCCTCTGTTGTCAACGGCGATCACCACATAGCCATAGCTGGCCAGAACGCTGGCAACCTTTTCATATCTTTCCTTGTGTTCAGACATGCCGTGAATGATCTGAACAATGGCCTTCGGTTTTTCCGGAATATATAGATTAGCTTCTAAGACTAAGTCATCGCTTATTGATTTGATTTTTCTCTTCTGCTTGTTTATCATATGTCACACCTCGATGTTTATTATATCATTTTTTCCCCTTCAAAAAAAAGATATAATATACCTGCAAAGGAGAAGGCCATGAAAGCATCAGGAATCGTAGCTGAATACAATCCCTTCCATTACGGTCATAAGTACCACATTGAACAGGCGCGTTTGCTTACCGGCGCCGATGTCATGATTGCGGCCATGAGCGGCAATTTCGTTCAGCGCGGCGAGCCGGCCATCATCGACAAGTGGCAGCGGACAGAATGCGCGCTTAATAATGGCAGCGACATCGTCTTTGAGATACCCTTTGCCTTTGTCTGCCAGGCAGCCAGCCAGTATGGAAGCCATGGCATCGACATTCTGGCGAAAGCCGGGGTCAGCAGCGTCGTCTTCGGCTCGGAAACCGGCAACCTGGAGGAACTGCAGGAGATCGCTTCCCTGAGTTTCAATGTCGACAACTTCCGGGAAAACATGAAGAAAGGCTACTCATATCCCGCCAGCTACGGATACATGGCTGACAGCTACGGTCCCAATGACATCCTGGCCATCTCCTATCTTAAAGCTCTTCAGAATTATCCTGGAATAACCCCATACTGCGTTAAGAGGACCAATGAATACAACGATCTTCAGCTAAGCGGCCAGCACGCCAGTGCCCGGGCCATCAGGGAAGCATTGCTTAGGCATGATGATGTCAGCAGTTATACTCCCATGGCCGCCCAGCTATTGGAAAGCCCTCAGGTAAGACTGGCAGATTACTATCAGATGATAAGAAGCCGGCTGCTGACCTGTACCCCTGCTGAGCTCAGGGACATCTTTCTGGTTGACGAAGGCATTGAAAACCTGATGATCAAGAACGCCTATGACTGCTACGACTTCGACAGTTTCATGGACAAATGCATCACCAAGCGCTATACCCGCAGCCGTATCCAGCGGACGCTCTGTCAGATCCTGGTCAATAACAAGCGTGAGACCATGCGCAAGCTGCCGAAGTACGACATTATCCGCGTCCTGGGCTTCAATGAGAAAGGACAGCAGTATCTGAAGCAGCTGCAGGAAAACGGCGTCAGGATCGCCAACCACTACACTGCCAACATCAAGCCATATCGCGATCTGGAATACCGGGCGGCGGTCATCTACGGCGCCCTGATGGACGAGGAACATCAGCACTACATAAACCGCTCGGAAATCAGCGGCCTGAACCTTTAGAAAACACGGCAATTGCCCAACGTCATTAAGTTAAGGACAGGAAAATCTGCAGGAAAACATAAAAACCTGCGGATTTTTCTTTAGCAGAAGGA
>JAFZBT010000133.1 GCA_017561615.1 Erysipelotrichaceae bacterium
ACATCACCAGAGTAGAGGTGCAGAACATCACTCCGCCGCGCACCATTCAGGAAGCGATGGAGAAGCAGATGAAGGCCGAGAGAGAAAAGAGAGAAGCCATCCTGAAGGCCGAAGGTGAGAAGCAGTCAGCGATCACCAGAGCTGAAGGCGAGAAGGAATCGGCGATCTTAAGAGCTGAGGCCGTCAAGGAGCAGCGGATCAGGGAAGCTGAAGGTGAGGCCAAGGCCGTCGAGAGAATGGCCCAGGCCAAGGCCGAGGCGATCAGACTGGTGAACAGCGCCCAGCCGTCAAGTCAGTATCTTTCACTGCGCTCCCTGGAGGCCGCGGAGAAGATGGCTGATGGCAACGCCACCAAGATCATCGTCCCTTCCGATCTGCAGAATCTGGCCGCCACGGTCGCTGCCGTCACGGAAACAATAAAGAAGTAATCATGAGAAGCCTGTCGGTAGATGGGCTTTTTATGTGAAGGAGAAAACCGCGATGAAAGGGAAAAAACTTAACGTCAAAAGACTGATGGGCATTCTCTTTCTTATGGCTTCGCTGATCATGGCGGGCATCAGGCTGACCATGGATCCGTACGATTATTCCGGCGCCGCAGCCTTTGACATTCACGGGTCACATGACAACCGGGCTGTCTTCGTTGAGATCGAGGCTCTGGAAGAGTCCTTTGCCCACGATGATGAGCTGCTGTACTGCCTGGGCTATGGAGGTTCAGCGGCATACGTCATCGCCCTGCCGGCCGAGACACTGGAAGCTCTCCGGCAGAAGGAACACTTCATATCCAGCGATCAGCTTCTGATGATCTTCGATCAGCCCCAGATGCTGACCGGCTGCAGTCAGTCCCTTTCTTCCAGACTCAGAAAGCTGATCATGGACGAATATCATCTTGATGAAGCCCAGCTCGGGCAGAACCTTGGCGAGAGCTTTCTGGCCGTCGGCCAGCCGGTTAACCGGGATAAGGCCGCCGTCCTGACTGCCGGTGCCGCCATCTTACTGACCGCCGGCATTGTTTGCCTGCTGAAGAAAGGAAAAAGGACCCGATAGGGAGAAGAATGGCGGTTTTGGGGTTTGTAAAGGACCCGTCCATCTGCTAGAATAAAAGTAGAAAAAGACATATATCATTTTCGGATGAAGGGACCGGGAGAGACCAGATGCTGGCGCCGAAGGGGAAGCAGAAACTCTCAGGCAAAAGGACCGGTTCTGGACGAAACTCTGGAGAGCGTAAGCACCAAAGAAGCAATCCTCCGGGAGAATCTTTCAGGTAAGACACAGAGGCAGGGAATTATTTCTCTGCCTCCGTTTTGCATAAGGAGAAATACATTATGGAACTTAAAACCCCGCTGTATGATGAGCATGTGGCCCTGGGCGGCAAGATCGTACCCTTTGCCGGCTATCTTCTGCCGGTCCAGTATCCCACCGGCGTGATCAGGGAACACATGGCTGTCCGCATCGCTGCCGGTCTGTTTGATGTCTCGCACATGGGCGAGATCACCTTCCGGGGACCGACGGCCCTGCAGTCGCTCAACCACATCATCACCAACGACTATGCCGGCATGCCCGTCGGCAAGGTCCGCTACGGCATCATGTGCAACGAAAGGGGCGGCGTCATCGACGATCTGATCGTCTACAAGTTCGCCGAAGATTATTACTTCGTCGTCGTCAACGCCTCCAACCGCCACAAGGACTTTGCCCACATGAAGGCCAACATTCTGGGGGGAACCGAGATCGCCGACATTTCCGACGATCTGGCTCAGGTAGCCCTGCAGGGCCCCAAGGCCTTTGAAATCATGGGTCAGCTGCTGGAGGAGCAGGATATCCCCCAGAAGTACTACACGGCCAAAGAGCATGTGCTGATCGACGGCATGGACTGCATCATCTCCTATACCGGCTATACCGGCGAAAAGGGCTTTGAGATCTATACGGCCAAGGAGAATGCGGTCAGGCTGTGGCGGCTGCTGTTAGAGACCGGGGAACCGCTGGGACTGATTCCCTGCGGACTGGGAGCCCGCGACACGCTGCGTCTGGAAGCGGCCATGCCGCTGTACGGACACGAGATGGACGACGAGATCTCGCCGCTGGAGACCAACCTGAACTACGGCGTCAAGATGAACAAGGAAGAGTTCATCGGCAAAAAGGGCCTGGAAGCCAGAGGTGAACCCCAGATCACCCGCGTCGGTCTGCAGATGGTGGACCGCGGCATCATGCGGGAACATCAGGACGTCTATGTCGGCGAAGAAAAGGTGGGTCATACCACCAGCGGAACCATGTGCCCGTATGTCAACAAGGCCGTGGCCATGGCCCTGATCGACAGAAAGTACAGTGACATCGGCCAGATCGTGGAAGTTGATGTCCGGGGAAGGAAACTGAAGGCGGAAGTCATCGCGCTGCCTTTCTATAAAAGAGAAGATAAATAATTGAGGAGGAAGAAAGAACATGTTTAACACACCCGAAGAACTCAGATATGCCAAGACCCATGAATGGGTGAAGGAAGAAGAAGGCCTGGCCGTCATCGGCCTGACCGATTACGCTCAGGACGCCCTCGGCGACATCGTCTTCGTCAACCTGCCGATGGAAGGCGACGTGTTTACCGCCGGAGAGAGTTTCGCGGACGTTGAGTCCGTCAAGGCCGTTTCCGACGTCTACGCTCCCGTCAGCGGCACGGTTGCCGAAGTAAACCAAGAACTGCTGGACAACCCGGCAGCGATCAACGAGGACCCCTACGGTGCCTGGCTCATCAAGATAAGAGATGTTCAGTATGACGAAGAGCTGCTGGACAGCGAAGCCTATCAGAAAGTCTGCGAAGAAGAACACGAGGCCTAGAAGATGGGCCGCTATGTAATATCATCGCCAAAGCAGCAGAAGGAAATGCTCAGGGAGATCGGGGCGGAAAGCCTGGAAGATCTTTATCAGGCCGTTCCCGAAGCCACCAAGCTCAGAAAACTTGATCTGCCGGAAGGAATGAGCGAACTGGAAGTCGGTCAGAAAGTCAGGGTCATGGCCGCTGCCAACCAGAAGTACGACCGGATCTTCCGCGGAGCCGGTGCCTACAGTCACTACATTCCCGCGGTAGTGCGCTCCGTGACCGCCAAGGAACAGTTCGTCACCACCTATACTCCCTACCAGGCGGAGATCTCTCAGGGCGTTCTGCAGTCGATCTTCGAGTATCAGACCCAGATCTGCGAGCTTACCGGTCTGGATGTTTCCAATGCCTCGGTCTATGACGGCGCCGTCGCCATTGCCGAAGCCATCTTCATGACGCAGGAGCGGAAGAAGAGCACCATCCTGATGAGCGAAAACCTCAATCCGGAATACATCGCCGTCGCCAGAACCTACTGCGAAAGCCGCAACGTAGAGATCAGGATGCTCGCCAGCGAAGCAGGACGCACCTCCATCGACGACCTGCAGAAGCAGCTCAATGAGGAAACCGCTGCCGTCGTCATTCAGTCTCCCAACTACTACGGCATCATTGAAGATGTTGAACAGCTGGCTCAGAAGGCCCATGAGGCCGGAGCCCGGCTGATCCTTTCCGCCAATCCCATTGCCCTGGGCCTGCTCAGGAGCGCCGGGGAACTGGGGGCGGACATCTGCGTCGGCGAAGGCCAGCCTCTCGGCCTGCCGTTAGGTTTCGGCGGTCCGTATCTTGGCTTCATGGCCTGCCGGAAGGAACTGATGCGCAAGCTGCCGGGCCGCATCGTCGGCCAGACCGTCGATCATGACGGCCGGCGCTGCTATGTCCTGACTCTTCAGGCCCGTGAGCAGCACATCCGCCGTGAGAAGGCGTCATCCAACATCTGTTCCAATGAGGCCCTGTGCGCGTTGACCGCTTCCGTCTATCTGGCGGCTGTCGGTCCCGACGGCCTCAGACAGGTCGCCGTCAACAGCAGTTCCCATGCTCATTACCTGCAGAAAAAGCTGGCTGAGGCCGGCTATCCGCTGGTCTACGATCAGCCCTTCTTCCATGAATTTCTGGTCCGTGTTCCCCATGCCCGCCTGGTCGAGGAAAAACTGGCCGAAAAGGGCATCCTCAGCGGTCTGGTGATCGGCGAGGACAGAATGCTGTGGTGCGCCACGGAGCTCAACAGCAAGGCCGACATCGATGAGGTCGTGGCCTTAGTGAAGGAGGTTGGCTGAAGATGAAACTGCTGTTTGAAATCAGTAAACCCGGACGTCACCAGGATCTGATTCCCGGATGCGATGTCGAGACATTTGAATTTGATGAGAAAGACCTGCGCCAGAGCGCGCCCAGGCTGCCTCAGCTCTCGGAAGTGGAGCTGGACCGCCACTATTCCGCTTTGGGCAGGCAGGTGCACGGAGTAAATGACGGACCCTATCCGCTGGGCTCCTGCACGATGAAATACAATCCGCAGATCGACGAGCAGATGGCCGCTCTTGAAGGCTTCGCCGGCATCCATCCCCTGCAGCCGCTGGACAGCGCGCAGGGATGCCTGGAAGTGCTGCATGACGCCGGCAAACTGCTGTGCGAGATCACCGGCATGGCGGCGATGACCTTCCAGCCGGCCGCCGGCGCGCATGGCGAATATACCGGCCTGCTGCTGATCAGAAAGTACCATCTGGATCACGGTGACGGGAAGCGTACCAAGATCATCGTTCCCGATTCCGCTCACGGAACCAATCCGGCCAGCGCCACGATGGCGGGCTTTGAAGTCGTCAACATTCCTTCCAATGACCGGGGAGGCGTTGACCTGGAAAAGCTCAGGGAAGCCGTCGGCGATGACACGGCCGGACTGATGCTGACCAATCCCAATACCCTGGGCCTGTTTGACCCCAACATTCTGGAGATCACCCGCATCGTTCATGAAGCCGGCGGTCTGTGCTACTATGACGGCGCCAACATGAACGCCATCATGGGCCGGGTAAGACCGGGCGACATGGGCTTCGACTGCATTCATCTCAACCTGCACAAGACCTTCGCCACCCCGCACGGCGGCGGCGGTCCGGGTGCCGGACCCGTTGGATGCAAGGATTTCCTGCGCGCCTATCTGCCTTCACCGCTGGTAGATAAGCAGGATGGGAAATACGTTCTGATCAGACCGGAACAGACCCTGGGACAGGTCAGAAGCTTCCAGGGCAACTTCCTGGTCGTCGTCAAGGCTCTGACCTACATCCTGACTCTGGGCAGGGAAGGAATCATTGAGGCCAGCGGCAATGCCGTGCTCAATGCCAACTACCTGATGGAAAAGCTGAAGAAATACTATGACGTTCCCTACAGCGATCAGAAGTGCATGCACGAATTCGTCATGTGCCTGCAGGGTCTGAAGAACGAGACCGGCGTTTCCGCCATGGACATCGCCAAGGGCTCGCTGGATTTCGGCATCCATCCTCCCACCATGTACTTCCCGCTGATCGTCCACGAAGCGCTGATGCTGGAACCGACGGAAACGGAAAGCCGGGAGTCCCTGGATGAAGTCATCGACATCTTCGTGAAGCTGCATCAGCTGGCGCATGAGGATCCCGCCTATCTCAACAGCGCTCCCCATAAGTGTGCCATCAGCCGCCCGGACGAAGTGCAGGCGGCCCGCAGCCCGATTCTGAAATACGAATTCTAGAACATGATCAGCAGGCTGAAGGTGATCACCTCACCGCAGACTTACCCCTATTACAATCTGGGACTGGAGCTCCATCTGCTGGAAACGGCAGCTGAAGGCGAGTGCATCCTTTATCTGTGGCGCAACCGCCGCAGCGTCGTTGTCGGCCGCAATCAGCTGGCCGAAAACGAATGCGACCGCCAGGCGCTGGAAGCCGACGGCGGCTTTCTGGTCCGCCGTAAAAGCGGCGGCGGAGCTGTTTACCACGATCTGGGAAACCTGAACTTCACCTTTCTGATGCCCACGCCGGAATTCGATGAGGCCAGGCAGAGCGAAGTGATACTGAAGGCCATGGGCCATCTGGGACTGGACTGTCAGAAGACCGGCCGCAACGACCTGCTCATTGACGGCCGCAAGTTCTCCGGACATGCCTACTATCACCATCAGGGTCACAGCTACCATCACGGCACCATCATGCTGGATGTCAGCATGGACGATCTGGAGAAATACCTGCATGTCTCTCGGCTGAAGCTGCGGGACAGGCATGTCAGATCAGTGCGCTCCCGGGTGATCAATCTCCGGGAACTTAAGGGCGATCTGACCATGGATCAGCTGAAATCGGCGCTGACGGACAGCTTTGAAGAAGTCTACGGCCGGAAAACTGAAACGCTGACCGCTGGCGATCTGGACGAAGGCAGGATCGAAGAATATCAGCAGATGTTCGCGTCGCCTGAATGGATAAATGACCGGATCAGGGAATACCGCTGCCGGGCGGAAAACCGCTATGACTGGGGCGTGATCCGGATCGATTACGACCTGGAAGACGGCGTGATAACCGGCTGCGCCATCCATACCGACAGCCTGCAGGCTGATTACCTCAGCGAACTGCCTGAGATCATTGCCGGCAAAAGGCCGGAGCAGCTGAGAGAGGTTCTCACGGACAGTCAGTACGGACAGATTAACAGCGACATCGCTGATCTGCTGAACGGAAAGGAGCAATCATGAAATACGACATTGCGATAATCGGCGCCGGGCCGGGCGGCTACACCGCAGCCTTCAGGGCGGCCGATGAGGGACTGAGCGTCGTCATCTTCGAGAAGGACCGCTTCGGCGGTACCTGCCTTAACCGCGGCTGCGTTCCCACCAAGGCGCTGCTGAAAAGCGCCACCCTGCTCAGCGAGATCAGAAATGCCGGAACCTTCGGCATCAGCGTGACGGAAGTCAGCCATGACATGCAGGCCATGGCCATGCGCCGCGATCAGATCGTCGAGCGCCTGCGCGCCGATCTGGAAAAGGCAGTGAAAGCCAAAAAGATCACCCTGGTCACCGGCCAGGCGGTGATAACCTCGCCGCAGACGGTGGAATGCGGGGGTGAAGAATACCAGGCGCAGAACATCATCATCGCCACCGGTTCGCAGGTCTCCCTGCCGCCGATTCCCGGCATTGATTCCCCGCAGGTCATAACCTCCAATCAGCTGCTGGAAAGACAGGAGATCGACTATCAGTCTCTGACCATCATCGGCGCCGGCGTCATCGGCGTTGAGTGCGCTTCGATCTACCTGGCGCTGGGAAGGCCGGTCACCATGATCGAAATGGCTGACCGCATTCTGCCGACCATGGATCCCGAGATCGCCCAGCGGCTGAGCGCCCATCTGAAGAAGCGGGGCGCCGTCATCGTGACCGGTGCCCGGGTAAGCGCCATTGAAGGCGACACGGTATGTTACCTGGACCGCAAGGGTCAGCAGTGCCGCTGCAGCAGCGAAGCCATCCTGGTGGCCACCGGCAGAAAAGCTTCCGTTGAGGGCCTGCTTGGCGAAGGCGTCAGCCTGGAAGTCAGCCGGGGAATCGTCGCTGACGGAAACGGCAGGACATCCGCGCCGCACATCTACGCCATCGGCGATGCCGTCAGCGGCAACATTCAGCTGGCTCACGTGGCCATGGCCCAGGGAGAAAACGTCATTGACATCATTCAGGGACGTCAGCCGTCCGTGGACATGAAGACGGTGCCCAGCTGCCTGTACACCGATCCGGAAGCGGCCAGCGTCGGCCTTTACGAACAGCAGGCCAGAGAACAGGGCATCAGCGTCCGCTGCTCCAAGAGTGTGACCGGCGGCAACGGCAAGTGTCTGATTGAAAACGCCGAGAGCGGCTACGTCAAGCTGGTAATGGACGAAAACGACGTCATCATCGGCGGACAGATGGTCTGCCCGCACGCTACCGAGATGATCGGCGAGATCGCTCTGGCGGTGGAAAAGAAGCTGACCGCCGGTCAGCTGGCTGAGGTGATCCATCCTCACCCGACCGTCAACGAGATGATCGCTCAGGCCGCCGGAAAGCGTTAGGAAAACCGCAGAAAAAGACATGCCGGGGATCGGAAGATCCCCGGTTTTTAGCGGGAAAAGGGAAGAGTTTTCTATGAAAACACTTTCATGAAAAATTTTTCACAAACCCCTTGCAAAGCCGTTTAAAAGGGTATAGTATGATGTTCCGCTGAAGCAGCGGAAGGAGGAATTTCAGATGAATTTAACCTTAAATGCGAATTACGACACCGTAGTAATGGCCGGAAGAGCCGTCAGACTCAATGAGGAATACGACCACAGCACCATGGTCAACCGCCTGGTGGAAACCGTCGGCAACGCCGATGATGAAGCTGCGATCAACTATATCCTCGACACCGATTATGAAAACAGTGATCCATATATCCGGGAAGTCTACAACGGACTTGTAGGCCAGCTCAATGACAGGGCCCGCATCTTCAATACCTTCAGCATCGAGACCGCCATGCTGCACCGCAACGTCGGCGCCGGCTTCTGCGCTCTGGTCAGAAAGGAAGACTACAACAGGACCGTAGCCATCGTTGAGAACATGCTGCACGTGCTGGGACTTGATGAGAAGTACAGACTGCACAGCAGATATGGAAATCAGGCTGTCTACACCATTACCAGAAAGTAAGTAATTCAGTCGTTTAAGCGCTGAGCTCCCAAGGCTCAGCGTCTTTTTTTCTGCGGGCATGTTATAATGGATTCAGGAAAAAACCGGAATACAGAGAGGTGAAATATGACAGAATCCATAATCAGAGAGGCCGCCATCTACCGTAACGGCGCCATCATCAGAAGAACCGGCAACATCCATCTGGAAGCGGGCAAGCAGTCCGTGCAGATCTACGGCCTGACCAGGGATGCCGACACCAACACCGTGCGTCTGGCCCTTCCCGAAGGACTGGCCGGCAATAACGTCCAGGTCATGGTTCTGACCAAGGAAGCTCAGCAGGAGATGACCAATGAACTCTGGAAGAAGCTCAACCAGACGGAAACCCGCATCGCCACCCTGAACAGGCAGATCGAGCTCTGGGAGATCAATGCCGACTTCTCTTCCAAGGAATCCCTGAGCATCAAGGAGATGTCCGATTACATCGAGATGATCCCCGAGCGCAAGGAAAAACTCCAGAAGGAGATCGAAAAGCTGGAAGAGGAAAAGAAGGAACTCAACAGGCAGCTGAGCGAAAAGCAGAAGGAAGCGGAACGCTACATCGTCACGGCGGACATCACCGCCGAAAAGGAAGGCGATTATCCCTTCGAACTGCGCTACTACGCCGGAAGGCTGAGCTGGCAGCCGGTCTATGAGATCCATACCGACGATGACAATGACCGCATCATGATCAGGCTGAGAGGAAAGATCCAGCAGAATACCAGCGAGGACTGGAAGAACGTGAAGGTAACGCTGTATACCGGCAATCCTTCCCTGTCAGGCACCATTCCGCATCTGAGCCCTGAATACCTGAATTTCTACGTCCACAGCGTCCGCCGCAACTATGCCATGGGAGCGATGGCTGCCAAGGCTTCAATGGCCATGGAAGACGCCATGGTCGAATATGAGGTGGAAGAGGAAGCGCCGGCCGCCTTTGCGATGGCTGACGTGGTCAATGCCCAGGCTCAGCGGCGCGACAATAACGTCATGATGGAATACGAACTGCCGGGCAGCTGGAACATCGATAAGGAGACGGAAGTCTACAGCGACATCAGCGATCAGTATGTTGATTGCCGCTATCACGTCATCTCCATCCCCAAGATCGACGACAACGCCTACCTGGCCGCTGAAGTCGACACGGCCGCCCTGGAAGACCTTCAGCAGACCGAAGCTGCGGTCTACAACAAGGGAACCTTCATGGGCAACGTCTACCTCGACGCTGACATGACGGAAGAAAAGTACGATCTGTCCCTGGGCATCGACGAGACCATCAAGGTCGTCAGGAAGCAGGCCCGCAAACATTCTTCCACCGTGCTGCTCAAGGGTCAGAAGAAGACCGAGTATGAATATGAGATCAAGGTTACTTCCCGTAAGAACAAGACCTGCCAGATGACCGTCATCGATCAGATCCCGGTTTCCCAGGACAAGACCATCGTGGTCGACCAGAAGAACATCTCCTCCGGCGTCTTCAAGGAAGAAACCGGCGAGGTCAAGTGGGATTTCGATCTGGAACCTCAGCAGACCAAAACGCTGAATCTGGCCTACGACGTCGCCTGGCCGAAGGACAAGAAGATCAACATCTAGAAAATGGCATAACGAAAAAGACCGCTTCGGCGGTCTTTCTTCAGTTCAGGCATGAGAAAACCCGGATGAGCGATCCGGGTTTTCTAGGGTGTTATCTAAGCAGCATTCTCGTTGAGGTACTTAACGATGTTGCTGACATTAGCGTACTTGCCGACCTTGCCGTCCTTCAGCACGACCAGGGTCGGTGCCTGGGAGACGTCGTACTGATAGCACAGATCATGGCTTTCCTCAGCGTCGACCAGCTTGTATTCAACGTTGCGGTCGCTGAGCAGCTTCTTGGCCATCACGCAGTTGGGACAGGTCTTGGTGGTGAACAGCATGACCTGATCCTCAGCGTCTGTGGTGACCGGTTCCTCCGCGCGTTCTTCAATGACCGGCTGTTCCTTCTTGTTGAGCATCTGCTCAGTGCCGAAGCTGTAGGTCTTGCGGTCCTTGAATTCCTGGGCCTTGCCGTTGTTCCAGTTCTTTACCGGGCGGTAGTAGCCGGTGATGCGGGAGTAGACTTCCGCTTCCTTGCCGCAGTACGGGCAGGTGAAGTGCTCACCGACGATGTAGCCGTGTTCGGCACAGACGGAATAGGTCGGGGACAGGGTGTAGTAAGGCAGGCGGTAGTTGTCGGCGATCTTCTTGACCAGCGCCGCGGCAGCCTTCCAGTCCGGCAGCCTTTCGCCCAGGAAGGCGTGGAAGACGGTACCGGAAGTGTAGAGGACCTGCAGCTCATCCTGAACGTCCAGAGCCTCGAAGATGTCGGCGGTATAGCCTACCGGCAGGTGTGAGGAGTTGGTGTAGTACGGCGTGCCGTCCATGTTGGCCGTGATGATGTCGGGGTATTCCTCCTTGTCATGCTTGGCGAAGCGATAGGTCGTGCTTTCCGCCGGAGTGGCTTCCAGGTTGTAGAGGTTGCCATAGGCTTCCTGGTAGTCAGACAGGCGCTCACGCATGTGGTTGAGAACGTCCTTGGCGAACTGCTGGGTCTCCTTGTGAGTGAGGTCTAAGCCCAGCCAGTTGGCGTTGAGGGCGCATTCGTTCATGCCGACCAGACCGATGGTGGAGAAGTGATTGTTGAAGGTGCCCAGGTATCTCTTGGTGTAGGGATACAGACCGGCATCCAGCAGCTTGCTGATGACCTGTCTCTTGGTCTCCAGGGAGCGGGCAGCCAGATCCATCAGCTTGTCCAGTCTGGCGTAGAAGTCCTCTTCGTTCTTGGACAGATAAGCCAGCTTCGGCAGGTTGATGGTGACGACGCCGACGGAGCCGGTGGACTCACCGGAGCCGAAGTAACCGCCGGACTTCTTGCGCAGTTCACGTAAGTCAAGGCGCAGACGGCAGCACATCGAACGGATGTCAGACGGCTTCATGTCGCTGTTGACGTAGTTTGAGAAATAAGGAGTACCGTATTTAGCGGTCATTTCGAACAGCATCTTGTTGTTCTCTGTCTCAGACCAGTCGAAGTCACGGGTGATGGAATAGGTCGGGATCGGATACTGGAAGCCGCGGCCGTTAGCATCGCCTTCGATCATGGTTTCCAGGAAGGCCTTGTTGACCAT
>JAFZBT010000134.1 GCA_017561615.1 Erysipelotrichaceae bacterium
CATCCTGTGGGTCATCGGTGCTGTTCCCCAGTTTCTGGTGGCCATGCTGCTGGCGCTGTTCTTTACCAGTACCAGACTGAACATCAAGGGTCAGCAGTTCTTCAAGACGGTCATCTACATGCCTAACCTGATCATGGCGTCAGCGTTCTCCATGCTGTTTTTCACCATGTTCTCCCAGGTGGGCCCGATCAACCAGCTGTTAGTCAGCTGGGGCGTGGTCGATAAGGCCATAAACTTTCTGGCCATCAAGATCTCGGTCAGAAGCCTTATCGCCTTAATGAACTTCTTAATGTGGTTTGGCAACACGACCATTCTGTTAATGGCCGGCATTCAGGGTATCGACGAAGCGCTCTTTGAGTCAGCAAGACTCGACGGTTCATCATCAACGCAGGTGTTCTTCCACATCACCATGCCGTTACTGATGCCGATCTTCATCTACGTGTTCATCACTTCGATGATCGGCGGCATCCAGATGTTCGACGTTCCGCAGGTATTGACCAACGGCAAGGGAACTCCGGACAACACCTCAACGACACTGATCATGTATCTGAACAACTTCCTTGGCCTGTCCAAGAACTACGGCATGGCCGGCGCGCTGTCGGTACTGTTGTTCATCATGACGGCCATCCTGTCGACATTCGTGTTTAAGACGATCAGAAAGAAGTAGGGAGGAATAGAAAAATGAAAAAGAATGCTAATGCGATAGCCAAGCTGAAACTCCTGATCTCCAGGATCGTGGTTTACGGAATTCTGATTTTCCTGACCTTCCTGTGTCTGTTCTTCTTCTATCTGATGTTCATCAACTCTTCGCGTTCAAACGCTCAGCTGCAGTCCGGATTCACCATGATCCCCGGCGGCAATGCCCTGAAGAACTTCCTCAATGCCTGGAATGACGGATCCATCAACATTCCGACCGGCATGAAGAACAGCTTCATCGTCGCCATCTGCTCAGCGCTGCTGACATCCTACTTCTCAGCTCTGACGGCGTATGGAACCTATGTTTACAACTTCCGCTTCAAGAACGCCGTTCACCTGTTCATTCTGGCCATCATGATGATTCCCGCCCAGGTATCAACCGTCGGTTTCATCCAGCTGGCCTACAAATACCACCTGACCAATAAGCTGTGGCTGCTGATCATCCCGAGCATCGCCGCCCCGGCCGTCTACTTCTACATGAGACAGTATCTGGAAGCGACGCTGCCGCTGGAGATGGTTGAAGCGGCCCGCATTGACGGCTCCAACGAATTCAAGATCTTCAATCAGATCGTTCTGCCGATCATGAAGCCGGCCGTGGCCGTTCAGATGATCTTCTCGTTTGTCGGTTCCTGGAACAACTACTTCATGCCGGCACTGCTGCTCAACGATGCCCAGAAGAAGACCGTTCCGGTCATGATAGCCACGCTGCGAAGCGCTGACTATTCCAAGTTCGACATGGGCAAGGTCTACATGCTCATGGTCATGGCCATCCTGCCGGTCATGGTCATCTATACCATCCTTTCCAAATCAATCATTAAGGGTGTTACCTCAGGCAGCGTTAAGGGTTAAAGGAGAATTACAATGGCTGAAGTCTTATTAAAGAATATCAAGAAAATCTATACCAATACCGAAAGCAAGGCCAAGAAGAGAGGCCTGTTCAGGAAAAATGACGATCAGCAGGAAGAGAAGAAGATCAACCTGCAGATCACCGATGAAGGCGTCGTCGCCGTACAGGAATTCACCCTGGACATCAAGGACAACGAGTTCATCGTTCTGGTCGGACCTTCCGGCTGCGGCAAGTCCACCACTCTGAGAATGGTTGCCGGTCTGGAAGAGATCACCAGCGGTGAGCTGTATATTGACGGTCAGCTGGTCAACGACGTTGAACCCAAGGACCGCGACATCGCCATGGTCTTCCAGTCCTATGCCCTTTATCCGCACATGACGGTTTATGACAACATGGCCTACTCCCTGAAGATCAAGAAGGTTCCCAAGGACGAGATCGACC
>JAFZBT010000135.1 GCA_017561615.1 Erysipelotrichaceae bacterium
ATCCACATAAACGATGATGAAGATGTCATCCGCCGACTCAACAGCAACCGCAACCTTCAGACCTATAAGCGGATCAGTGAGCTTCTGAGGGCTCAGAAGCCGGGAAAGATGCTGGACATATCCTTAAATGATCAGGCAACATCTTATTCCAGCGACGGAATCAGATACATCCGCCTGTATCCCGGATGTGAACTTGACGAAGACCTCGCCAAGAGCTTTCCGCAGCTTTCAACGGTTGTCTACGATGTCGAAGACCCTCAGCAGGAACTGGTTAATCTGGAAAAGGACATCGTTGCCAGGTCGATGAAGAGCCGCCGAAACGGCGGACGGACCGGTCCGGTTCTGAAGGAATATCTGTGCAAGAGCTTCCTGATTCCGGCAACCATCTGCATCTTCATCTGTGCAGCCGTGAATATTTCGGCCATCCAGCTCAATACCCCGGCTGTCAATACTGCCATTGCCTTCGGCGCCTACTACAAGGCTTTCATAACCATTCTGAATCAGTACTGGCGGCTGCTGACCAGCGGATTCGTGCATGTTTCACCGCTTCATCTGATGTGCAACATGACTTCGCTGTTCTCCCTGGCCGGTCCGATGGAAAAACGCTATGGCTTCGGCAGATCGATGGCGATACTGCTGCTGTCGGTCATCATGGGTAATTTGCTGGAATTCGTCGGCGGGCCAAACAAGGTCTGCGTCGGTCTTTCCGGAGGCCTGTACGGCTTTCTGGGAGCCATGACGGTCCATTACATAAGATCGGGCTACTTCAAGGACAGTTATTTCCGCCGCAGCTTCTTCAACACGCTGTACATCAACGTGATGATCTCGTTTCTGCCCAATGTCAGTTTCATGAGCCACCTAGCCGGCTTTGTGACCGGCGGCTTCCTGGCAGTGCTGTGCGACAGCGAACTGGCCAGAAGCCTGCGGATCAACGTAGCGGTCTGCAGCCTGTTACTGGCATCCGCCATAGGCTATGTCGGCATCACCAACAACAGTCTCAACGAATTCTACTACCAGACCGACAGGGACGTTGCCTCGGTATACCGCAGTTTCGGATTTGATTCCCTGGCTGACAGGATCGTCAGGGATACCTATAAGTATTACAGTGAGAGGAGTTAATCATGAAAAAGGTAATTGACTGGGATACGTATTTCATGGCCCTGGCCCATCTGAGCGCTCTGCGTTCCAAGGACCCCAACACCAACGTCGGCGCTGTCATCGTCGATAACATGCACCGCATCGTCTCCATCGGCTACAACGGCATGCCCCGCGGCTGCAATGATGAGGAATTCCCCTGGGAACGGGAAGGAAGTTTTCTGGAGACCAAGTACGCCTATGTCGTTCATGCCGAACTCAATGCCATTCTGAATTCTCCCCGCGAGGTATCGGGATGTACCATCTATGTCTCGCTTTTCCCCTGCAATGAATGCGCCAAGGCCATCATTCAGTCAGGAATAAAGAAGGTCATCTACGAATCGGACAAGTATGCCGAGACTGATGCCATAAAGGCTTCCAAGCGGATGCTGATGGATGCCGGAGTGGAGCTGTGGCAGACTGACTTCCATGTGGATGTCGATTTGACCGTCAGTGACGGCAGCAAGCACTGAATCGCAATAATGAATCAAGGGCGCCCAGGCGCCTTTTTTATATGGAAAACGGAGAGCACATGGCTCTCCGTCTTTGTCAATGATAATGATGACTGCTTACTTTCCCTCGACGACGATGTCGTGGATCGTCTTGGCGATACGGAAGGCGGTCATGTTGGTGGTGTCGATCTGCGAGGAGCGCAGCAGCTTGTTGTCGTTCATCGGTTCATAGTGAACCTCGTATTCCGACTTCAGCAATTCGAACTGCTCAATGCCTTCCAGAGCGCTGGTGTTATTGAGCGTGAACAGCAGCAGCGAATAGTCAGTGCCGTGCAGGTGGCTGTTGAGCTGATGGATCATCTTGGAATTGCTGAAGGGGAAGTTGATGACGACATAATCAAAGTTTCTGGCGATCAGGAAGTTGTTGATCGCGTTGGTCAGGTTATCCATGATGATGTTGACCGTCATGTCGGAATACTTCATCGGTTCGGTGTAGCACAGCCAGTTGGCGTCCAGATAGACGCTGTTGGGCAGCAGCCGGTAAAGCTGATTGGCAGCCAGCTGCTCATTGTAGTCGTGATAGTTAACAAAGATAATCGTCTGCATGCTACACCTCCTGTAACTGTATGACTTTATTCAGATCGATCTGCAGATACTGCGGATCGGAAGTTCTCAGATAATTGATGAGCTGATCGGTAAGATATGACGGCGTGGAAGCGCCGGCTGTAACGGCGATCCTGCAGCTGTCCGAAAGATCATATTGCAGCAGATCCTGAGCCTTTTCCACTTTGTAGATGTGCCTGATCCGTCCCTGGGCAACGGCTGCCAGCTGGGCGGTATTGTTGCTCTTGGGATCGCCGACCACGATCAGCGTATCATAGCCCTGAAGATCAAGAATGGCCTGCTGGCGGCGCCTGGTGGCTGAGCAGATCTCCTCCACGACCTCGCACTGAGGATAGCGCTCCCTGATCCGTTCTATCAGATCAGCAGTGTCCAGCAGCGACATCGTCGTCTGGTTGGTGACCAGAATCCGGGGATTATCCAGCTGCAGAGAATCGACATCCGGCATGTTGGTTACCAGATGGATCCGTTCGCTTAAGGCCAGCACCGCTTCGGATTCGGGGTGGCGGGCCTTGCCTATGTATATTATATCATAGCCTTCGGCAAGATACTTCTGACACAGTTCGGCATTTCGCGTAACGTCTGAGCAGGTGGCATCAATGACCTTAAGGCCTCTTTCCAGCGCGTGCTGGCGGATCTTCGGGTCAATGCCGTGGGCAGTGAAGATGACTACGCCGTCTTCAATCTCATCGAGCAGTTCCGTTTTGGTTTTGGTCTCATCGGTCAGCGTGACGATGTCCAACTGGGAAAAGGCCTGTACCACGTAATGGTTGTGAACAAGCATGCCCATGATGTAGATTTTCTCGTCCGGATACTGCTGGCGGGCCTTTCTGGCCAGGCAGATGGCGTTGATGACGCCCTTGCAGTAACCGGAAGGTATGACTCTGTCGACCTGCATATTAATAGTTTAGCACAAAAACCAAATTATGATAAAATAGGTAGGCAAGGAGGCGAGCGTATGAACATTGATTTCAGAGAAGACGTACAGAAGCTGATCGAATACCGCCGTTTTGATCAGTTTACCCCGATTCAACAGAAGGCCATTCCGCTGATCCTGAAGGGAAGAGATGTTGTCGGCATCAGTGCGACCGGTACGGGAAAGTCGCATGCTTTCATATTGCCGATACTGCAGAAAGTCGATACTGCCTCCAATACCGTCCAGGCGCTGATCATCGCGCCGACCAGGGAACTGGCCATCCAGCTCTACAAGATGACTTCGGAGATCAACATGTTCAATCCTGACATCAGGATCAAGCTGATCGCCTCCGGCAAGGACAAGGAACGGATGATCGATTCTCTGTCCGTTCAGCCGCACATCGTCATCGGTACCGTCGGAAGGCTCAAGGACCTCTTTGTTGATGAAAGCGTTCTGCGTCTGGATAACGCCTCCACCGTCGTCATTGACGAGGCGGACATGACCCTGGAAATGGGCTTCATTGATGATGTGGACATGATCCTGGGCAAGCTCAACCGCCGTCTGCAGATCGCCGTATTCTCGGCGACCGTACCCGATCAGCTGCAGTCCTTCCTGCGCAAGTATATGTACCGTCCGCAGATCATTGAAGCCAATGAGGCTTCGCCTCTCAACCCGCAGATCGAGCATGTGCTGGTCAACTGCCGCTATTCCACCTATCAGCAGAAGCTTCTGAAGATCCTGCCGGGAATCAACCCCTTTGTCTGCATGATCTTTGCCCGCACCAAGAAGGAAGTCATCGAGACGGCTGAACTGTTAAAGGATAACGGCTACGACGTCGTGGAGATCCACGGCGATCTCAATAACCGCGAAAGAAAGCAGGCGCTGAAGACCATCGGTTCGGATGCCGCCAGCTATATCGTCTGTTCCGACATCATGGCCAGAGGTCTGGACATTGAAAGCGTCAGCCATGTCATATCCCTTGGCCTACCGTCGAATCTCGACTATTATACCCACCGCTGCGGCCGTACCGGACGCTCGGGAAGAACGGGCACCAGCTACATTCTCTTCACCAGCAGCGACATTCCGGCCATCAGGACTCTGAAGGAAAAATTCAATTTCGTTAACCGCGATTACCGGCGGGGTGAATGGGTTGAGACCCGCGACTTTGACTTCCGTCCCAGACGTCACAGCAAGGAAGCCAGCAGCGAGATCAAGGCGATCAGAAACCGTCCGGTCAAGCAGGTAAAGCCCGGTTACCGGAAAAAGCGGAAGGAAGCCATCGAATCGATCGAACGGAGAGAGAGACGGCTGGCCATCAAGCAGAAGATCAGGGAAGAGCAGAAGGAAAGAGCCAGAAAGGCCCAGCGCCAGAAAGGCGGCTATTAAGCGTGCTGAAGATCGGCTCTCATGTTTCCCTGAGCGCCCCGGAATACTTCCTGGGAAGCGTCAGGGAATCGCTGGACAATGATGCCAGCGCGATGATGATCTATACCGGCGCGCCCCAGAACAGCGTCCGGCTGCCCATGGAAAGGCTCAGAGTGGAAGAGGGAAGACAGTTATGGCTTTCCCAGGGCTTTGACATGGATTCGGTGGTCATTCACGCTCCCTACATCGTCAACCTGGCCAATCTGTCGGACTCCGCGGTCCGCGACGGCAGCATGGAGATCCTGGCTCGGGAGATAGCCCGATCCAAGGCCATCGGCGCCCGCTACCTGGTTCTGCATCCCGGAGCCCGGCTGAAGGCTGATGAAAAGGAAGCCCTTAACGCCGTCAGCGATGCGCTTGACGAACTGATAGAGGATGACGATCTGATCGTCTGTCTGGAAACCATGGCCGGCAAGGGCAGTGAGATTGGCTGTACATTCGAACAGCTGAAGACCATCATCGATGACTGCCGCTGGCCGCTGGAAGTCTGTCTGGACAGCTGCCACGTCAATGATGCCGGTTATGATCTGGCCGACATTGACTTCCTTCTCAGACAGTTTGATGAGACCATCGGTCTGGACAGGCTGCATGTCATTCACGTCAATGATTCCAAGAACCCGCTGGGTTCTCATAAGGACCGTCATGCCAACATCGGTCAGGGAACCATCGGTCTGGAAAAGCTGCGCGCTCTGGTCCACCATCCGCTGCTGGAAGGCCGGATCTTCATTCTGGAGACTCCCTACATTGACGGAAAGTCTCCCTATAAGCAGGAAATCGAAATGCTGAGGTAGAAAAATGGAATTGTACATAAAAGGCAAGTTTTCCAATAAGGAAAGATTTGAAATATACGATGAGATGAAAAGCGTCCGCTACATGGTGATGGCGGAATTCGGTTTCGGTCACAAGATCCACATCTATGATGCCTACGACAAGGAGATCGGCTATCTGGAAAGCTACACCGAGAAGCTGATGACCCAGTACCGCCTCTATGATGAAGACGGCTACATTGACTCCCTGCTTCATAAGTTTTCCTTCAAGAAGTCGCAGTACCGGCTGGAAAAGCTCAACTGGAAGATCAGCGCGACCAATTTCTGGGAGACGCATTTTGACTTCACCTGTGACGGGGAGAAGATCGGCGAGATCAGCTGCGACAGCCGGATCCTGAAGGAAGGCTATTATGTCAGGGTCGAATATGAAAACGATGAACTGCTGGCGCTGATGATCACCATGGCCATTGCCTGCGATAAGGCTGACGCCGCGGCGGCAGCTGCCGCAGCTTAAGAAGGAGCGGAAAAGAGCAAGATGTTTGCCGATTATCACCTGCATACGGAATTCTCGGATGACAGCCGGGAACCGATGGAAAATCAGATCAGTAAAGCGATCGATCTCGGTGTTGAGGAGATCTGCTTTACCGATCATGTTGATTACGGCATCAAGAAGGACTGGAGCGAGGGAGACATCGTCTTCCGAAGCGGCGACGGCATGAACTATGCCGCCAGCGACGCTGACGCTCTGGCAAACGTCAATTATCCGGAATACTTCGGCAAGCTGCTGCGGATGAAGGAAACCTATAAGGGAAAGATCACGATAAGACAGGGCCTGGAATTCGGCATCCAGAGCTGTACGATCGATCGCTATGAGGATCTCTGGAACAGATATGGCGATCAGCTGGACTTTACGCTGCTTTCCATGCATCAGGTCGACAACCGGGAACTCTGGAATCAGCAGTATCAGCAGGGCAAGAGTCAGAAAGAGTATAACGAAGGCTATTACCGCGAGATCCTGAAGGTGATGAACAGCTTTGATCATTACAGTGTGCTTGCCCATCTGGATCTGATCGTCCGCTACGACCGTCAGGGCATCTATCCCTTTGAGGCTGTTGAGGATCTGATCGCCGAGATCCTGAAGAAGGCCGTTGCCGAAGGCAAGGGCATTGAGCTCAACACTTCTTCATGGCATTATGACCTGAAGGATACCCAGCCCAGCCGCCGGATACTGAAGCTGTACCGCGATCTGGGCGGCCGGATAATTACGGTAGGATCGGACGCTCACCGGACAGAGTATGTCGCCGATCACATCAGGGACGGCTATGACATCCTGAAGAATGAACTGGGATTCAGGCAGATATGTACCTACGAGCACATGGAACCGCGCTTCCATGACCTGTAAATCTTAGTGATAGAATAAAAGAGACGGCTTGTTTCAAGCCGTCTTTTTTGTTTTGGGATGTTAATGAATCTGATCAGTCTTCCTGCTGTTCGACGCCGCAGGTATCGAAGAAGAGCAGGATGCCCTGTTCCACGGTTTCCCTGAGTTCCGCATAATTGTGGATCTCATGGCGGTAGCCGCTGTAGAGCTTGGTATAGACATCATTGCCGTTGTCGGTGAGCCAGTTGGCGGACTGATAGACGCCGGTGCCGTACTGACCGACCGGGTCCTGATCGCCGGCAATGTTGTATACCGGCAGGTCCTTCGGAACCTTTGCGGCCCACTGCGGCCCGGTGATGTCCTTCATCATCTGCAGGAAATACAGCCAGGCGCGGTTGCTGGTCGGCTTGGTGAAAGCGTCAAACGGGTCTTCGGCATGGTCTTTCTGAACATAGACGTCATCGCAGATCCATTCATTGCCCAGTTTGACGCCCTCGTCGCATCTGGCAAACATCCAGCCCATGAAGGTGGCGCCCAGAGTCGGATCAGACTCATCGCCCTTGCCTTCATCGACCAGTTTCTGCACGATGGCAATGTTGTCGTCAAGGTTGGGCCAGACGCCGGTGGTGCCGCAGATGCAGGCGCCTTCCAGATCCTCGCCGTATCTGGCCATGTACTGCCTGGTAATGAAGGAACCCATGCTGTGGCCGAACATGAAATAGGGGATGTCCGGGTATTTTTCCACGACCAGGTCGTGCAGTTTCTTTTCGTCTTCAACCATGGTGGTGAAGCCCTTGTCACCCCAGTTGCCCCAGCTGTCATTCTCCAGAGCGGTCTTGCCATGGCCGACATGGTCGTCGGCAGCTACGATGTATCCGTCTTCCATGAAGGAGGTGATCATGTGGAGGTAGCGTCTTGAATGCTCGCCGAAGCCGTGGATAAGCTGGATGATGCCCACCGGTTCGCAGGCCGGTACATATATCCAGCCGAAAACCTGATCACGCCCGTTGAAAGAGGTAAACTTCACTTCATGTAACATTGATATTGTCCTTGGAAGCCGTCAGCGAATGGCTTCCTTCCTTTCATCTATATGATACCATGACCTGCTGGATTCTGCCTATGAATACTGCGGCAGTTTTGCGGTGATGTGTGACGGTTTCTGAAGAAAAATGAAAGGATATTTGTTATAATGAAATTAACAAGGAGAATCATCATAAAATAGGAGGTTTTATGGATAAGGTTGAATTGAAAGAACTGACTCTTCTCGCAGCAAAGATCCGTAAAGACGTCATTGAACTGCTCAAGCACCGCGGCTATGGCCACCTTGGCGGCTCCATGTCCATCGTTGAACTGATGGCTGTTCTTTACGGCAAGCAGCTGCGCTACGATCCCAAAAACCCGCAGTGGGAAGATCGTGACATGGTTGTTTTATCCAAGGGTCATTCCGGACCGGCCTGGTATTCAGCGCTGGCGGAAATGGGCTTCTTCCCCAAGGAAAAGCTCATGACTCTGAATGACGGCGGTACGATGCTGCCGTCACACCCGGACAGAACCAAGACACCCGGCGTCGACATGACTACCGGATCATTGGGTCAGGGCACGAGCGCTGCCGCCGGCATTGCCTACGGCCAGAAGCTCAAGGGTCAGGACCGCTATACATACATGATCGTCGGCGACGGCGAACTTAACGAAGGACAGTGCTGGGAAGCCTTCATGCTCATTGCGGCCAGAAAGCTGAACAACTGCATCGTCATCATCGACGACAACAAGCGTCAGCTCGACGGCTATACCAAGGATGTCCTGAATCCCTTCAGCTATGAGGAAAAGATGAAGGCCTTCGGATTTGACCTGGTTCAGGTCGTCAAGGGCAATGACATCGAAGCCATTTCCGCTGCCATCGACAAGGCCAAGGCGCATAAGGACGGCGCCAACGCCATCATCCTGGACGGCATCAAGGGCTCCGGCGTCAAGTACTTTGAAGAGATGAAGAGCAATCACTCAGTCAAGTTCAACAACGATGAGATCAACAAGGCAGCCGATGATGCCATCGCCGCCCTTGAACAGTTCATTGAAAAGGAGGAAGCATAATGTTTAAGTTAACAGATGATCGCAGCAAGAAGGGTACTCCTTTAGCCAAAGTCGTAATGCAGACTCTTTCCGACCTGATGAACACGGATGACAGGCTGGTATTCCTGGAAGCTGACCTGGCCGGCGCCAGCAGCTCCACGATCATTCAGAAGGAACATCCGGACCGCTTCATTCAGTGCGGCATTGCTGAAGCCAACATGGTCGGCACCGCTGCCGGTCTGTCCGTCGAAGGCTTCAAGCCTTTCATTCATACCTTCGGTCCGTTCGCGACCAGACGCGTATATGACCAGCTGTATCTTTCCGGAGCCTATGCTCACAATACCATCAATGTCTACGGTTCCGACCCCGGCTTCGACACCGGCCCCAACGGCGGCACCCATACGACCTGGGAAGACATGGCTCTGATGAGAGCCATGCCGACCGCCGTCATCTGCGACGCCGCTGATGCCGTTCAGCTGGAGTGGATCGTCCGCCAGTTTGCCAACATGAAGGGTATCCATTACTTCCGCGCCAACCGCAAGGATGTCAGAAACGTCTATGCCGAAGGCTCAACCTTTGAACTCGGCAAGGGCAATGTCATCAGACAGGGCAAGGATGTCCTGATCATCACTGCCGGTCAGATCGTATCTGACGCTCTGGACGCGGCCGAGAAGCTGGAAGCCGAGGGCATCTCCGCGGAAGTCATCGACATGTTCACCATCAAGCCGCTGGACGTTGACCTGATCCTTTCCGAAGTCAAGGGCAAGAAGGCTGTCGTAAGCTTTGAGAACCACTCAATCATCGGCGGTCTGGGATCTGCCGTTGCCGAGGTGCTGGCGGAGCATGCCGTAGGCGTGCCGTTCAAGCGCCATGGCGCCAACGATGTCTTCGGACAGGTCGGCACCCAGGATTGGCTGCAGAAGGAATTCAAGCTTACCGCTGACGATCTGGTCAATACCGTCAAGGGCCTGCTGTAAGAGCCAAACAATGATAAAAACAGGTGAGTTCTCATTGAACTCACCTGTTTTCTTTTCGCTTAATTACGTATCTTACTTCGTGGCGTTCAGCAGCGTGGCGCCTTCGCCGTACATCGATTCCCAGTCCTTCTTGAAGGAAGCGACGTGGTTGATGACGTTCAGATTGTTGAAGGAAGCCTTCAGCAGATCCAGCGGAGCGGTGGCCGCTTCGCAGCCGCAGGCGAAGCAGTCCTTCAGCTGGCCGACGCTGTGGAAGCCGGCTGCCAGCAGCTTGGTGGGCAGTCCTTCCTGTTCGATCTTGCCCTGAACGTCAAGGAACAGCTGATTGGGATCGGCCCCCATGTTGTACATTCTGTTGATGTAGGCGGCGATGTAATCGGCACCGGCCGCCAGCGCATAATAAGCCTGCATGGTGTCATAAACGGCGGTAGCGGTGACGTTGATTCCTTCCTTCTTCAGATGGGTAATGGTTCTTAAGCCTTCCTGGGTAACCGGAACCTTGACGTAGATGTCCTCGCCCATCTGTCTGACCATTTCGTGGGCTTCCCTGATCTGGGTCTCGGAATCCAGGGCGATGACTTGGGCGTGAAGGGTCCTTTCGTGGCCGATGATCTCTCTGACCTTCTTCAGATGAGCGAAGAAGTCGTCGGGATTGGCTGAATTCTTTACGATGGACGGGTTGCAGGTAACGCCTGAAAGCGGATAGTAATCGCAGGCATATCTGATGTCATCAAGATTAAACGTATCGACTAAGATTTCCATATTCTTCCTCCTGTATAATCGAATCATTATCTCTTTGCGTTGAGCAGGGTAGCACCCTCACCGTACATCGATTCCCAGTCCTTCTGGAAGGAAGCGACGTGGTTGATGACGTTCTGATTGCTGAATGAGGCTTTCAGAATGTCCGGGGTGATAGTAGCGGTTTCGACGCCGCAGCGGAAGGCGGCCTTCAGCTGACCGGCGCTGTGGAAACCGGAAGCCATGATCCTGGTCGGCAGGTTTTCCTGCTCGATCTTGTTCTGGACAGCCAGGTAAAGATTCTCGGCCTTTTCGGCGAAGGTGTCCATGCGGTTGACGTAGATGGCGATGTAGTCGGCACCGGCGGCCAGCGCATAGAAGGCCTGCATGGTGTCATAGACCGTTGTGGCCGTGACGTGAAAGCCCTGCTGCTTCAGATGGGTAATGGCCTTAAG
>JAFZBT010000136.1 GCA_017561615.1 Erysipelotrichaceae bacterium
AAAGCCGCCGGCAAGAGGCGACAACCTGCACAGCCACACGGCGGAAAAGCCGGACAGCAGCCAGTCATCGATTCAGCTCAGGACGACCGGGCAGATGCCCTATTATCTGTATACCCCGGCCAATCCGCAGAAGGGCATGACTCTGATCATCTACCTGCATGGCAGCTCGATGAGAGTATCTGACGTTTCCCTGATGCTGACCAACGAAGGCTTCCCCCTGTATCTGCAGAAGGGCACCTTCGGTGACTTGCGGGCTTACGTCGCCATCCCCAAGATCGACGAGAGCTACCGCGACTGGTCCGATGCCGGCGAACAGATCAGCGAGATGATCAGGATGATCCAGCGCGACTGCGGCATTGACATTGACCGCGTGGCTCTGACCGGTCATTCATTGGGCGGCAGCGGCACCTGGCAGCTGGCGATCAGACTGCCCGGGACCTTTGCCTGCATCGCTCCGGTAAGCGGCGGGGTAGCCTGCACCGACAGCAATCTTTCCGCTCTGGCCAGGACCAGGGTCTGGGCCTTTGTCGGCACGGCCGATACGGTCGTAGATCCGCAGATGAGCCGCGATCTGGTCAGCGCTCTGCAGAAGATGGGTGCCAGCGCTCAAATAACCGAGCTGAAGGGAGCTACCCATCGCGAGAGCTGCCGGCAGGCCTATACCGAAACCGACCTGATGGCCTGGCTGGTCAGCTGCGGGAAATAGACTTTATTACTGACGCACGAAAAAGAGACCCTGAAGGTCTCTTGTTTTTTTCTGATCAGTATGGTTTTCAGTCACTGAGCGAGATGTCGCCGCTGAGGGTGCGCAGCACGACGCTGGCCTCCCCGTCACCGACCAGATAGTGGCCGCGGTTCTTTCTGACGGAGGCGATGCCGCTGGTGCTGACGTCGCCGGAAACGGTATTGACTTCGGCGCTGTAATTACCGTCTTCGATCTCCACCTCGATGTCGCCGCTCTTGGTCTCGCAGCTGATGTCGAAGGCTCTGGACATGCTGATGTCAATGTCGCCGCTGGTCGTGTTGATCAGCACTCTTCCCTCATGAGAGTTGATGTCGCAGTCTCCCGAGGTGGTTCTGATCATCAGATCGCTGCGGCAGTCGCTGACCTCGACATCGCCGCTGGTCGCCTCCACGGAGATCTGCCGGAAGCGGCAGTCGCTGACTTCCAGATCGCCGGAAGTGGACTTATATATGCACTCGCTGCCGGTTACCTCCTGAAGTTCCAGATCACCGCTGAGACTGTTGACGACGATGTTGTTCAGCGACAGATCGCTGATCTCCACGTCACCGGATACGCCGTTGACATAGACGTTCTGAATGTCTTCGGGAATTTCCAGGCGCAGGCGGCCGGATACCGTGGGGAATACCTTGAGATTGCGGTCGATCGAGAAGGTGATGCGCTCTCCCTGTCTTTCCACATTCAGCCTGATGTCATCAGGGCAGTTACTGGAGAAGGCGTAGCGCAGACTCTTGCCGGGTTCAACGCTGACGTCGCAGTCGGCCAGGTTGGCGTCAAACAGCACCTCTGAGGCTCCCTGCCAGTCCGGAAATTCCACAAATTCCGCATCATCCATTCCGAAAGTGATGCTGAAGTTGGTGTTGGAGAGGCTGGAGAAGAGGTCCTTGACCGCCTTTCCCAGATTGCTGAAGCTGTGTGCCAGTTCCCGGAAGGAATCAGAATTGCCGGTATCGCGGCTCTGGTCATAGTATTCGACGTTTTCCAGAACTTCCTCGACACTGCCCAGATGGCTGATGATCTCCTCGTCGCTTTTGCCTTCGGCCTGACCGTCAGCGAAATGCTGACGGAAGGAGTCCATGATCTCCTGGCGGAATTCTTCCGGATAACGGCTGAGCTTTCTGCTGAGTTCGTCTAAATACTGTTCTTTATTCATCTTTGTTACCTGCCTTTCCTCTCATTGGTGAAGAGCTGGCTGATCTGCGCCCAGTTGCCGCTTTCAGCCAGACGCAGATAGGAATCAACGATCTCCCGCTGATAAGAATTTGAATGATCTCTGAGTCCTCTGAACAGGATGTATAAGTGCTTTTCGTTTTTCATAACAGATTACCTACCTTTTCTACAAAGCTGAGCCACTGCTGTTTCTGCTGCTGCTGATACGCGGCTCCCTTTTCGGTCAGATGATAGTACTTGCGGGCCGGGCCGCCGCTGGATTCCACCAGATACGTTTCCACATATCCGTTGTCCTTCAGCCTCTTGAGTACCAGATAGAGGGTACCGGCCGTTATTTCCATTTCTTCTGACAGTCTTTCGGTCAGCTGATAGCCGTATCTGTCTTCGCCGACCAGCTGGGAAAGAACGCACAGGTCCAAGACGCCTTTCTTGTATTGGGCATCCATGAAATCACCTCCGTAACTGTAATGTCAAACATACTATAATGCATTGCAATATACTATGTCAAGCAAAATATATAAAAAAGTCCTGATTTTTTCAATCAGGACTCTTTCAGTCGTTTTTGCGTTTACGCTTTACCGATTACTCAATGATCTCAGTAACGTTGCCGGCACCGACAGTTCTGCCGCCTTCACGGATGGAGAACTTGGTTCCTAACTCAACAGCGATCGGGTGAATCAGTTCAACAGTCATTTCGACGTTATCGCCAGGCATAACCATGTCAGTGCCTTCCGGTAAGTTGATGACGCCGGTGACGTCAGTCGTACGGAAGTAGAACTGAGGACGGTAGTTGGAGACGAACGGAGTATGACGGCCGCCTTCTTCCTTGCTTAATACGTAAACCTGGCCCTTGAACTTGGTATGCGGATGAACGCTGCCGGGTTTAACAAGAACCTGGCCACGCTCGACCTGGTCTCTGGAGATACCACGCAGTAAGGCGCCGATGTTATCGCCGGCTTCGGCATAGTCCAGAGTCTTTCTGAACATTTCCAGACCGGTAACGACAGTCTTCTGGGTTTCCTTGATACCAACGATCTCAACGGGTTCGTTGACATTCAGTCTGCCACGCTCAACACGTCCGGTAGCAACAGTGCCACGGCCGGTGATGGTCATGGTGTCTTCGATAGCCATTAAGAACGGCTTGTCTTCTTCTCTGGCCGGTGACGGTAAGTAGTTGTCGCAGGCATCCATCAGTTCCATGATGGCCTTTTCAGCTTCGGGATCACCGTTCATGGCCTTTAAGGCTGAACCACGGATGATCGGGCAGTTGTCGCCGTCGAATCCGTACTTGTCTAACAGTTCACGGACAGTCATTTCTGCCAGGTCGATGAATTCTTCCTGACCTTCCATCATGTCGCACTTGTTCAGGAAGACTACCAT
>JAFZBT010000137.1 GCA_017561615.1 Erysipelotrichaceae bacterium
ATGATCTGCGGCTTCCTGCCCTGGGAAGACTATGGCATCAATATCTTCTCCGGCTGGTCCGAATTCATCATGGGCGAAGGCATTCCGATGGGATACTGGTACTTTGACGAAGGCGCCGTGCTGTTCTTCATCATGGCCATCGTCATCGGCATCATCTACGGCATGAAGGAAAAGCAGATCGTTGAGACCTTCATCGCCGGTTCCGCTGACCTGATCTCCGTTGCTCTGATCATCGCCGTCGCCAGAGGCGCCACGGTTCTGATGAGCAACACCGGCTTAGGCCCGTGGCTGGTCAGAGTCATCGCCGGCATTCTGGAAGGCGTTCCGGGCTTCATCTATGCTCCGCTGGCCTACATCCTGTATCTGCCGCTGTCATTCCTGGTACCGTCAACTTCCGGTCTGGCTGGCCTGTCCATGCCGATCATGGGTCCGGTCACCTCACAGCTGGGCTTCTCCGTTGAAGTTCTGATTCTGATCTTCTCCGCTGCCAACGGCTTAATCAACCTGTTTGCTCCGACGGCGGGTGCTCTGATGGGTGGCTTACAGACAGCCAAGATCGAATACACCACCTTCATGAAGTTCGCTCTGAAATGCGTCATCGCCATCGGCATCGTCAACATCATCGTTGTCACCGTGGCCATGATGATCCTGTAATAAGCAGAACGCTGCCACTTCAGCGAATCAGAAAAAGGTCCTTCCCTGTGGGAAGGGCCTTTATTCGATGGGGCTTTCCCCTGTTTGCCATGCGATACAGCTTATTTGGTCTTTTATTTGGTCATTTGTCTGGTCACAGTTACCATCAAGCCACTGGAACATCAATCATCACAGTTGGAGTATTCTCTTGTTACTTAAACAGCGACAGTGTTCAGAAAACAATAAAAAAAGCTCCAATGAACCATTGAAGCAATTTAACACATGGCGCCCTCAGGGCGACTCGAACGCTCGACCGTCCGCTTAGAAGGCGGATGCTCTATCCAACTGAGCTATGAGGGCGTGCTGCCTCTCTATTCTACTCAAACACTGCCGGAAAATCAACACATCGGGAAAAAGAGGTAAAATATCGGTCAATGATGATATAATAATAAATGAACTTCTGACAGAAAAGGAGACCTGAGAACATGAGTATGATTGATGAAAAACTGATTCAAGTAATCAAGGAAGCCGTTACCGAAAAGTTCGGCCTGCAGCCCGAAGACGGCATGGTCATCATTGAGATCCCCAAGGACAACGTCAACGGGGACTATTCCACCAACATTGCCATGCGCCTTACCCGGGTGCTGAAGCGAAGACCTCAGGAGATCGCCGAAGAGCTCAGAGAAGCTCTGGCGCAGAAACTGCCGGAAGCGGAAAAGATTGAGATCGCCGGTCCCGGATTCATCAATTTCTGGATCAGAAAGGACGCCATGGCTAATATCATCAACGTCATCCTGACCGAAGGCGACGACTACGGCAAGAGCGATTACGGCAAGGGCGTCAAGTATCTGGAAGAATACGTCTCCGCCAACCCGACAGGACCGCTGCACTGCGGTCATGCCCGGGGTGCGGTATGGGGCGACAGCTGCGTCCGCATTCTCAATGCGGCCGGTTTTAAAGCCACCAGAGAATACTACATCAACGATGCCGGTGCTCAGATCCATAATCTGGGTCTGTCACTGTATGCCCGGATCCAGGAGATCTTCGGTCTGGACTTCACCCTGCCGGAAGACGGCTATCACGGCGAAGACGTCAAGCGCATCGCCAGAGAGATCGTCGACAGAGACGGTGA
>JAFZBT010000138.1 GCA_017561615.1 Erysipelotrichaceae bacterium
CCGATCGTGCTCTGCAGAATGCCCCAGGTCAGCTGCCAGAAGGCAGCCAGAATAAACAGAAATTTACTTTTCATAACGCATTTCATAGCTGGCAATGGCCATCGCCGCTGCCACGTTAAGCGAATTGAAATTGTCCATTTCGATCTTGAAGCATTCGTCACAGCCTTTCAGGGTCTTCTCGCTCAGTCCCTGACCTTCGTTTCCGAAGACCAGAGCGAACTTCTCAGCCGGTCTGATCCCGGACAGGTATCTGCTCTCTTTCAGTGAAGTGCCGTAAACGGTAATTTTCCGGTCCTTCAGATACTCCAGGATCTCATCCATGCTCCGGCGGATCACCGGAATGGCAAATATGGCGCCCTGACAGGCGGAAACGGTCTTGGCATTATACAGATCGGCGCATCTGTCGCTCAGTAATACTCCGTCATACCCGAAGCAGTGCGCTGTCCGGATGATGGTACCGACGTTGCCGGGATCCTGAACGTCTTCCAGAACGATCAGACGCCGCGGTTCTGCCAGCTTTCCTTCGCCGATCCGGCAAACACCAATACAGTCATTGAGCGATTCGTTTTCCGACAGCTTCTTCATTACTTCCGCGCATACGGTCAGACACTCAAGGTCAAACGGGTTTTCAGCTCCTTCTCTGATGATCAGTGTATCCAGGCAGTCATTTCTGATCGCTTCCTGGATCAGGTGTCTTTCCTGCACCAGAAAAAGCTGATGACGGTCGCGGTACTTCTTCATCTTCAGAGAGTTATAGAGCTTGATCCTGCTGTTTTCCAGTGAACGGATTACTTCCATGGTTTTACCTTTTCCTTATCGATATTATAACGGCTGACATCCGGTTTTGTCATTCCGCTTCCTTTTGTTCTATAATCAGTATAGTTGATAACAGGAGGCAACCCACTGATGAATACGATCAGAAGACTGATTTTGATCATCATATCCGCCGGCATGCTTACCGGCTGCTCTCTGCTGCCTCATAAGGATAAATCTCCACCGGTCATAACGGTTTATGAGAACAGCCTCCGGTTTTCCCTCAACGAGAAGGTCTGCCTCTATGACTACTTCTCCGTCAGCGATGAATCGCAGTACTTTCTGCACATCGGCGAGTTCACCACGGCGCAGACAGGCGAATTTGAAGTGGAGATCCGGGCCACTGATATGGCCGGCAACACCTCCAGGGCCATCCTGTTCATTACCGTAACTGATGAATGAACATCTGAATCAATATTCACAGCCGCTGAAAGGCGGCTTTTTATCGGGCCAGATAGGCTCTGAGATCGTCAAGATGCTCAGCCATTTCCCGGCGGCCTTCAAAGTAGAGATCGCCCAGCTTCTCAACGTCACTTTCCACCCGGCTGACCTTGACCGGCTGCTGGGGGGCGATCACGAAGATCCGGCCCTGACTCTCCAGCTTCTGCAGTTCATCACACTGCCGGTTATAGTTGATGTTGCTGTTGGCCAGAGCGTGGGCAAACTCGGGATGACGGCGGTAATAGAAGTCAGCCAGTTCGTTTTCCCTGGTCATTTCCTTCTTGCGGAAGCTGCGGTCCCTGGTCCTGACTACGACGATCTTCTCATAGCCCTGATCAAGAGCCCACTGATAGGCGATCTTGCAGCAGGAGCCGCCGTCCAGATACGGCTGTCCGTCGATCATGACTTCCGGTGACACGTAGGGCATGCTTGCTGATGCCTTGATGGCGGCGGTGATGTCCGGACTAATGCCCTTTTCCATGTATTCCGCTTCACCGGTATTGACGTTGGCGCAGACCGCCACGAATCTTCTTTCCGGGTTGCGGAAGTATTCCTCATTGAACGGCTCGATCTCGTTGATGTCCTTCAGAATGAAGTCCAGATTGACGGGACTGTGTGCCTTTTTCAGCGCCTGCAGGCCGACGTAGCGGCTGTCATGACGGTATCCGAG
>JAFZBT010000139.1 GCA_017561615.1 Erysipelotrichaceae bacterium
GCAAATCGATAAGGAGATCATCGTGGAGATCCCCCGCTGGATCTTCAATGAGAAATACATCAGTGAAAGACTGGCGGATTACCGGCAGAAAGGAATCGCCAAGGCCTACTGCAACAGCCTCTCAGCCGTTTACCTGGCTCAGCAGGCCGGTCTGCAGGTCATGGGCGGAAGTTTCCTCAACATTACCAACTCCAGGTCCGTCAGCGTTCTGGAATCGCTGGACGTCAGCGAGTGCACGCTGTCCTGTGAGCTGTCGCTGAAGGAAATCAGCCAGCTGAAGAGCAGAATAAATACCGGCATCATTTCCTACGGCTATCTGCCGCTGATGCTGGTACGCAACTGCCCGCTGAAAAACGGCCGGCAGTGCAGTCAATGCGATCATAAGGGCTATCTGACTGACCGGACAGCAGCCCGCTTCCCGGTACGCTGCAGCTTTGAGATGAGCGAACTTTTCAACAGTACGCCGATCTATCTGGCTGACCGGCAGGATGACATCGGCAATGTCGACTATCAGATCCTGTATTTTACCATTGAGTCCCCAGAAGAGGTGGACCGGATAATCAGCGCCTATCATGACGGCATCCCGGGCAGCGGAAATTATACCAGAGGTCTGTATTACCGTTCCGTTCTGTAGAACGTATTTACAAAAAAACAGCCACAAGGGGTTCTCCTTAGAGATTTGAGGCTTTTGACCCCCATGTGGCTATTTTTTCATGTCAATGTACTGACTGAGAATCTTTTCATCAATGTCGATGTAGATCGTTCGGTATTGTTTCATGATGACCTTGCCCAGCTTGGAGTTGGGTATTTTCTTCAGTTCCCTGATCAGCGTATAGTCAACGGGAATGGATGAAGACTCCCGGGCCTGAGAGAACCAGGCTGCCAGCATGGCGCACAGCCGGATCTCCTGCTCACTGGGCTTATCCGTATTGATGACGACGTGCCCGCCGCTGACGTCCTTGGCATGGAACCAGGTGTCAAAGCGGCCGGCCTTTTTAAAGGTCACGTAGTTGTTCTGGATATTGTTGCGTCCGACCAGAATGACGTGCTCTCCGGCTTCAATGCTCAGGTAAGCCGGTTCGGGAGGCTTCTTGGAATGCGGAACCCGCCTACGGTCGGCTTTCAGATAGCCGTTATTCTGCAGCTCCTGCTTTATTTCATTGGCGACGGTGAAGTCGGCCTGCTGAAGCTGCCGGGAAACCGCGGAGAAGTATTCCAGATTATCCCGGGCGATCTGCAGCTGTTCATTGATGTATTTCTTGCCGGTGGAAAGCTTGTGATAGCGGGTGAAGTGCTTCTTGGCATTGCCCCGGCCGTCCAGCTTGTTGTCCAGCGGAATGGTGAGGTCGTTGCCTTCAAAATCCTGAAGCCGGACTTCGGACATGCCCTTGTCTATCTTGTCCAGATTGGCGTAAAGAGTTTCGCCGTAACGGCGGTAGATGTCGCAGCCTTCAGCTTCCAGCAGCTGCGCTGACAGCTTGTCGATCTTGTTTTCCGTGCGGCTGATCTCCTTGCGGACGAACTTGAAGAGGTCACCGGAGATGTGCCTGATCCTTTCCTTTTCTTCCTTGGAGTAGTAGAACTGATCCAGTCCTTCGCAGATCTCATACTGCCGGTACTGTGAAGAAAGATGGGTAAGGGGAAGGCAATGGAAGAATTCTCCCTTTTTGGTGGAAGTGATGTACAGCTGATCAGACTGCGCGATCTGTGTCATGATCTGTGCGTAGCTTTGGCCATGATGCATCCTGTAGCTCACCTCATCAGAGAGAAGAGGTGAGAAGCCTTCCAGTTTCTCAAACAGATTCTCATCACCCTCGATCCTGCTGACTGCGAAGGGATCTGTCTTGCCCGGCTGGGGAGCCGTCGGCTTGAACTGAGCCCCGGGCTGAATGGTCCGGATGGTGTTTTCAAAGGGCGGAATGTGCTTGAGAGCGTCGATGATCCGGCCGTCGCTGACCAGGATAAGGTTGGCATACTTGCCCATCAGTTCGATGTAGAGCTGCAGGACGATGCGGTCGCCCAGTTCGTTGCGGGAAGAGATCTCCATGATGAGATAGCGGTCCAGTCCGGCCTGTTCAATGGAGGAAACATAGCCGCCTTCCAGATACTTTCTTAACAGCATCACGAAATTGGAAGGAGCGCTGCGGCTGGGATAGCTGCGGTCAGTAAGATGGATGCGGTTATAGGTGGAATGAGCGGAGACCATCAGCTGCCGGATGTTTCCGGCCTTGATGAGGAAAAGAACCTCCGTATCGGAGATCTGGTAGATCTTGGAGATGCGGCCGCCAACCAGCGGCTGAAGCTGTCTGACTACCTGGTGCAGCATGATGCCGTCAAAGGCCACTTTCATCCCTTCCTTCCGTAAGCAAAAACAATTATATCACATTGTCGAAGGTCTAAGGAGTCTGCTATAATGGAGGCAACTAAATGGGGGTGAAACCAATGGCCAGAGGATTACTGATCGTCTTCTCCGGACCGTCCGGTGTCGGCAAGGGAACCGTGCGGTCGCTGTTCGCGGACCGCGAGGAACTGAACCTCGCCTATTCCATTTCCATGACTTCCCGCGCCATGCGGCCGGGGGAAACGGATGGCGTGGAATATCATTTTGTCAGCCGGGAGGAATTTGAGCAGGCCATCGCCAACGATGAACTGCTGGAATACGCCGAATTTGTCGGCAACTATTACGGAACACCGAAGGCCTTTGTGGAAAAACTGAGGGATGAGGGCAAGAACGTCCTTCTGGAAATTGAAGTCGAAGGAGCTTCCATCGTCAAGGAGAAATGTCCGGACGCGCTGTCCATCTTCCTGATTCCGCCTTCAATGGAGGAACTGGAGAGAAGGATCAGAGGCCGCAAGACCGAACCTGAGGAAGTAGTCCAGCAGCGTCTGGCCAAGGCTCAGAGGGAAATGAACATGATGAACCGCTACCAGTATGTCATCTGCAATGACGATGCCCAGCTGGCTGCCGACATCATCGCCCTGATCATCGAGCGCTACGCCAAGGCGAAGCAGCAGGAAGAAGAATGATAGACACAAGCCCGGTAACAAGCCGGGCTTTTTTCCGGCTTTGCGCGTCATTGTCAGCCCCTAAGCCGGCGGTTAATGGTATAATAGACACAGGTGGGTAAGAAAAATGATCGATGCTCTGATAAGTCAAATTGAAAACGCCGATCCCCAGGTCGGACAGCTGATAAGAAAAGAATGCGAAAGACAGAACCGCAACATTGAGCTGATAGCCAGCGAAAACATCGTCTCCGAGGCGGTGCTGCTGGCTGTGGGTTCGGTTCTGACCAATAAATACGCGGAAGGCTATCCCGGCAAGCGCTATTACGGCGGCTGCCAGTACGTCGATGAGATCGAGACGATCGCCATTGAAAGAGCCTGCCGGCTTTTCCACTGCAATTATGCCAACGTCCAGCCCCATTCGGGAGCCCAGGCCAATTATGCGGTCTATCAGGCTCTCTGCAGCGTCGGCGACACTGTTCTGGGCATGTCGCTGGACCACGGCGGCCATCTTACCCACGGTTCAAAGGTCAATTTCTCCGGCAAGAACTACAATGTCATCGGCTACGGACTTGATCCCGTCAGTCAGCAGATCGATTACGATAAGCTGGAAGAACTGGCCGGAGAGCATCATCCCCGGATGATCATTGCCGGAGCCAGCGCCTATCCGCGCATCATCGACTTTGAAAGAATGGGGAAGATTGCCCATGAGGCCGGTGCCTATCTGTTTGTCGACATGGCCCACATTGCCGGTCTGGTTGCGGCCGGACTGCATCCCTCACCGTTCCCCCATGCCGATGTCGTCACCACGACGACGCACAAGACCCTCAGAGGTCCCCGGGGCGGTATGATCCTGTGCAACGATGAAACCATCGCCAAGAAGATCAACAGCGCCGTCTTCCCCGGTTCTCAGGGCGGACCGCTGGAGCACGTCATCGCCGGCAAGGCCGTGGCCTTCGGCGAGGCACTTAAGCCTGAATTCATTGAGTATCAGAAACAGATCATCAAAAATGCCCAGGTGCTGGCTCAGACCATCCGCGAGGGCGGTCTGGACCTGGTTTCCGGCGGCACGGACAACCACCTCATTCTGGTAGACCTGCGCAAGGCCGGTGTTACCGGCAGGGAGATGGAGAACCGTCTGGATGAGATCTGCATCACCGTCAACAAGAACGCCATCCCGGGCGACCCCGAAAAGCCCTCGGTCACTTCCGGCATCCGCGTCGGCACGCCGGCCATTACTACCCGCGGCTTCCGCGAGGAAGACTGCGTGGAGGTCGGCAGGCTGATCTGCGAAGCCAGCCGTCCGGACTTCGAACAGCGCCGGGAAGAACTGAGAAAGAGAGCTCTGGCGCTGACCGAGAAATACCCGATCTATCAATAAAGCTAATAAGAGAAAACATGAGAGTCGTAAGCGTCTACATCGAACATCCCATCATGCAGCTGAACAGTCCTTTCCACTATCTACTAAAGGGAGAGGACTATTTAGCACGGGGCATGCGGGTCCGGGTCGACTTCAACGGCCGGCTGCTGGTCGGCTTTGTCGACGACGTACAGGAAGTCGATGACCTTGAAGCCTATCAGAGGACGCTGGACTATCAGCTGAAGGAAATTCAGGAGATCATCGATGAGCAGCCCCTGCTCAACGAGGAACTCTATCAGCTGGGCTTATGGATGAGCCATCAGACCGTTTCCCCGGCCATTTCCTGCTTTCAGGCGATGCTGCCGGCCGCTCTGAAGCCCGCCAGTTCCCACAAGCCGGCAGCCCGTCAGAGATGGGTCGTCATCGACGATGAGCAGCTGAAGGAGGAGTTCGGATCAAAAGAAATGCTGCTGAGCGAATTTCTGAAGCAGTGTACCGCCTACCGCTACACCAAGTACCGCAAGAGCTCTCTGCTGCACACCGAGGACCGCCAGAAGCAGGCGGACAGCGGCTGTCTGCAGATCGCCGAAACGCCTTACCGGCTGACGGACAAGCAGCAGAAGGCCCTGCTGGACATCGAAACCAGCGAAAAGAGAGTCATTCTTCTTCATGGTCTGACCGGTTCGGGAAAGACGGAGATCTACATGCAGCTGGCTCAGAAGGCCCTTGAACAGGGCCGTCAGGTCCTGATCCTGGTCCCCGAGATCTCCCTGACTTCAATGATGATCGAACGCTTCCGCAAGCGCTTCGGCGACAGCATCGCCGTCTATCATTCCGGTCTCAACAACACGGAGAAATACCAGCAGTATCAGCTGGTCAGAAATAATCAGGCAAGACTGGTGGTCGGTACCCGCAGCGCCGTCTTCATGCCCTTTGCCGATCTGGGACTGATCGTCCTGGATGAAGAACACGATAATTCCTACAAGCAGGACTCCACGCCCCGCTATCATACCCGTGACATCGCCATCAGGCGCGCCCAGTACCATGGCTGCAAGGTCATCCTGGGCAGCGCCACACCCGCTCTGGAATCCTATGCCCGGGCGGTCAAGGGCGTCTACCAGCTGATCACCCTGGACGAGCGCATCTTCCAGAAACTGCCGGTCAGCCATCTGGTGGACATGAACAGGGAAGTACGCCGCGGCAACTTCATCATCTCTCAGCCCTTAACCGAAGCCATCGGTCAGCGGCTGGAAAAGAATCAGCAGGTCATCCTGCTGCTCAACCGCCGGGGCTATACGCCGGTCATGAAGTGCGCCAGCTGCGGCGAGGTGCTGACCTGTCCGCACTGCGACGTCACCCTGAGCTATCACAAGGATGAAAACAGGCTGGTATGCCACTGCTGCGGCTATACGCAGGATGCCGACGTTGCCTGTCCCAGCTGCGGAGCCAGAAAATGGCGCAATTACGGCATCGGCACCCAGCGTCTGGCAGAGGAAGTCAGCCGTCTGTATCCCGATGCCCGCATCGTACGCATGGACGCGGATTCAACGGCCCAGAAGGATTCCCACCGCAATATCCTGGAAGCTTTCCGCCGCCATGAATATGACGTTCTGGTCGGCACCCAGATGATTGCCAAGGGACTTGATTTCCCGGAAGTGACTCTGGTCGGCATCTTCAACGCCGACGGTCCGCTTAACCGCACCGACTACCGCAGCGTGGAAATGACCTTCGACCTGATCGTTCAGGCCTCAGGCCGCTCCGGACGCAGCGAGAATGAAGGGGAAGTCTACGTTCAGGCCTATGACATCAATCACTACGGCATCCGTCTGGCCGTCAGACAGAACTACATCGCCTTCTTCAATAACGAAATGCAGTACCGCCACAGCGGCTACTATCCGCCCTACAGCTACATGATCGCCCTGATGTTTGCCGGAAAGGATCCGGAGCTTCTGGAAGAGGCCAGCTATAAGGCGGCTGAGCAGTTCAGACTTGATGAGAAGATCAGAACGCTGGGACCTTCCCGTCTGCTGAAGCGCAAGGATGAATACCGCTACCGCCTGATACTGAAAGGCAGTGACAGGGACTATCTGCTTGAGCAGCTGTGGAAGTGGTATGATCAGCAGAATTACAGCCGCCATCAGGTGGCCATACAGGTGGACGTTGACCCCTGCATACTGGATTAGCCTATGAAGGAAAGAGAAATTGCCTATCAGAATCTCTGCTCAGTCATCATTGACAGGAAGTTTTCCAATCTGGTCTTAAGAAACAGCCGGGAAACTTCCCCTTTCATCACGCAGCTGGTTTACGGTACCCTGCGCAATTACCGGCTGGTCAGGGAAGCCTGGAGCCGGTATGCCGAAAGAAAGCTTCCGGAACGGATCGCCATCCTGCTTGATACGGCCTGCTATGAGCTTCTGCTGCTGGACAAGCCGCAGTACGCCACCGTAAACGAATGGGTAACGGTTGCCGGACGGATAAAGAGCGGCGCCTACAAGGGCGTCGTCAATGCCATTCTTCACAGGGTCAGCAGCGATGATCTGAATACCGGCGACCTGGCCATCGCTACCTCCCATCCCGACTGGCTTGTCAGGATGTGGCAGGCCCATTACGGAGAGGAAACGGCAGAACAGATCTGCCGGGCGGACATCCGGGAGCCCCGGATAGCCTTAAGAGCCAATGAACTGCTGACCAGCCGGGACGAGCTGCTGAAGGACAGCCGCTTTACTGCCGGCAAACTTGAGAGCGCCCTTTACTATGACGGCAATGTCATTCAGTCAGAATACTATGAAAACGATCTGGTGATCATTCAGTCCGAATCGTCCCAGGAAGTCGTCAACAATCTGCCGATCCGGGAAGGAATGCAGATCCTTGATGTCTGCGCCGCTCCCGGTTCCAAGAGCCTGCAGATGGCCATGAAGATGAACAATACCGGCAGAGTGGTGGCCAATGACCTCTATGACTTCCGCGCCGAACTCATCAGCAGAAACGCCGTGCGCTACGGACTGAAAAACGTTGAAGTCTGCTGCTACGACGGCACGCAGATCGATCAGTTCTATCCGGCCGGAAGCTTTGACATCGTCCTTTTGGACGGCGCCTGCTCGGGCTTGGGGACGCTGAGGCACAAGCCGGAGATCAAGATCTTCATCACCGATAAGGACATCGACGATCTGGTGCAGCTGCAGAGACGCCTGCTGGAAGCCGCCGCCCTGATGGTTGCCCCGGGCGGGATCCTGATGTATTCGACCTGTACGCTCAATAAAAAGGAAAACGAACGCCAGGTGGAAGGATTCCTGAAGGACCATCCGCACTTCCGCCTGCAAAAGCAGAGGACGGTACTGCCGATGGACTATGATTCCGACGGCTTCTACTGGGCCCGGATGGCAAGAGAGTGAAGAGAAAAAGAACAGGTATTGTGCTACAATAGGACTATGAAAACGATCTACGATCTTGACCACCAGCAGCTGGTCAGCTTATGTCTGGATAACGGCTTCAAGCGCTACAACGCGGACCAGCTTTTCAAGTGGCTTTACCGCAAGCGCGAGACTTCCTTTGACGCAATGAGCGACCTGTCGGTCAGGATGCGGGAGTTTCTGAAGGAAAACTTCTCCATCGGCCTGCTCAGGATCCTGAGAAAGCAGGTCAGCAGGGACGGAACCCGCAAGTACCTCTTTGAACTGGCTGACGGCAGCTCCATCGAAACGGTGCTGATGCATTATGACTACGGCGACAGCATCTGCGTCACCTCTCAGGTCGGCTGCAACATGGGCTGCAGTTTCTGCGCCTCGGGCCTGCTTAAGAAACAGCGCAATCTGACCGCCGGGGAAATGGTGGGTCAGCTGCTGAGCGTGCAGAAGGACATCGATGAACTGGGTGTCCGGGTCTCTCACATCGTGGTAATGGGAACCGGAGAGCCGTTTGACAACTATGACAGCGTCATGACCTTCCTGAGGATCGCCAATCATGATCTGGGCCTGGGCATCGGTGCCCGCCACATCACCATTTCGACCTGCGGGCTGGTGCCGATGATCAGAAGGTTTGCCGATGAGCAGACCCAGTACAATCTGGCCATCTCCCTGCATGCGCCCAACAACGAACTGCGCAGCCGGCTGATGCCGGTCAACAAGGCCTATCCGCTGGAGCAGCTGATGGAGGCGCTGCGCTACTACTGCAGCAAGAACAACCGCCGGCTTTCCTTCGAGTACATCCTGCTGAAGGATGTCAATGATACTGATGAATGCGTGGAGCAGCTCGCTGAACTGACCAGGGAGTTTGA
>JAFZBT010000140.1 GCA_017561615.1 Erysipelotrichaceae bacterium
GGTCCGTAGCCGTCACGTCACAGCCATGCAGACCGGTAATGCAGGTTATCTGAGCCTGAGGAATCTCGATCTGAACGCTGGCTCCCATCTTCTCCAACTGTTCACAGGCCTTGAAGCGTTCCGGGTAGATGGTCTCCAGGATGGTGGAGGTTCCTTCCGCCTTGGTCATCAGCGCGGAAAGCGGAGACTGCAGGTCGGTCGCAAATCCCGGATAGGGCATGGTCGTAATGTCGACCGCATTCAGGGACGGCGATGAATAAACGTCGACCTTGTCCAGCGATGAGACGATGTTTACGCCCATTTCCTTAAGCTTTGAGATCAGAGAGTCAAGGTGATAGGGGATGACGTTTTCAATGCAGACGTGGTTGGCCATGGCTGCGGAAAGAATGATGTAGGTTCCGGCCTCAATGCGGTCGGGAATGATCTCGTGGAAGCAGCCGCCCAGTGTCTCAACGCCGTCAATGACGACCCGGCTGGTACCGCCGCCGCGGATGACCGCGCCCATGCGGTTGAGCAGGTTGATGCAGTCGATGATCTCCGGCTCCCGGGCCGCGTTTTCGATGATGGTACGGCCCTTGGCATAAACGGCGGCCATGATGATGTTGATGGTGGCGCCTACCGAGGCGAAGTCAAGATAGATCCTGGTGCCGACCAGTTCTTCGGCTTCAATGGTGATGATGATGTCGTTGGGTATGGTCTGTTCATCGTAGGTGATGTGAGCGCCCAGGGCTTCGAAGCCCTTCAGGTGCAGATTGATGGGGCGGGGGCCGAGATCGCAGCCGCCCGGCATGCGCATGACGACTCTTTTATACTTGCCTAACAGAGCGCCCATGAAGTAGTAGGAGGCTCTCAGCTTGCGCACGGCATCCAGGTCGAGAACACGGTTTTCCATGCCGCTGGGGTCGATGAGCAGCTCGCTGCTGCTGAGTTCCTGAACGTCAACGTTCATGTACCGCATGATCTCCTTCAGCGATTCCACATCGGAAATGTTGGGAATGCCGGAGATCCTGACCGGCTGATAAGCCATGACAGAGGCCGGTAGGAGGGCAACAGTTGCGTTCTTGGCTCCGGAAACCTTGATGGTTCCGTCAAGCAGTTTTCCGCCGTTTATCTTAATTACTTCTTCCATAATTCATCTCTCTTTTTCCGAGTTAAGTATATCATAATTTGCCTTCGGACAGAACAGAGCACAAAATGACAGGCATTTGTCCCCGCCGTGCGGTATAGTGAATATGTCAGGACAGGGAGGAAGAAGAGATGGAATGGCTGACCAGCATCCGTAAGGCAATAAACTACATGGAAGCGCATCTGCAGGATGACATCAGCGCTCAGGATGTCGCCGATCAGGTTTACCTTTCCCCGTTCTTTCTTCAGCGGGGCTTCTCGCTGGTGACCGGCTGCGGCATCGGTGAATATCTGCGTAACCGCCGGCTTTATCAGGCAGTGCTGGATCTGCGGAACAGCGACGACAGGATCACGGAGATCGCCGGCCGTTACGGTTATGAGACCTCAGAGAGCTTTGCCAGAGCCTTCGCCCGCTTTCACGGCAATACCCCGTCGCAGGTCCGTGAAGGGGCCGGCTACCGAACCTTTCTGCCGCTGACCGTAAACATATCGCTTAATGGAGGTGAAAGCATGGATTACAAGATCGTGCCGATGTTTCCCTTTAAGGTGATCGGCTTTGAGAAAGTCTTTGACAACGAGACCGCCTATCAGGAAGTGCCGAAATACTGGGATGAAATCTGTGAGAAGTATGCCTGTAACGTATATGCCGGAAATCCGCCGGCCAACGCCTGTGAAAAGGCGCTGATCGACAACTGCATCGGTGAATACGGTGTCTGCATTGACGACATCGGTGAAGACCGCTTCCGCTATCTGATTGCCGGCCGCTATGCCGGCGGTGAAGTGCCCGAGGGGATGACCCTGTATGAGTTCCCCCGCGGCGAATGGGCGGTGTTCAACTGCGTCGGCCCGCTTCCGGAAGCTCTGCAGAGCGTCAATACCAGGATTTTCAGCGAATGGCTGCCGGGCAACCCCGACTACGAACTGTGCGGCAACGCCAACGTGGAATGGTATGACTGCACCGGGGAAAAGACCGATCCCGATTACCGCAGCGCCATCTGGATCCCGGTAAAAAAGAAATCGAAATGAAATAACAGGGCCTGGCCCTGTTTTTCAGTGCGGCTGAAGACTTTTCGGCCATCCGGAATGTATAATTAACTTATAAAGGGAGAACAAAGATCATGAATAAGCAGAGAAAGATCCTCGGAGGATTGCTGGCAGCGGCAGTCGGTGATGCCATGGGCGCACCGACGGAAACCCGGTCCACGCAGCAGATAATTGAGAAGTTCGGAGGTCTGGTGACTTCCTTCCTTACCCCGCCTGAAGACGTCTTTGCGCATGGCTTTCCCGCCGGCAGCGTTACCGACGATTTTTCACTTGCCTACTACACCGCCCAGGCCATCATTGACTGCGGCGGAAAGGTAGATGAAAAGACCGCAAATGAGGCTCTGCTGAAGTGGGCAGAAACGCCCTTCTATGCCCTGGCCGGCCCGACGACCCGGGCGGCAGTCGACCGGATCCGCGGACAGGAAATTCCTGTTCCGGCGTTTGTCATGGCTGTTGACAACAGCAAGGCCACCAACGGCAGCGCCATGAAGATCGCGCCGGTTGGTCTGGCCAGTAACGGCGATGTAGACAGGGCCATCAGGGATGCCATTGTAATATGTCGGCCTACCCACAACAATTCCACTTCCCTCTCCGCAGCCTGCGCGGTAGCCGCTGCCGTCAGCGCCGCTCTGGCTGACGATGCCAGCCTGGATTCCATCATCGAAGCCGGGCTGAAGGGGGCTAAGGAAGGAGAAAGACACGGCGTTCAGATGTCGACGCCTTCCGTATACGAAAGGATCAGACTGGCCGTCAGGATCGGCAGGGAACATGAGGGGGATGACCTGAC
>JAFZBT010000141.1 GCA_017561615.1 Erysipelotrichaceae bacterium
AACGACAATGGATATCGCTTCCATTAATTCATTTACCGCCAATTACAATGAGAATTCCAAGCAGCTCAACTGCACATGGGAATCCTATCCCGACCCCAATGCCCTGGTCGTTGCCCCGTCAACTAAAGAAATGGTTTACGGCAAGAACACCTATACGGGAGCCCGCGGCTTTGACCGCAGCTGGATCGACGGCGTCATAACCTATTGCGTTGACGTTACCAATACGGAGACTGGCGAAACTAAGTACTATTCGAATTCAACGCCGACTGTTTCCTATACTCTTACCAATGATACAGCTAACGACATTGTCTATAATGTCACCGGTTACTATGCCTACAGCGCCTCCGGCATACGTTCCAACAGCATCACTGTCAGAGTCACCGTACCCGGAATACACGTTGAGCCTCCGGTCGATCCTGATCCGGTCGATCCCGATCCTGTTGATCCGACTGATCCTGGCGATCCTACCAATACGGCATATTATGCTGGTTTCTGATTAGCTAATTTAATGGGAGATATACATGTCAAATAAGAAGAAAAAGAAGAAAAATGTTTCTTCACCGGTAATTCCTGAACAGGTTGAACCGGAAAAGGAGATTGTTCTCAGCGAAGAATCATCTGATTTGAATCAGAGCATTTTTGACATGTCCGATTCAGAGATTCTGGAAATCATTAAGGCTGCCCAGGCCAGTGAAAACGAAGCTCAGCAAAAGGAAACTCCGAAAAAAGCAACAAAAAGAAAAGCCAGCAAGAAAGCCGCTTCACCAAAGACAGATAAGGACGAATCAAAGCCGGAAACAGAAATAATAACCGATTCTGCTATTAATGACAATGAAAGCCCGGAAGTTTCACTCAGCGCTGAGGAGAATGCAGGAACTGATGCCGTCGTTGAGAACAAAACGGAAAAAGAACCGGTAAAGAAAAATAAGACATCAAAGAAAAAAACATCAGGCAAATCATCTGCCGGCAGAAAGAAAGCAAACCCGGCTGCTGTTTCTGACGAAGAGAAGATGACGGAAATGGCATCTGCGGAAGAAAGCGAACCCATTAACGCCGATGAGCATGTCATAACTGAAGAACATAAGCCCACTGAGCAGCCGGAGCCTGTCATCTTGGAAGACAATCCGGATGCAAGCGAACCGCCGACAATAAATGAAGAAGAAAAACCGGCAGCTGAAGAAGAAGCTAAGCTTCCGGTCCAAAAACCAGCTTCAAAAAAGAAAGCAAAGAAAAAATCATCAAAAAAGAAGAAGAACAGCGAAAGAAAGGAAACGCTCTTTGTTCTTCCCGAAGAAACAGAGCCCGAATTAACGGAATTGGTCAACGAGACCGAAGAAGCAGTTCCTCAGCCGACGGAAGAAATGCCTGAAATCAGCATTTCTGAACATCAGGGCACTGATTCCTCTCCGTCTGAACCGTCTCATGAACCAGTCTATTTTGACCTGGGCGATGGCGAAGAACAACCGTCTGAAGAACATCCCGATGTCAGCGAAAGCAAGCCCACGTTCTTCAATCTGGAAGATGAGGAAGTCAGCGAACAGCCTTCAGATCATGTTGAAGAAACTCCGATCATTGAAAGCGAAACCCCGGAAACCGCTGCTGGCGAGATTCAGCAGCAGGCTGAGCAGACTGAGCACCAGGAAGATAAGATCGATCATTACGATAATACCTTCCTTCTTGAAGATGAAGAAACCGAACCGGAAAGAAAGAACCGTCTTTCTGCTCTTCTCGCGCTCATAGGAACATTCCTGTCCTCCGTTTTCGGAAAGATATTCAGTCCGTTCAGAAAGCTTTCTGAAACAATCAGAGAACGCCGTCAATCGCGGAAGCCCACGACCGTTTCACCGACGCTTTATCTTAATGAAAACGGTCAGATCATTCCCAAGCAGATAATTGATTCCGGGGGCAACAAGATTGAGCCTCTCGGTGAAGGCATCGAACCTCAGAAGACCATTCCGCAGATCATCAGAGACTTCTTTGCCGGAATCAGAAACAGATCCGCTGAACGCAGGGAATTGCGCAGGCAGAGAAAAGCGGAAAAAGAAGCAGCCCAGGCCGCCGGCGAGGAAGTCATTTACAAGTCGCCGCTGACTAGACTTAAGGAACTTGCGGCCCGAATCCGGGAAAGAAGAGAACTGCGCAAGCAGCAGGAAGAAGTCGAAGCAGCCGAAGCTGCTGAAGAATATGCCGAACTTGACAGAAGAACCCGGTCAGCACTGAGATTCAGGCACTTTGCCAATTCGCTGATGGGAATCATGGTTTTCTTCATTCTTCTTGGAGCCTTAAGCGGATTCAGTACCATAGGAGTAATTCTCAACAAGACCGATGTCGTTCTCGACATCTCCGACATCCGCAATCAGGACTCAACGCGCATAATGGATGATGCCGGCGAACTGGTTACCATTGTCGGCAACGAATCGCGTATTTCCGTCAGCTACTCCTCCTTCCCGCAGGTCGTCGTTGACGCATTCGTAGCGATCGAGGATTCCCGTTTCTTTGAGCATCCCGGCTTTGACGTTCCCCGCTTTGCCAAGGCTTTCATTGAAAACATCAAATCGCTCAGTTTCGCTCAGGGCGGCTCTACCCTGACCATGCAGTTCATTAAGAATACCTACTTCGCCGTTGATACCATTGCCGAAAAGGGCATCGACCGCAAGGTTCAGGAAATCTATTATTCATTGAAGATCAACAATATCATTTCCAAGGAAAAGATCTTCGAACTTTATGTCAACAAGGTCAATTTCGGAGCGACGGCCCGTGGCGTTCAGGTTGCCTCGCAGTATTACTTCGGCAAGGACTGCTCAGAGCTTTCCCTGGTAGAAGCTGCCATGCTGGCCGGACTGGTTCAGGCTCCCAACTCCAACAACCCCTATTATCATCTTGAAGAAAGCACCAAACGTACGCACGAAGTGCTCTATCAGATGTGGAATCATGGATATATAACCGATGAGGAGTATCAGTATGCCAACAAGGTCAAGGTTGAAAACCTGCTGATCGGTACCAAGGAATACGAATACGGCCATGGCGAAACCGTCTCCTATCAGGCTTATGTCGATATTGTCCTTACCGAACTTCAGGAACATTACGACATCAATCCCTATGAAACTCCGGTCATCGTTTATACCAGCATGAACCGCAATATCCAGGATTACTGTGACGAAGTTTCCAGAGGCAACATCGTCAAGTTCCCGGATGAGCACATTAATACCACTCTGGTCTGCATCCGTAACAATACCGGCGAACTGGTCGGTCTGTGCGGCGGCCGCGACTACGACGGCAAGATGATGTTCAACTATGCCTATGACAACCGTGTCAACCCCGGATCAACTTCCAAGGGCATCTTTACCTACCCGATGGCCTTTGAAAACGTTCCGCTGGCCACAAATCACTATATTTTCGATGAACCCATCCACTGGACATGGACTAATCTGCAGATCCGTGAGGACCATCCTTATGCCGGTGACGTTTCCACGCAGAGAGCCTTTACGACATCGTATAACGTCGTTGCCGTCAAGCTCTTCCAGTGGGTCGTCAAGGAAAAGGGCATGGAAGTCCTCCAGGACTATCTGCGTTCGATCGAAGTTGACGAGAAGGTCGTCCAGCGCATGAACGAACAGTATGCCATCGGCATGCAGAATTTCCTGCTTTCACCGATCCAGCTGGCCGGTGCGGAAAGCGTCATTCTGTCTCATGGTGTCTACTATACTCCTCATACCATCAGACGCATTGAGTTCATAAATTCAGACAAGGAACCCATTGAATGCGACATTGTCGGCAAGCAGGTCCTCTCCGAAGGGGCGGCATGGCTGACCAGGTATCTGCAGGAAGGCGCTGTCAACGGCAACGGCAACGCTGATGACTGGATCCCCAACGGACGTCTCAGATACATCAAGCACAGTGAATATACTGTCTATGGAAAGACCGGCACTGCTCTTTACGACAAGAACATCAAATCCAAGTACAACTGGCCTGTTAACGCCACCAAGGACTATCTGATCGTCGGCGGAACCAATGATTATACATTCTCCTTCTGGCTCGGTTATGATACCGGACGATTCTTTGACAAGACGACATATGTTCATAATAACTTCAAGAGCACCCGTCCTGACGGCCGGATGGTCAACGGTCTGCTTGATGCCCTGTACAAAACTTTCGGCAAACCGGTTGTAAACAACCCAATGCCGGATGACGTTACCACGATCAAGCACATCAAGGGCATCTATCCCTATCTGAAAGCATCAGCGATGAAGGCGCCCTCGACAACGAGCTACATCTGCAAGAAGCACGTGAACGATGAAACCTATACTTCCAAGTTCCATTACACGGCGCCCACCAAGCTTGAGAACCTCAAGTCCTTCACAGCCACCTATAATCCGGCTGACGGTAAGGCAACTCTCACCTGGGCTGCCTATCCGATAGCGGACGCTACCAAGACCGGTAAATCGGTAAAGATCGTCTTTGACGGAAAGACCTATGTTCTCAAGAGAAAGTTTGATACCTCCATCCTTACCGGTGTTGTTCAGTATGTGGCTACGATCACCAACAACGCCACCGGAGCAACGCAGGAAGTCAGAGGTTCAGCAAGCAGCACATCGGTGTCTCTCGTCAACACATCCGGATCTACGGTGACCTTTACGATCGTCGGATACTACGGGTTCTCAAAGAAGAGCCTCTCATCCAATAAGATCACGGTAACCGTAAGCGTTCCGACACAGGAAGTTGAACCTCCTGAGGAACCGGTAACCCCATAACACCAAGGACTGAATATATTGAGAAATCAATTCACTCAGTCCTTTTATTCTGTGAATGGCACAAAAAGAATGCCGGTTATGACAGCCGGCATTCATTTTTTGATGATTCAGTTCTTAAGAAACGTTTTTCTGACTGATTTCCGTGCAGAAACTGCTGAATGGACAGCCGGCACAGTCCGGTTTTCTGGCCGTGCACATGTTGCGTCCGAAGAATATCAGCAGATGATGCATCTTTATCCAGCGTTCCCTTGGAAAGTATTCCTTCAGTTTTCTCTCGACGACTGGAAGTGAATCCTGCTTTCCGGCAATTCCCAGCCGGCGGCTTATCCGGCTGACATGAGTATCAACCGGAAAGGCCGGAATCTTATATATTTCCGCCAGAATAACGTTGGCGCATTTAACGCCGATTCCCGGAAGACCTGTCAGCTCTTCCATCTTATCCGGCAGCTTGCCCTTATACCTTCTGACGACTTCTGAGGCCATCAGACTGATGTTCCAGGCTTTCGCATGATACAGACCGAGTTGATGAATAATCTCTTCCAGAGCGCTTATCGGAGCTCTGGAAAGGCTTTCGGCATCCGGATATTCAGCAAAAAGCCGTTCCGTTACTCTGTTTACGGATACATCGGTAGTCTGGGCTGACAGCAGTACCGCTACGGCCAGCTGAAAGTCGCTTCCGTAGTTTAGCTGGCAGTGAGCATCCGGATAAAGCTTCATCAGATCCTGATAGATCTGTTCACTTCTGTTCATTCTTTTCTCTTTCGGCCAGCATCCGGTCAATATGGGCGAAACTCATCTTGCGGTTTATCGATGCCTCTCTCAGTACGTCAATGATCGTCTCGTGATCATACAGCCGCATCCACTCACTCAGTCTTTCCAGTTCCGCTCGGCTCAATACGCGGCCGAATTCCGCTTCAAAGGTCTCATAGAGATCTTTCCCGGCATAACTTATGTTTCGCTGAGAGAATATGGCATCAATGCAGAAGCTGATCTGACTGTCTTTCTGCTCGATGCTGAGATAGCCCTTGGAGCATAGTTTTATAATGGTGTCGTCCACATCCTCGCTGCTCATGTTTGACAGACCGGAAAGGATCTGGATGTCGATCGGCTGGTTGAATTCATTGCAGAAATCGATCAGCAGAACGATCAGCGCTTCCGAAACACTCAGATCCAGCGCGCTGATGTTTTCCAGTATCCAGTTACGGCGGTTAAAGTACTTTTCTCTGTAGATTTCCATTACATTCACTTCCGAATTCATTATACATCATAAGCATCATTTTACTAACCTGAATCATTATGCTAAAATACCTGCAGGTGATAACATGAAGAAAAGACTGTTACTTTACGTCATATTTATGCTTGCGGTATTCTACGGCGTCTACAGCGTATTTCAGGCCTATAAGCCGAAGAATATCGACATTATTGATACCGAGGTCATAACCTATGAATTCCCCAACAGAACCTCTGTAAAGGACTTTGAGGAAAAGCTTACTTCGAACGGAAAGCAACTGAAAGTCATCTTCTATGACAAGACGCAGATAAACTCGCAGTATTTCTTCAATAACATCTGGCCTTCATTGATCGCCGATAATCCCGGCATAATGGCAGACAGGCTTCTCTACATTGACATCAGTGAGAATGAGGAAGCCGCCATAGCGCTCAGCAAGCTCGGCTACAAGACTCTGCCGGCGCTGGAAACGCTGAAATATGAAAACGGAGCCATTACCGTTGTCAGCATCCTTCAGGATCACGGATCAACCACGCTCAATGCCGAAAGCATTCTGGCCTGGCTTAAGGAAAACGATCTCATACTGAAAAACGAAGATACCACAAATGACAATAACAAGAAGACAGGTAAATGATTACCTGTCTTCTTCGTTTAATTCAACATCCCGGATGCGATTGAAGTCCCTGATTATCTTTTCACTGGTGACATCCAGCTGTCTGAATGAGGAGATTGCCTTTTCCAGCGATCCTGAGAGCTCGCTGTAGCGGTTCTGATAACGTTCAAACTCCACCGAAAGATTATTCAGTTCCTTCTGGATCGTATCGATGCTGGCATCCTTGCGCTGCTGCAGGTAGATTGCCTTCATGCTTGTGAGGTAGGCTATCAGCGTGGTCGGTGAGACAATGTAAACGGCCTTTTTCTGAGAAAGCTCCACAACATCGGGGAAATGCCCGTAGATCTCCGCAAAGACGGCTTCCGCCGGAACGAACATCATTGCGAAGTCACTTGTCTGGCTGCTGGTAACGTAGCGATCATATATGTCATTGATATGCTTGCGGCAGTCGTCGCGGAACTTCCTTACTGCCTGACTGCGGTCTGTTTCGCTGAGAGATTCATCATACATTCGCCGGTAGTTCTCAAGAGGGAACTTGGCGTCAACGCTGATCAGTCCAAGCGGTTCGGGAGCATAGATCACCGCATCGGCAATGTTTCCGTTTTCCAGCTTGAACTGCCTTTTCCATCTTTCCTCGCTTTCACCGTAATGATACTTGAGGATCGTATACAGTTCCATCTCACCGAAAGCTCCTCTGGTCTTCTTGTCTGTAAAGATGTTTTCCAGGGAATGCATGGAGCGACGGAGCTCGCTTATTTCATTCTGCAATGCTCTTACGCTTTCCAGGTTTCTGGCTATCTCACTGAAGGCATGGCTTGACTGATTATTGATGTTCATCATGCCGCTGTTCATTTCCGATTCGATGCGTTCAAGTGACCTTGAGGAATAATCCGTGGCGCTGTAAAGCGAAAGCAGCTTTTCGCCGAGCTGCTGTGAACTGGCGGTTTCCCTTTCACTTACCGAGTCAAGCTTTCGGCTGAGAAGATTGAAGCTGACCAGCAATATGATGCAGATGATCAGCAATATGGAAATGAT
>JAFZBT010000142.1 GCA_017561615.1 Erysipelotrichaceae bacterium
ATCCTGAGCCAGGATCAAACTCTCCGTTTGATTATAACTCTTTTTGTTTTTCCGTTTTCGCTTCACCTTTTCTGGTGAATACTCTTCGTTATTGACGTGTACTTTCTGTTTGTTTCTCAAAGAACGATTCGCACCGACGCTTCCGCGACAGTGCTTTTATATAATATCATATTCCCTTAAGTTGTCAAACACTTTTTTTACTTTTTTTGACAATATTTTTCCCGCTTTCCACACCCTCTTCCGACCCCCGGAAAACGCTTGGAAAATGGGAGCGTTTTCACGGTTTCCCGGCCGGGAAAAAGACCCTTGCCAGGGTCTTTTCAGGGGTATTTCAGCGCCGTTTTCTCAGCGCGGTCACTGCTTCATTTTCACTGTTCAGGGCTGTCTGAGGGCTTCGCTGAGCGCCGCGGGAACGCCCCGCGGTCCCCGGATCGCCCGGATGCCGTAGCCGTTAAGGACGCGGAAGCTGAACCGGTCAGGATCATAGCGCTTCAGCAGCCTGATCTTCATCAGCTTTCTGATCGTCAGGTTGGCGTCCTGATAGTCATAGGGGATGTCGGTCTGCAGAACTTCGCAGCCGTACATGATCGCCGAATAGGGCTGGCCGACATACAGATAGACGGTGTCGCCGACGGATACCTTACCGGTCTGTTTCCAGTTAATGATCTCGCTTTTCTCAAAGGCGCCGATGACGTCATAGTAGGCGGGGTTGGCCGGAAACAGCCACTCGCCGCGGACATCGCTGTGACCAAAGCTGATCGCCGCCAGCTCCATGATCTGCTCATCGCTGAGCGTCTCATCCAGCGCGACGGATACCCAGCTCTTCTTGTTCATGTGATAGGCCGGATAGATGCCGTCCCTGCCCAGCCATTCAGCGACCCTGTCGTCCAGCTTCAGGTTCATGACTTCGACCTCGCCCTCTTCATCAGCAACCAGGCGCTCACGGCCGATCAGCATGATGATGGCGAACCACCTGTCGCTGCGGCCGTTGCGGAAGACGCCGCACTCCGGCGTCTTCTCCCAGAGAAACTCCGGTTTGATACCGTAGCGCTGAAGGATCAGCGAGGCGATGCGGTTGCTCTGGGGAAAGACGAAGTCCTGCCTTTCAAAGCAGCCTTCGGCGATCCGGCGCAGCACGGCCAGATACTCTTCCCTGACCTGAGCGGGATAGCCGGTCGGATTGGGAAGCCTTAGACCCAGGTATTCCTCATCCAGGTCGCTTTCCATGACCCGGCCGTAGACCTGTCCGTCGTCCCTGACATACACCTCGGCCCGGAAGGCGCCGTTCATAAACGGGTCGCTGTAGCGCCAGACATCCTTCTGCCTGACAAAGCCGAAAGGCTCCAGCCGCTCTTTCCTGAGGGCGCAGCGACGGAAAGTTTCTTCTTCGAGAGTCGGTCTTCTGTTCATGGCCGTTCCTCCTTCATTATTACCATTATACATATACGTAAAAACCGGCGCAGCAGTTCTGCGCCGGTCTTTTCAGTGATTAATCGTCAAAGGAATCATCGCTGTCGCCGGAAATGATGTCGGCGGCCAGGGCCTGTTCCAGCAGCGAGTCGCCGCTGCCGGACATGACTTCATTGATGAACTCATCCATTTCCTTGGCCTTCTTTTCATCTTCCCTGCTTAAGCGGGACGCCTTCTCTTCCTTCATCTCGTCAGCGAGCTCACGGATCTGCAGCGTTGATTCTCTCTCCGCTTCGCAGCCGGTGCCGGCCGGGATCATCTTGCCGATGATGACGTTTTCCTTCAGACCCTTCAGGGTGTCGACCTTGCCCTTGACGGCGGCTTCGGTCAGGACCTTGGTGGTTTCCTGGAAGGAAGCGGCTGACAGCCAGGAGTCGGTCTCAACGGAGGACTTGGAGATGCCCAGCAGGTAGGGCTTGAACTTGGCGGGTTCGCCGCCGTTGATCAGCACCTGCTTGTTGATCTCGGTGATCCGGGCCTTGGAGATCGTGGAGTCCTTGGTAAGTCCGGTATCATTGCCTTCCTCGACGACGACCTTCCTGAGCATCTGGCAGATCATGATCTCCAGGTGCTTGTCGGAGATGTCGATACCCTGGGAGGCGTAAACCTTCTTGACTTCCTTGAGGATGTAGTCCTGGACGGCATTGACGCCGGCCACGGCGATCAGTTCCTTGGGGTTGACCTGACCTTCGGTCAGCTTGTCACCGGCTTCGATGTGGGAGCCGACCTGCCACCAGGCGCGGATGGTCTGGGTGCTGTCGGTCTTGTGCTCGATCTGCTCACCCTGTTCGTTGGTGATGGTGATCTTGTGACCGCTCTCGTTATCCAGTTCCTCAATGGCCGTGATCTCACCGGAGACCTTGGCGATGATGGCCGGATGCTTGGGCGATCTGGCCTCAAACAGCTCTTCAACACGGGGCAGACCCTGCGTGATGTCGCCGCCGGCGTTGGCAACGCCGCCGGTATGGAAGTTACGCATGGTCAGCTGCGTGCCCGGTTCACCGATGGACTGGGCAGCCATGATGCCGACGACTTCGCCGTTTTCGACATACTTGCCGGTGGCCATGTTGCGGCCGTAGCAGCGGCGGCAGACGCCGTATTCGGACTGGCAGACGAAGGCGTTTCTGATCAGCACCTTCTGGATGCCGGCCTCAACGATCTGGCTGGCCTTCTTCTCGTCAATGAAGCCGACCTTGCGGGTGATGTTGTTGCGCTCTCTGACCATGGTCTGCAGTTCGGCAGCCAGCTGCAGGGCAGCTTCGAGGTCTTCAGCGGCATTGACGGCTTCGGACAGCTGATCAAGCTTGGCTTCTATCTGTCCGTCAAGCTCTTCCGTCTCCGGACAGGACAGGTAGTCGCCGTCCATGGCGGTGTAGTAGACGGACTTGACGGCCATCTTCAGCTGATCGCCCTGGGCCTTTTCCGCCAGTACGTCGAGCATGTCCTTCAGATCGCCGATCAGCTCGGACTTCTCGCCCGTGGAGACGATCAGTTCACCGGTATTGGGATCGAAGATGTCCTCATAGGCGTAGCGGCCGACCAGGCGGTCATACAGCTTTTCAATGGTGGTCTTTTCCTTGCGGTCCATGATTTCGGCGATCTCGTAGCCTTCGGAAGTACCGCAGTCGCCTTCACCGACGACAACGTCCTGGGCAACGTCGACCAGTCTTCTGGTCAGGTAGCCTGAGGATGCCGTCTTCAGAGCGGTGTCGGTCAGACCCTTACGGATACCGTGGGAGGAGATGAAGAATTCGCTTACGTTCAGACCTTCACGGAAGTTGGAGTAAATGGGAACCTCGATGATGGTTGACTGATAGCCCTTGGCGCTCTTGGCCTGGGTCGGCTTGCCCATCAGGCCTCTCATGCCGGCCAGCTGGGTGAAGTGCGACTTGTTACCACGGGCACCGGATACGGACATCATGTTGATCGGGTTCTTCTTGGGCAGAGAATCCATCAGCTCATCGCCGATGCGGTTCTTGATGCCGTCCCAGAGGTCCATCAGCTGCTTTTCCCATTCCTGCTCGGTGAGTAAGCCTCTCTTGTGCAGTCTCATCAGCCTGGCAGCCTTTTCCTTGCCTTCCTCAACGTACTTCTCCTTGTTGGGAGCGACCTTGATGTCGTCCAGGGAAATGGTCATGCCGGCGACGGTTGAGAACTTGAAGCCGTTGTCCTTGATGCGGTCGAAGTAGGTGGAAACGTGCGGTCTGTCGGGGTTCTCGTCGTTTGCGTAACGGCTGTAGACCTCGCCGATGACGTTGCCCAGATCCTTCTTGCGGACGGCGCTGTGGACCGGCATGGCGGCGATGTAGGCCGGGATGTCGGTACCGTAGTCAACGAAGTATTCGTCAGGCAGCCGCTTGTTCCAGTCGCCGGTGACCTCGTTGACATACGGGAAGTCGTCCGGGAACATCTGGTTGAAGATCAGCTTGCCGACGGTGGTGATCAGATACTTGTCGTTCTGTTCACGGGTGAAGAAGTTCTTCAGATGATACGGATTGACCTCCGGATCATCGCTTTCATATTTGGGATCGTACTTGTGCAGGGCTTTGGCACGGATGGCGATACGGGTGTGCAGATGGGTCTGCTTGGTGTCGTAGGCCATCATGACCTCGTTGATGTCCTTGTAGATGCGGCCCTCGGAATTGCCGAAGGTTTCCCACAGCTCGGCGCTGCGCTCATCGCCCAGCGCTCTGAGACGGGCGGCTTCCTCAAAGAACTCTTCCCTGGTCTCTTCCATCGTCAGATAGAAGTTGCCCAGGACCATGTCCTGTGACGGCGTAACGATCGGGTTGCCGTCCTTGGGGCCCAGAATGTTGTTGGAACCCAGCATGAGCACCTGTGCCTCGGCGCAGGACTCTTCGGACAGCGGAACGTGGACAGCCATCTGGTCGCCGTCGAAGTCGGCGTTGAAAGCCGTACAGACTAACGGGTGCAGACGGATGGCCCGGCCTTCAACCAGCTTGGGCATGAAGGCCTGAATGCCCAGACGGTGCAGGGTCGGAGCGCGGTTCAGCAGAACCGGGTGCCCGTTGACCACCTGCTCGACGACGTCCCAGATCCGGGGATCCTGACGGTCGATCAGCTTTTCGGCACTCTTGGGGTTGGTGGAGATTTCCTGGTAAACCAGTTCGTTGATGACAAAGGGCTTGAACAGCTGTAATGCCATCTCGCGCGGCAGACCGCACTGGTTCATCTTCAGATCCGGTCCGACCGCGATGACGGAACGTCCGGAGAAGTCGACACGCTTGCCTAACAGGTTCTGCCTGAAGCGTCCCTGCTTGCCCTTCAGGGTGTGGGACAGCGACTTCAGAGCCCGGTTGCCCGCGCCGGTGACCGGCTTGGAGCGCCGGCCGTTGTCGATCAGGGCATCGACGGCTTCCTGAAGCATACGCTTCTCGTTCTGAACGATGATGGAAGGCGTGCCCAGATCCAGCAGCTTCTGCAGACGGTTGTTACGGGTGATGACTCTTCTGTAGAGGTCATTCAGGTCACTGGTGGCGAAGCGGCCGCCGTCCAGCTGCATCATCGGACGCAGATCAGGCGGTATGACCGGCAGCTTGGTAAGGACCATCCACTCGGGACGCTGACCGGATTCCCGGAAGGCGTTGATGGTGTCCAGTCTCTTGATCAGCTTCTTGCGCTTTTCGCCCTGAGCGCTCTCCAGCTGCGAGGTCAGTTCAGCGTATTCCTTCTCCAGGTCGACGTCTTCCAGCAGGGTCCTGATGGCGGCGGCGCCGATCATGGCGGTGAAGGCGCTGGAACCGTAGACTTCTCTGAGCCGGCGGTATTCAGCGGTGGAGATGACCTGCTTGTAGGTCAGCTCGGTGACGTTCTTGGGATCGGTGACGATCCAGTTGACGAAGTAGACAACTTCCTCAAGCTGCTTGGGAGCGACATCCAGAAGCAGGGCGATGCGGCTGGGCGTGCCCTTGAGGTACCAGATGTGAGCTACCGGAGCGGCCAGTTCGATGCGTCCCATCCACTCTCTTCTTACTGAGCTTCTGGTGATCATGACATCGCACTTGTCGCAGAAGATGCCCTTGTATCTTACTTTCTTGTATTTTCCGCAGGAACACTCCCAGTCCTTGGCGGGACCGAAGATGCGTTCGCAGAACAGACCGCCCTTCTCGGGCTTCTGGGAACGGTAGTTGATGGTTTCCGGCTTGGTGACGATTCCCTCAATGATGTTTCTCTCATCCTTGTTGTTGGGATCCTTGTCACGGTACCGTCTGGACCATTCCACGATTGTATCAGGAGAGGCTAAGCCGATCTTAACCGATGCTACGTTATTGATGTTCATTAGTGCACCTCCTAATTCAGTTCTTCATCGTCGAAGCCGACAATGGCTTCCGGCAGTGAATCGATGCTGGCGGCAGCCGGCTCTTCGCTCTGCGGTCTTTCCTCGGCGGTTTCCTCCGGGGTCAGAACCGGGGCAGGCGTGCGGCTGTCCTCATCATTCTGGGAAATGTCCATGGCATTGCCGTCCCTGTCGAAGACCTGAACGTCGAGAGCCAGAGCCTGCAGTTCGTGAACGAGAACGCGGAATGACTCACCGACCGTGGGCTTGGGGATCGGCTTGCCCTTGATGATGGCTTCATAGGTCCGGGTACGGCCGATGACATCGTCTGACTTGACGGTCAGGATCTCATTCAGCGTATTGGCGGCGCCATAAGCCTCTAATGCCCACACTTCCATCTCACCGAAACGCTGGCCGCCGTTCTGGGCCTTGCCGCCTAACGGCTGCTGGGTTACCAGTGAATACGGACCGGTAGCTCTGGCATGGAGCTTGTCGTCGACCATGTGAGCCAGCTTGATCATGTACATGACACCGACAGCGACTCTTTCATCGAAAGGTTCACCGGTCTGGCCATCGTACAGTACGGCCTTGCCGTCCGGCGTGGCATTGGTATCCTTGAAGATCTTCATCAGTTCATCGTTGCTGATACCGTCAAATACCGGCGTTGCGAACTTGCAGCCGAGCTTCTCGGCCGCCAGACCCAGATGGATCTCCAGCACCTGACCGATGTTCATACGGGAAGGAACGCCGAAGGGGTTGAGCATGATGTCGATCTGCGTGCCGTCAGCCATGTAAGGCATGTCTTCCTGCGGCAGGATCTTGGAGATGACGCCCTTGTTGCCGTGACGGCCGGCCATCTTGTCTCCTTCGGAGATCTTACGCTTCTGGACGATATAGACCTTGATGACTTCATTGACGCCCGGCGAGAGCTCGTGTTCGGCTCTGGTGAAGCGTCTGACGCACTGGACGATGCCGGCACCGCCGTGAGGAACCTTCAGGGAGTTGTCCCTGACTTCCTTGCTCTTCTCGCCGAAGATCGCGAATAACAGCTTTTCTTCCGGTGAGGAGTCGGACTGGCCCTTCGGGGTGACCTTGCCGACCAGGATGTCGCCTTCCCTGACTTCGGCACCCTTCATGATGATGCCGTGGGAGTCCAGATTGCGGACGGCGGCCTCAGCCACGTTGGGGATGTCGCGGGTGATCTCTTCGTCACCCAGCTTGGTGGTGCGGCATTCGATCGAATATTCTTCAATGTGAATCGATGTGAAGATGTCTTCCTTGACCATCCTTTCGGACATGATGACGGCATCCTCGTAGTTGTAGCCGTTCCAGGTCATGAAGGCGATCTTGACGTTCTGGCCCAGGGCCAGCTCGCCGTTTTCCATGGACGGACCGTCAGCGATGACGTCGCCCTTTTCGACCATTTCGCCGACCTTGACGATCGGGGTCTGGTTGATGCAGGTTCCGGCATTGGAGCGGCGGAACTTGATCAGTTCGTATTCCATCTTTTCGCCGTCCAGCTCGGTAACGATGGTGCTGGCATCGACATAGGTAACGATGCCGTCCTTTTCGGCTACCAGGGCGCTGCCGGCGTCACGGGCAATGTAGTATTCCATGCCGGTGCCGACATTGGGTGAATGGGGCTTTAACAGCGGCACGGCCTGTCTCTGCATGTTGGCGCCCATCAGAGCACGGGAGGCGTCGTCGTTCTCCAGGAAGGGGATGCAGGCGGCAGCCACCGAGATGATCTGCTTGGGGGATACGTCGACCAGTTCGACTTCCTCTCTGGGCATCATGACGGTCTCAGTCTGATAACGGCAGACGCACTGATCGTTGAACAGATAGCCGTCTTTCACTTCGTTGGCCTGAGCGATGACGTAATCCATCTCATCGTCAGCGGACATGTAGACGATGTCCTCGTCGGAAACTCTGTACTTGCCGTTTTCATTGAAGACCTTGCGGTACGGGGTCTGGATGAAGCCGTACTCGTTGATCTTCGCATAGGAAGTCAGATAGTTGATCAGACCGATGTTGGGTCCCTCAGGAGTCTCGATCGGGCAGATCCTGCCGTAATGGGTGGCGTGAACGTCACGGACTTCAAAGCCGGCTCTTTCTCTGGTCAGACCGCCGGGGCCCAAAGCCGAGATACGGCGCTTGTTGGTCAGCTCAGCCAGCGGGTTCTGCTGGTCCATGAACTGGGAGAGCTGCGAGGAGGAGAAGAACTCCTTGACCGCCATGGTCAGGGAACGGATGTTGGTCAGGTTCCTGGCCGTGATGGTGGAGACGTCGGAAATCGACATCTTTTCCTTGACGTTCTTTTCCAGGCGGGAGAAGCCGATGCGGTACTGATTCTGGATCAGTTCGCCGACGGTTCTGATTCTCTTGTTGCCCAGCTGGTCCACGTCGTCAACGCTGCCGACTTCGTCGGTCATGTTGAGCATGTAGGAATACTGAGCGTACATGTCGGAGATCACGATGGTCTTCTTCAGGGTCAGCGGGTCGGTGCCCACGACCTTGACGGCCTCACTGTCCTCAATGTGGTTCTTGACATAGATGACCTGGCAGGCCGCTCCGACCAGCCAGAGGTCATAGACCTTGCCGGCCTTGACGTCGGAAACGATGTTCATGCGCTGCTTGTCATTCAGGATCGGCTGCTCGGTGTCGGGAATGTAGCGGCTTAACAGCAGTTCATTATCCTTGTCCAGGACATCGGCGCCGGTTTCGTCCAGCAGTCTGCCGAAGCAGTACAGCCGGCCGCCGTAGTTCAGCACGGCGGAGGCGTTTTCCGCCGTCAGTCTGACGCCCTGAGCGATGATGCCGCCGTAGATGGCGATCTGTTTCAGGGTGCGGCTCTTGGAGATGGCCCTGATGTCATCTTCGGTCAGGACGGTGCCCTGCTCAAAGGTGTTATTGCCGACCTTGACGTCTTCAGCCAGCACGCGGCCCTTTAAGCCCATGCCGTTGGTCAGCGGAACGCTGATGACATCGGGATGCGAGAATTCATATTCCTGCGGCAGGGCGATCATGCTGACGCCCTTGTCCAGGGTCTCCTTGATCACAGCCAGCGTAGGCTTGTCGACCAGGGTATCCTTCCTGACGACGACCTTGCCGTTTTCGTCCAGCAGGTCCTCAGCCAGATAGCGGTTCTTGGCCCGGCCGTAGGCACCCAGCTTTTTGGCGGTCTTATAGCGGCCGGCCTTGTTGAGGTCATAGCGGCGGGCATCAAAGAACTTGGCGTTCATCAGGTTCTTGGCGCCTTCAACGGTATGAATGTCGTCCGATCTCTGGTTTTCGTAGATGGCCTTCAGCGCTTCGTCGGTCGTCTTGATCTTGTTGTCCGCGATCAGGGTGTTGACGACTTCCTCGTAGTTGCCGAAGATGCCGGTGAACAGCAGCAGGTAGTCATCCAGGAACTCTCTCTGTTCCTGGCTGCTTTCCAGGTCATAGACCGGTAAGCCGATGGCTTCCATGAAGGTCTTCATGCCGTTGGTGTCCAGAGCGTCATCGCCCTTTTCCAGATTCAGGGAAAGTCCGATGGCCTTGAACAGGATGGTAGACAGGATCTTTCTCTTGCGGTCAACGCTCATGTTGATGATGCGACCTAAAGCCGTCTTCTTGGAGTCGGTCATGAATTCCAGCCAGGTACCTCTGGCCGGGATCAGTTCTGATGTATAGATGTCCTTGCCGGTCTTCTCCTCGACGTCCTGGGCAAAATAGGCGCCCGGGGATCTGACGATCTGGGAAACGATGACTCTTTCGGCACCGTTGATGATGAATGTGCCCGTCGGTGTAAGAATCGGGAATTCACCCAGGAAGACCTTCTCGGGTTCCTTTTCGATGATCTCGCCGGTGTCCGGTACCCGCATGGACAGCTTCATTGTCGTGCGTAAACGAGCTGAATAGGTCAGCTCTCTTGTCTTGCATTCATTGACGCTGTGGGTCGGCTCTTCGAACTGATAATCGAGGAACTCAAGGGTTATGTTTCCGTTGGTACTCTTGATGGGGTAGATCTCCTCAAAGACTTCCTTGATGCCCTCGTTCAGGAACCAGTCGAATGACTTGGTCTGAATCTCAACGAGGTTTGGAAGTTCCAGGGTTCCACTGACTTTTGAATAGTCTCTACGCACCGCTTTCTTGCCCTTATGGACCAGGCGGTAGGTATTTTCTTTGCTCATAACAACACCCTTTCCAAAATATGACATGGGTCAAAAACCGGATATTGACCCATTTTATTGCAATTATATATGATAACAAAAGTCAAACATCGTGTCAAACTATTTGTTTACCAATATGATCCAGTAGCCGTTTTTCTTTTCAATTACTTCAACCTGTCCGCCAATCGAGGCCAGATAGCTGACGGCGCTGGGCGCCCCCTGCTTCTGACGGATGACCAGTACCAGGCTGCCATTCTCGCTCAGATGCTCAAGGCTCTGGGCAAACAGCGGATAGATGACCTTCTTGCCGGTGCGGATCGGCGGGTTGCAGACGATGAGGTCAAAGGATCCATCGATCTTCTCAAAGCCGGCCGAAACGATGACGGTATTACTCTGACCATAGCGCCGGCTGTTTTCTTCAGCCAGAGTGGCCGCGGCGGAGTTGACATCGCTCATGGTCAGGCTGATGGCCGGAAAATGCTTCTTCAGCATGATGCCGATGTAGCCGATCCCGCAGCCCAGATCCAGAACCCGGCCGCTTACCGTCCGGCTTACCAGCGTCTGTAGCAACAGCCGGGACCCGAAGTCCAGGGTGTCCTTGGAGAAGACGCCGTCATCGGAAATGAAGGTTTCCAAATGAGTCAAAAACCGAAAGCTGATTTCCTTTCGGTTTTCCTTTTTCTGAGGGTTATTAGTGAAATAGTGTTCCATAACTGTCCCCTCCCATTAAGCAGGCAAAAGCCGAATGCTTGGATTCGGCCTTGCCTGTATGCAATTCTGCCTTATTTCGGATTTTTACTTGAATTCGACAACGCCGCCGGCTTCAACAACAGCCTGCTTCAGGGCGTCAGCGTCTTCAACCTTGACCTTTTCCTTGATCAGGGCCGGGGCATCCGGTGCGCACTTGTCAACGATCTGCTTGGCTTCCATCAGGCTTAAGCCGGTAGCTTCCTTGACAGCCTTGATGACGGCGATCTTGGTCTGGCCGACTTCCTTCAGGTAAACGTCGACTTCGGTCGGGCCGGCAGCGGCGACTTCTTCAACCGGTGCAGCGGGGCCGGCAGCCATGACAGCGGCGGTAACACCGAATTCTTCCTCGATGGCCTTGACCAGGTCATTGATCTCGAGGATGGTCATTTCCTTTAATGTAGCGATGATTTCTTCATTAGTAACTTTTGCCATGATTATTTCCTCCTAATTAATTGGCTTGGGGCGCCTCACCCTGGTCGGCGATGGCCTTGACGGTGGCGGCGAACTTGCGGATCGGTGACTGTAAGCAGCCTAACAGCATGGCGATCATGCCGTCCTTGTTCGGTAATGTTGACAGTGCCTTGAGTTCATCGGCATTGACGACCTTGCCGCTTACGATACCGGACTTGACGATCAGCTTGTCGTGCTTCTTAGCGAACTTGCATAAGATCCGGCTGGGGGCGACTTCATCAGCGGAAGTAGCGAAGGCATTGGGACCGGAGAGAGTCTCATCCAGGTCGTTCAGCCCCAGCTGGTCGACGGCACGCTGAACCATGGTGTTCTTGAAGACGCCGAATTCAACGTTTTCCTCACGCAGCAGTCTGCGGAGTTCGGTGATCTCAGCGACAGTCAGACCACGGTACTCGACAACGACTGTGGAACCGGCCTTGCCAATCTTGTCTGCCAGTTCGCTTACCAGCTGTTTCTTCTGTTCCAGTACAGTTTGGTTCATAATGTCCTTTCCTTTCTTTTATATTGCCAATATACCGTTGTATAAACAAAGCCCTCATCATCACAGACAAAGAGGGCTTCAGTCATTCAACTTCTTACCTCGGTAACCTTTTTAAGCCAACGCGGCCGTTACTGTCTATGGTATATTGTTCAAGATAAATATAAATATGTTTTTTACAGAGCGTGGTCGATCCGGATGGACGGGCTCATGGAAGCGCTCATGGCGACATTCTTCATGTAGGTGCCCTTGACGGCAGCCGGTCTGGCCTTGAGGATGACGTCGTAGATGGCTCTGTAGTTTTCTACCAGCTTGTCATCCGTGAAAGACGTCTTGCCGATGATGACGGCAACGTTGCCTTCCTTATCGGTACGGTAGGTTACCTTACCTTTCTTGATCTCGTCGATGGCCTTGGTCAGGTCCATGGTGACGGTTCCGGTCTTCGGGTTCGGCATTAAGCCCTTGGGGCCTAAGATCTTACCCATCTTACCTAACTCGCCCATCATGTCGGGAGTGGCGACGATGACGTCAAAGTCAAACCATCCGCCCTTGATCTGTTCCAGCAGTTCCTTGCCGCCGACATAGTCGGCGCCGGCAGCCTTGGCTTCGGCTTCCTTCTGGCCCTGGGTAATGACGAGAACTCTCTGGCTCTTGCCCGTTCCGTTGGGCAGAACCATGGCGCCGCGCAGCTGCTGATCAGCATGACGCGGGTCGACGTTTAATCTGAATACTACTTCGACGGTAGCATCAAACTTGGCGTAGCAGGCTTTCTTAACCAGCTGAACTGCCTCTTCAACCGGATAATACTTTTCCTTATCGATGAGCTTGGCAGCTTCGAGATATTTCTTTCCGTGCTTTGGCATACTCTTACTCCCATCCTTCGATCTTGATGCCCATGTTCTTGGCAGTGCCGGCGATGATCTTCATGGCGGCTTCAACATCATTGGCGTTCAGATCGCTCATCTTGTACTCAGCAATCTCTCTGAGCTGATCGACGGTAATG
>JAFZBT010000143.1 GCA_017561615.1 Erysipelotrichaceae bacterium
CTTGACCATGTCCTCCATCAGGTTCATGTCGTCTTCCAGATCGGCGAAGGCGATCTCCGGTTCGCACATCCAGAATTCGTTGGCGTGCTTCTTGGTGTTGGAGTTCTCGGCCCGGAAGGTCGGTCCGAAGGTGTAGACATCCCGGAAGGCCAGGGCATAGGCTTCCACGTGCAGCTGACCGGAAACGGTCAGGGAAGCCCGCTTGCCGAAGAAGTCCTCATCGTACTTGTCGTCAGTACGGGTAGTTACCGTGAATACCTCACCGGCGCCTTCGGCGTCGTTACCGGTAATGATCGGGGTATGAACGTAGACGAAACCCTGATCCTGGAAGAATTCGTGAATGGCCATGGCCAGAGCGCTTCTGACCCGGAAGACGGCTGAGAAGGTGTTGGTGCGCGGCCGCAGATGGGCCAGTTCGCGCAGGTACTCAAAGGAGTGCCTCTTCTTCTGCAGCGGATAGTCGCTGGTGCATTCGCCTTCAACCTGAGCTTCCGTGAGTTCCAGTTCAAAGGGCTGCTTGTTTTCCGGAGTGAGCTTGAATCTGCCGACGACCGTCAGGGCCGTTCCGGTCAGACAGTGGCCGATCTCTTCAAAGTTCTCCAGCGCCGGCGTGTAAACCAGCTGGCAGTTTCTGAAGTAGGTTCCGTCATTGAGCTCAATGAAGCCGACAGAGCCATTATTGCGGTTGGTCCTGACCCATCCCTGCAGCTGCACATACTGCAGGCCGTCAAGCTGCATCACGTTGTTGGCTCTGACCAGTTCAAACAGTTCCCTGATCGTCATGAATTCAAACATACAATTTCCTCCTTAAAAAATAAAACACTCCCTGCCTAAAGGAGCGATCTTTTACCGCGGTGCCATCCTACTTTGTTCTCTTCGCCTTAACGCGGCGTCCTCGGGACCGTCTACTCATTGCTTTTCTCCGGTCCGACTCGCAGAGTGTTGTCCTTGGGGCAGGTCACCGAAGCGCTCTCACCGTCCGCTCCTCGCTTTGCGTTCCCTCTTCCCTGGCTTCTCTGTTCTCAGTCTTTGAATTTCTTGATGGTATTGGCTTCGAATACCAGTTCCTGAATGTTGGCAATGACATCAACGCTCTTGATGATCATGCCCTTCGGGGTCCTGATATGCATGTGGGTGAAGTCCAGAATGCCGATGATCCCGGCTTCCTTGAGCCGGTCGACGATCGGCTGAGCGTCACCGTTGATGGCCAGAATGGCCAGATTGCAGTCGGCAGGCATCTTTTCCTCCAGCTGGTCGATCGAATAGACGTTGATGCCCTTGATCTTGCGGCCGATGAGATTGGGATCGATGTCAAAGGCCATCACGATCTCACCGACTACGTAATCCCAGCGGTTGTAGTTCAGCAGTGCCTGTCCGAGGTTGCCGACGCCGATCAGGATGATCTTCTCGTCAAACCCGGTGCCCAGTACTTCGTTGAACACGGAGATCAGATTGTCCACATCATAGCCGTATCCCTGCTTGCCGAAACGGCCGATCAGCGAAAGATCCCGCCTGATGGTCGTGGAGGGGATGTTGACATACTCACTCAGCTGGGGAGAGAGAATTCTCTTGACTCCCTGTGAGGATAATTTGCGCAGGGCTTTCAGATAGATCGGATAGCGCTGCATCGTTGCCTTGGGCACAATAGTGGTTCTGCTCATGTTCATCACGCGTTCAGTTTACCACATATGTTCAAACTTGTGAAGAATCTTTTTATTTTTAACAAATAATGCTGTCTCACTGTCCGGAAAGCAGCTGCGGATCAAAGTACTCGTCATAGCCTTCGTAAATGTAAAGATGCTTGTACTTGAGGATCCTGGTGACGGCCATGTCCACGATGTCCATGCTCAGCTGGCCGCTTTGAGCCCGGCTGAGCAGTTCGCCGAACAGCTTGCGGGCATCCCGGGGACACAGCAGCATGTCGCAGCCGGCTTCCAGAGCCGCCTGAGCGATGTCGCCGTCACTGCTGTAGCGGCTGTTCTTCAGACCCTTCATCTGCAGGGAATCGGTGATCACCAGTCCCTGGAAACCGTATTTCTCTCTCAATAGCCCGGTAATGGCGTCTCTGTCCAGGGTAGCCGGCATGAGGTAGTTCTCATCGCCTTTCTCATGCAGGTCAGCCAGGGCGATATGACCGGCCATGATGGCCGGGACACCTTCCTCAATGGCCTTCAGGAAGGGAATCATCTCAAACGACTCCACCTGATCCATTGTCCGGTAGTTTACCGCCAGGGACAGATGGGTATCCTCGGTGGTGGAGCCGTGACCGGGATAGTGCTTATACACCGGCACGACCCCTCTGCTCAGCAGTCCCTGCGCCAGGGCTGAAGCCATCCGGGTGACCAGTTCGGCGTCAGAACCGAATGAACGGCTGGAAATGACGGTATTGGCAGCTGACACATTGATGTCAGCCACCGGCGCGAAGTCCATGTTGATGCCGAAGACCCGGCAGATCTCCCCCAGCCTTTCCCCTGTCTTAAGGGCCAGCTGCGGATCGCCGCTGTTTCCTACCGACAGCATGTCCGTTATCTCCTCGACCTGATATCTGTCATCTTTCAGGCTTCTGGTCCTCTGGACCCGGCCGCCTTCCTCATCGCAGCCGATGAACATGGGAATGCTGACCCTTTCCCTGATGCTTCTGACCAGTTTCAGGGTCTTCTCGTAGGTCGAGAAATTCTCGCCGAAGAGAATGAAGCCGCCCGGCTGGATGTCCTTAAGAAGGCTGTCCAGCCTGTCGTCCATCGCGGAACGGCGGTATTCGATGAAAAGCAGCTGGCCGATCTTCTGTTCAAGGGTCAGCCGCTGTTCTTCGATGTAGTACTGCTTGTCCATGATAAAAACTCCCCTCTCATCGCGGTGATCAGCCTGCAGTTTTCCGCTGCCGTTACAGCCGGTCAGCGAAAGGACCATCAGGAAGGCGATCGTGATGATCAGGAAGTTCTTCATGCTAATACGCTCCCGGCATTTCCAGCGAGGCGTCCGCGCTGACGGAATAGTCAGCCCTGATGCCCTTCTTATAGGCGACATAGCCGCTGGCGCCGATCATGGCGGCGTTGTCCGTGCAGCAGGACAGCGGCGGAATGATGTATTCGATCTGCGGATATCGCTCCATCCGCTGCTGGACGATCTCTCTTAACCGCGAGTTGGCAGCGACGCCGCCGGCCAGAACCAGCTGCCTTACCTCATTGTTCTGCAGAGCCAGTTCGACCCGGTCCCAAAGGGCGTTCAGCGCCGTTTCCTGGAAGGAGGCGCACATGTCGGCGACATTGAGCTGTTCGCCGTTTCTCTGTAGCCGGTTGATGTACTGCATGACGGCGCTCTTCAGACCGCTGAAGGAGAAGTCCAGTTCATTGTCGGTTCTTGGCTTGGGCAGACGGTAGACCGGCCTGCCCTCCCGGGCCAGCCTGTCGATCTTGGGGCCGCCGGGATAGGGAAGTTCCAGAACCCGGCCGACCTTGTCGTAGGCTTCGCCCACGGCATCGTCATTGGTCGTGCCGATGACGTGGAAGTCATAGTCTTCCTTCATCAGCACCAGTTCGGTGTGACCGCCGGAAACCACCAGCGCCAGAAGCGGGAACTTCAGTTCGCCGACAAAGGCATTGGCGTAGATGTGGCCGGTCAGATGCTGAACGGGGATCAGCGGCTTGTCATAGGCAAAGGCCAGTGTCTTGGCCGCCAGCACGCCGACGTGCAGGGAACCGATCAGACCGGGGCCCTGGGTAAAGGCTATTCCATCAACGTCCTCAACGCCGATGCCGGCCTTTTCCAGCGCCTGGCTGATGACGACGGAAATGTTCTCCACGTGGATGCGGCTGGCCACTTCAGGCACCACGCCGCCGTAAAGGGTGTGGACGTCGATCTGGCTGGCCACGATGTTGGACAGGATTTCCTTTCCGTTGCGGACGACGGCACAGGCTGTTTCATCACAGCTTGATTCGATTGCCAGCAACAATATGTCTTTTTCCATTCTCAGATTCCCCTCATCATCAGATAGGCATCTTCATAACCGTCAGCCGTGCGGTAGTAGCCCGGACGGGTGTTGATGATTATGAAGTCAAAATGCTCGTACATGCTGATGGCCGCCTGATTGCTGACGCGGACCTCCAGCGAAATGTTTTCACAGTGCTGTTCTCGGGCCTGGGCGATCAGATGGCGCATCAGCTGGCCGCCGTAATGGCGTTTCTGATGCTCCGGAGCGACGGCGATCGTGGCGATCTCCGCCCGCTCAAAGATGGTCCACAGGTCATAGTAGCCGACGATCTTTCCCTGCTGCTCCAGGACCCAGAGTCGGCTGTAGGGATTCTCGTTCAGCTCGTAGAGATACTGGCTGCGGTTCCAGGTGCCGATCGGGAAACACTTCTCCTCAATCGCCAGGACCTCATCCAGATCGCTGACGCGCATCCGGCGCATCATTTAAGGTACTCTTTCCGGCTCTTGAAGTATACCGGAGCCAGACGGTCAACGTCCTCTTCCTTCTGCCACAGGCTCTTCAGGGCGAAGAAGTTGTCAGCCAGATGTTCGTAGCGGTCTTGACGGCCGAACAGGTGCAGATCACCGAAGAATTCACAGTTCTCCTTTTCCAGCAGCGTTTCAGCTTCCTGGTTAAACAGGATGCTCTCCGGTTCCAGAACCTTCCCGTCGCGGTAGCGGCCGCTGTAGACTCGCTTGGCCCGGGCATCCATCAGCACCCGGCAGTCGCTTCTTCCCGCATAAAGCTGCAGGGTGGAAAGGGTGTATACGTTCTTGCCGGTGATCGAGCCCAGAACCTTGGCCACGGTCATGCCGATGCGCACGCCGGTATAGGAACCCGGACCCCGGGTAACGACGATATCATCGACCTGTCCGATGGTCAGAGAGTTGCGCTTCAGCAGTTCATCCATCTGGCTGATGATGTATTCCGACTGCTGCTTGAAGCAGTCAAGCTGAACGGCATCGACGACGCCGTCTTCATTCATGAGGACGATCAGCAGAAACAGATGCGAAGTATCGATTCCTAATGCATACATAGCTGTTCCACGATCCTTTCATTCTCTTCTCCATAGGCCCTGATCTGCAGCCGGCGGCTGTCATCATCATTGATGGAGAATTCAATGTTTATGCACTCTTCAGGCAGGATGTCCTGAATGAAATGGCTCCACTCGATGACGCAGACGCCGTCACCGGCGATGTATTCCTCAAAGCCCAGATCCTGATCCAGGCCTTCCAGACGGTAGGCATCGATGTGATACAGCGGCAGCCTTCCCTGGTAGATCTTCAGGATGGTAAAGGTCGGTGAGGTAACGTTTCTGGTGATGCCCAGCCCTCTGGCCAGACCCTGCGTAAAGGTCGTCTTGCCGGCTCCCAGCTGTCCGGAAAGGGTCAGCAGAGCTCCGGGATACAGGAAAGCGGCCAGCTGGCCGGCCAGCTGACGGGTCTCATCGGCACTGTGGGTATGCAGTATGACTTCCTTCATGTTTCTCACCGAATCAATTATAAACCAACCGACCCCTAAAGTGAACAATTCCATCCCGCAGAAAAGACCGCTGGTCAGCGGTCCCTGATGCTTCAGTGAATGTTCTGCGGATAGTCGAGAACGATGATCTCGTCCTGCAGTTCATCCGAAAGTTCCAGCGTATCGGAAGTCAGCCAGATGACCTTTTCAAACCGGTCGGTGAACTCCTGGACGCTGCCCAGCACCTCGTATCCCAGATCGCCTTCATGGTAGTGCATCGGGATGGTGATGCGCGGGCGCAGCTGTTTCACGATCCTGGCTGCCTGCAGGGCATCGATGGTGAAATAACCGCCGACCGGGATCATCAGGACATCCAGGTCCCGCAGTTCCTCAGCCTGCTCAAAGGTCAGATCGCAGCCCAGATCGCCCAGGTGGGCAACCCGGTAGCCTTCAGCGGTAATGACGTGGATGGTGTTGGGCCCTCTCTGGGCGCCCATCTGGTCGTCGTGGAAGCTTTCCAGTTTCTCGACCTCAAAGGCCCGGCCGGCCGGCAGAAGCCTGATACAGCCGACGGCGTTGTGGTCATGATGCTGATGGGAGCAAAGCACCATGTTGGCGCTCTCCCTTACCGGACGGTAGCCCGGTACCGAGCCGTCTTCAAACGGGTCAATGACGAGAGATTCATCTTCAGCGGTAATCTTAAAGCAGGCGTGGCCCAGCCATTGTATCAGCATTGTCTCTTTCTCCTTTTACCTTATATTGGAATTATAAACGATTTTGGGCAAATTATGTTGTAAAAAGACCGGCCTTATGATAATATACCTTCGAATTGAGGGAGTAACTGGCACGTTAGTGCGGTATGTCACCAGCACGGATGAATATCCTGGCATATCTTAAATAGTGAGACTCGATGCAGTGTTTACTGTGTTGAGGGCAATTCTCAGGCACAGTACTGAGTTTTTTATTATCTGGGAGGTAATATGAATTACTATTTCAAGGAAACTGAAGAAGTTCTGAAGGAAGTTGACTCCAGCCCTGAAGGCCTCAGCAGCCAACAGGTAGCGGAGAGAGTCGAAAAATACGGCAAGAACCGACTGGAAGAGCCTCCGAAGAAGACGCTGGTTCAGCGCTTCTTCTCATCACTGGCCGATCCGATGATCATCATGCTGCTGGCAGCCGCGGCGATATCCACCGTCACGACCGTCTATCAGAATGTCGCCCTGGGCGCTGACGAGTCCTATGCGGACCTGTTCATCATCCTGGCAGTCGTCACCATCAACACCATTCTCGGCGTCGTTCAGGAATCAAAGGCTGAGGAAGCCATCGCCGCTCTGAAGGAAATGACCGCCGCTACCAGCAAGGTCATGCGCGACGGTCAGCAGACCATCGTCAAGAGCGAGGATGTAACCATCGGCGATGTCATCATCCTGGAAGCCGGCGACGCCGTTCCGGCTGACTGCCGGATCCTGGAAAGCCATTCCCTGAAGCTGGAAGAGGCTGCCCTGACCGGTGAAAGCGTACCGGTCAACAAGATGGTTGACGCCCTGATGATGAAGGACGGCAAGACCGACGTACCGCTGGGCGATCGCGCCAACATGATCTACTCCGGATCCACCGTCGTCTACGGCCGCGGCAGCGCCGTGGTTGTCGGCATCGGCATGGATACCGAAATGGGCAAGATCGCTTCCGCTCTTAACCAGGCGGAAGATGAATCAACGCCTCTGCAGCGCAAGATGGCTGAGCTGTCAGCCGTGCTGACCAAGCTGGTCATCGCCATCTGTGTCTTCGTCTTCGTCTTCGGTGTCGGCCGGGAACTGATGTTCTCCGGCAAGGGAAGCGTTGACGTCTTCTCCGTCGTACTGGACACCTTCATCATTGCCGTAGCCCTGGCCGTAGCCGCCATTCCGGAAGGCCTGCCGGCCGTTGTTACCATCATCCTGTCCATCGGCGTCACCGCCATGAGCAAGCGCAATGCGCTGATCAGAAAACTGACCGCCGTTGAGACCCTGGGCTGCACGCAGATCATCTGCTCGGACAAGACCGGCACCCTGACCATGAACAGAATGACCGTTGTCGATTCCTTCGGCACCGCGGACACTCTGCTGGCCGGCGGCATGGCCTTATGCTCCGACGCCAAGATCGCCGACGGTGATCTCCAGGCTGTCGGTGAGCCTACCGAAGCAGCGCTGGTAAACTACGCGGCTCATAAATACAAGATGCCTTCCTCCATGCTGGACAGCGAACACCCGCGCCTGGGAGAAGCGCCGTTTGACTCCATGCGCAAGATGATGTCCGTTGTCGTCAAGGACGGCGACGGGTTCCGTCAGTATACCAAGGGCGCCAACGAGATCGTCCTTAACCTCTGCACTCATTATCTTGATGAAAACTGCGAGATCAAGCCGATGACGGAAAAGTACCGTACTACCGTCAATGCCAAGGCCAAGGAATTCGCCGACCGCGCTCTGCGTGTTCTGGGCCTGGGTTACCGCGACTATAAGCAGCTGCCGGAAAGCTTCGATGCCGATGATCTGGAGAACAGCCTGATCTACGTCGGCTTTGTCGGCATGATCGACCCCTGCCGCAAGGAAGTCTATGAAGCCATTAAGGAGTGCTCTGAAGCCGGCATCCGTCCGGTCATGATCACCGGCGACCACATCGATACCGCCGCTGCCATCGGCAAGGACCTGGGCATCATCACTGATTCATCTCAGGCCATGGTCGGCTCGCAGCTGGACGGCATGAGCGATGAGGAACTGGTGGAAACCGTCAAGAAGGTTTCCGTCTTCGCCCGCGTACAGCCTGAGCACAAGACCAGAATCGTCAGAGCCTTCAAGAGCATGGGCTACATCTGCGCCATGACCGGTGACGGCGTCAATGACGCCCCGAGCATCAAGGCTGCCGACATCGGCATCGGCATGGGCATCACGGGCACCGACGTTACCAAGGGCGTCGCCGACATGGTGCTTGCCGATGACAACTTCGCGACCATCGTCAACGCCGTTGAGGAAGGCCGCAAGATCTACGACAATGTCAGAAAGGTCATTCAGTTCCAGCTGTCCACCAACATGGCTGAAGTCCTCACCATCTTCATCTCCTCACTGTTAGGAGTCAATATTCTCTCCGCTGCCCATCTGTTATGGATCAACATGGTCACTGACAGCGCTCCGGGCCTGGCCCTGGGCATGGAAAAGGCGGAAAGTGATCTGATGCGCCGCAAGCCGAGGAGCTCATCTGAGAGCGTCTTCGCGCATGGCGCCGGCATCGACATGATCCTGCAGGGCATCTACATGGCTGCCGTGGTCGTCGCCTCCTTCTTCATCGGTGATTACCTGGAGAACGGCACCATCAATTTCAGCCAGCTGATCGCCAACGGTTCGGCTGACGGCATGACGATGGCCTTCCTTACCTGCAACTTCGTGGAAATGTTCCATGCGATCTCCATGCGTACGCAGAGAGGAAGCATCTTCAAGCTGAAGACCTTCAACTGGTGGCTGCTGGGAGCCTTCCTGCTCACCACGCTGCTCACCTGCTCGGTCATCTATACTCCGGGCCTCAAGGACCTCTTCGGCTGCACGGCCATCTCCCTCAGGGAGTTTGCTGTCGCCTTCGGACTGGCCTTCAGCGTCATTCCGGTACTGGAGATCTTCAAGGCCTGCTTCCGCGCAGCTCATCACCGCAGAAAACAGCAGAGACAACCGCAGGCTCACAACTAAGCAGACTGGGAAGCGCTCAGCGCTTCCTTTTTTATTGAACGGCGTCCGTAAAACCGCTAAAATGGAAAAAGAAGCCGCTAAGCGGCGAAAGATCATCATCGGTGACCGGGAGGACATGACATGGCAAAGGAACACTCAACCAATCCTGAATACGTAGAGCGATTGGTCAAACTGCTCAGCGAAGACATCAGCGCTGAGGATCTGGAAACAATAATCACAAACTATCATGCCTGTGACATCGCCGATGCCCTGGAAGAACTGACCGGTGAGCAGAGAAAGAAGATCTACGCTGCCGTCAGCGATGAGGAACTGGCCGAGATCTTCGCCTATCTGGAAGAAGTAGGCAAGTACATCGAGGAACTGCCGCTGGAAAGAGCCGCGGAAGTAGTCTCCTGGATGGACTCTGACGATGCCGTCGACGTCCTTGATGAGATCGACGATACCATCGAGAACAAGATCGTTGACCTGATGGATGATGAGTCATCGGAAGACGTCAAGCTCATTCAGTCCTATAACGAGGAAGAGATCGGCTCCAAGATGACCACCAACTACGTAGTCATCAGCAATGACATGACCGTCAAGCAGGCCATGAAGTCACTGGTCGAGCAGGCCAGGGACAACGACAACATCTCCACTCTCTACGTCGTTGACAGGGACGAGAAATTCTACGGCGCCATCAACCTGCCCGATCTGATCATCGCCCGGGCGGACACGCCGCTGGAAAGCATCATTACCAATTCCTACCCGACCGTCTACGACCATGAGAAGGTCAGCGATCTGCTTGCCGACCTGCAGGACTACGCGGAAGATTCCTTCCCGGTCCTGGATAAGGACGATCACATTCTGGGCATCATCACCGCTCAGGACATCATTGAAGCCACTGATGAGGAACTCGGTGAAGACTATGCCAAGCTGGCCGGTCTTTCCGGCGAAGAGGACCTGCATGAAAAGACCTTCACCTCGGTAAAGAAGCGCATCCCCTGGCTCATCGTCCTGCTGGTACTGGGCCTGGGCGTCAGCTCCGTGGTCGGAACCTTCGAACATGTCGTCGATCTGATACCCCTGCTGGTCTGTTTCCAGTCACTGATCCTGGACATGGCCGGTAACGTCGGTACCCAGTCGCTGGCCGTCACCATCCGGGTCCTTACCGATGAGGACCTCAGTGTCAGGGACAAGCTGGGACTGGTTCTCAAGGAGATAAGGGTCGGCATGTTCAACGGCCTGATTCTGGGAACCCTGGTCATTACCTTCATTACCGTCTATATCATGCTCGCCAAGGGCCAGCCCTTCGGCCACAGCCTGCTGATCTCGCTGTGCGTCGCTGCCGCTCTGGTGCTGGCCATGATCATCAGCAGCTTCATCGGTACCATCGTGCCGCTGATCCTGCACAGGATCAATATCGACCCGGCCGTCGCTTCCGGACCGCTGATCACCACGATCAACGACCTGGTCGCCGTCGTCAGCTATTACTCGCTGGCCTGGCTGTTATTGGTCGACATCTTCAAGCTTTACAGATAAGGCAGCCGGCAGCTGCCTTTTCTTTTCCGTCCGGCTGAAAGCTGTCAAAGCGCGGTCTCTTCGTTACTTTTTTCTGACGCCTGATGGTAAACCGTGCCATAATATATTAAAGAAACAAGAGGTGCATACCATGGTTTACATCATCATCGCTGCCATCGTCGTCATGGCCCTGCTGCTGGGATTGGGAAGAAGCCTTTTCGGCGACATCATTCACCTGATCTCCGCGATCGCTGCCTTTATTCTGGCTTTCGTCTTCAGCCCCCAGGTATCGGCAGCCCTGGCCTCATTCCTGAAGCCTGTTCTTGAGCAGAGCGTCAGCCTTGAGCCGGCTACGGAAGGCATTCTGCGATCGATCGTCAGCCCGCTTTCCTTTACTCTTGTCTTCATCGTTCTGTTCACGGTGATCGGGCTTATTACCCACATCATCAGCGAATTCATCAGACCGGAAAAGAAGCCCAAGTTTCTGCCAAAGCTGATCATCAATCTGCTGAGCGGCCTGCTGATTGCCTACGCGCTGCTCGTACCGGCCGGATACTATCCTCACAAGGCCGGGGCAATCGACAGATACCTCACCACCATCAATGACAGCATCAGTACCGCTGGCCTGCTGCCCGGGGAAATCAGCCTTTCGGAGACCATCTACGGCCCGGTGCTCAACCGGATCACCGCTGCACCCGTTTCCCTGGATGACTTCACCGCCTTCCTTCAGGATCTTGATACCCTGGACTTCAGCAATCTCGACACCCGCTCACAGCTGATCGAACAGCTGAAGGCCAGCCCTGAAAAGGATGAAATGTGCGGCAACATCGTCAGCATGACCTACGAAAAGTTCATCGATTCCACCGACCGGAGAATCATGAAGGAGAAAGGCCGAATGTCAACCAAGCTTGACGCCATGCTGGTGATGACCCAGTACAACTCCATCATCCGCATGTATCCCGACGCCAATGAAACCACGCTCAGCGCCATGCTGAGATCAGCGGACAGCGAAACCTATGATTTCGCAGCCGGACTGCTGGATGAGAATGACCTGAGAGTGTTCCACCCCTATCTGGGAAACAACGCTCCTCTGATTGCCCAGATCTTCCGGGAGATCGGCACCTTTGCCGACCGTAGCGACGCGGCCATTGCCCGGGAAGCCGAAGCTCTGGCCTACCTGCTTTCACCGAAAGGCAATTATCCCAACCTGCCGCTGAATTATCCCAAGCTCGATGCCGCCAAGGTAGCCGGCTGCATCAGCAGCAGTACCATCCTGCAGAATGCCTTCATCAGCATTACCGAGGGCGGCAGCGTCTTTGACCCCTGCCGGATGAAAGGCACCGCCTACAGCGCCAGCGCCTCCAAGATCCTGAATGCTCTGAATTCCAAATACGGCCTGGCAGCTGACAGCCAGCTGTACAGAAGCCTGATGGCCTATTTCGGGCTTGGCGGAAACTAGCGCTGGGGACAGCGCAGACGAATGGTCCCCTGATAGAAAATAAGAGGTACATACCATGCAATATCTGATCATTTTAGGCATTGTTCTGATGGCCCAGTTACTGGGAGTGAAAAGAAGCCTGTTTGCCGACCTGACTCATCTGCTTTCCGCTGTCAGCGGCTTTGTTCTGGCGCTGATACTTGCCCCGCAGCTCGCCGCCAGGCTGACCGCCCTGCTGAAGCCGGTCCTGGTGAAATTCCTTACGCTGAGCGATCTGCTGGAAAGGATACTGGCCGCTCTGACCGGTCCGCTGGTCTTTACGGCCGCCTTCATTGTCTTTTTCACCGTCATCGGTCTGTTCACCCACATCATCAACAATCTGATAAAGCCGAAGAAAAAACCGAAACTGGTACCCAAGCTGATCCTCAATCTGCTCAGCGGTCTATTGATCGCCTATGCTCTGCTGATGCCTCTTGCCTATTATCCCAACCGGAAAGCCGCAGTTGACTGGGTTGCCGGGGAAGCCGGATATGAAGGTAGCATCAGTGAACTGATTCCTGAAAGCTATCAGCTTCCGGAAGTCCTTTTCCGGCCGCTGATCAGCCGGCTGACCAGTTTCAGGCTGATCGATTTCTCCGCAACCGCTGATGAAGCCCTGGACGCCTATAACGAAATGAGCCAACTGGAGATCCAGAAGAGTGACGGGCGGATGCAGCTGATCCAGCGGATCGCCGATGATACGCAGAAAGATGAACTCTACGGCATAATCGTCGAGATGCTGACTGACCGCTTCCCGCTGGCCTATGACCGCCAGATCATGGCGGTAGACGGCAGAATGTCCGTCAAGCACCGGGCAGCCATCGGCCTGGATCACATTCTGTCCGTCTTCCGCTCCCGTCCCGGAGCCGATAACCATGCGACGGTACTGGAAATGCTGAAGACGGCAGACGCAGAAAGCTATGAGCTCGTCGCCTCGCTGTGCCGGCCGGAGACCTTCGATGTCTTCAACGATTCCGTCGGCGCCAACGCTCAGCTGACAGCCGAGATCATGCGTCAGATCGCTGCCGTGACTGACCGCAGCGACGCCGCCATTGAAAAGGAAGCGGAAGCCCTGACCTACCTGCTTTCCCCGGCCGGTTCCAAGCTGTTCTCCTATAACTACAGTGAAATGAAGACGGAACTGGCAGCCCGTTACATCAGCGACAGCGTCATCATGCAGAACGCCTACATCAAGGTGACCGACGGCGGAAAGATCATGGACCCCTGCAACATGGGCACTCTGGTCTATCACGACCGGGCCGTCGCCATCATCAAAACCATGGTCGATCAGTACGGGCTGAGCGCAGACAGCGAACTTTACAGAAGCCTGGTAGCCTATTTCGGCATAACCGACATGTAATCAGTGCTTTCTGTCACACGCACATTAAAAGCGCAGCGGCTTACCGCTGCGCTTTACTGTTGGCTTGCTGTTACTTTACGGTTGCGTGGATCAGGTCCAGAACTTCCTCAGCCGTGCAGCACTGGATGGCCTTGTCAGCCAGCTTCTTCATATCCTCATAGGATACGCTGTTGGCAACCTTGCGGGCCTTCAGAATGCTGGTGGCGCTCATCGAGAACTCGTCCAGGCCCAGACCCATCAGAACGCTGATGGCATCCGGTTCACCGGCCATTTCTCCGCACATGCCGCACCATTTGCCTTCCTTGTGGGCTCCGTCAATGGTCATCTTGATGAGCTTCAGGATGGAGGGGTTGAACGGCTGGTAGAGGTAGGCAACCTTCTCGCTCATTCTGTCAGCTGCCATGGAGTACTGGATCAGGTCATTGGTGCCGATGGAGAAGAAGTCGGCTTCCTTGGCAAACTGATCAGCCAGAACGGCAGCGGCCGGAATCTCGACCATCATGCCGACTTCGATGTCATCGCCGATCTTGACGCCTTCAGCGACGAGCTTGGCCTTCTCTTCCTCAAAGACCTTCTTGGCTTCCCGGAATTCGCCCAGAGTGGCGATCATCGGGAACATGATCTCCAGCTTGCCGTAGGCGCTGGCTCTGATCAGAGCTCTCAGCTGGGTTCTGAAGATGTCCTTGCGGTCCAGGCACAGTCTGATGGCCCTGTAACCCAGGAAGGGGTTCATTTCCGGATCGATCGGCAGATAGGGAAGCTTCTTGTCGCCGCCGATGTCCAGGGTACGGACAACGACCGGCTTGGGATTCATGGCTTCCAGAACCTTCTTATAGGCGACGAACTGCTCTTCTTCGGTAGGCAGAGCCTGAGCGTTCATGTACAGGAATTCGGTACGGTACAGACCGACGCCCTCACCGCCGTTGGCGATGACGCCGTCGACATCGTTGGGAGTGCCGATGTTGGCAACCAGCAGGACCTCATGGCCGTCGGTGGTGCAGCTCTTGGCATCCTTCAGGACCTTCAGAGCCTCCACTTCCTCACGGTAGGCGTCTGCCTTCTTCTGATATTCGGCAACGGTTGCTTCATCGGGATTGACCAGCAGTTCGCCCTTGATGGCGTCCAGGATCAGCAGGTCCCCGTGCTTGACTTCACTCATGACGTGCTCGATGCCGACGACCGCCGGGATCTCCAGGCTTCTGGCCATGATGGCGGAGTGAGAAGTACGGCCGCCGACTTCGGTGGCGAAGCCCTTGGTATATTTCTTGTTGAGCTGAGCAGTATCGGAAGGAGTCAGGTCGTGGGCCACGACGATGCTCTCTTCATTGATCAGTGACAAATCGGCGATATCGATGCCCAGAATGTGATACTTGATCCTTCTGGTAACGTCGCGGATGTCGGCTGCTCTTTCTCTCATGTATTCATCATCCAGCGATTCGAACATGGAGATATAATTGCCGGCTACCTGATCGAGAGCGTAATCGCAGTTGACCTTTTCGTTCTCGCACATGTTCTGCACTTCCGATTCCATGGCCGGGTCTTCGGCAACCATCAGGTGAGCATCGAAGATGGCCAGTTCCTCGTCGGACAGACGGCCGACAGCGGCATTCTTGATCTTCGTGATATCTTCCTTGCACTTCTTCAGAGCATTCTTGAAGCGGGCAAATTCAGCTGCCGGATCACAGCCGGTCTTCTTCTCGATCGTGACTTCCGGTGTCTCCAGCTTGTATGCTTTCGCAATCGTGATTCCACTGCTTGCAGCGATACCTTTCAACATATTATTCCTCCTGTTTTTTATGTATTCTGTTAAGTTAATCTTATCATTTATACCCTACCATTTCAAGCGACGGAAAAGTTCGGTAATGGCTTTTCTCTTCAGCCGGTAATAGGTCGTCTTGGAATAAAACAGCTGCCACCAGTAGCGCGGCGCCTGCTGGACATACTCCCTTTCCAGCAGGAAACGGTACTCTTCCGGCAGCGAGGAAAGCACGAAGTCCACCAGCTGATAAAGCCGGTAGTTTTCGTCCTCTTCCTTAAGGGTAAAGCTTATGAAGGCTGTCCGGTTGTACAGTTCAAACAGATCTCTGGCCCGGCGGTCAAGTTCCTTGTAATCCATGATCATCACTCCCGTAATAAAGTATACGGGCAAAAGGCTGAAAGTCCTTGATCTTACCCAAATGGGAAAAAGAGCCCGGTTAAAGGCCCTGAGTTCAATTTCATTGGCAGGGTAATTCAATTATATTTTGAACTTTCTGTTGATAATCAGCCGCTGTAGTGCTATGATGAGACCAATATTAACCGCCCGGCGGTTTAGGCGGGCGGTAATTCAAATCCGGAAGAGGAGGGTTCAAAATGAGCAGTGAATCATTTGCCGAAAAACTGAGAAACGCCATGAACAGAATGGGCTACAAGCAGATCGACCTGGTCAATCTGGCCCAGAAGGACGGCATCCCTCTGGGAAAGAGCCACATCAGCCAGTATCTTTCCGGCAAGGTCAGACCGCGCCGGGACATTACCGGCTGGCTTACTGACGTTCTGGAAGTCAGCGACGACTACTTTGATGAAGAGGAAGTCCGAAAGGCTGAAGACAGCCCGTCCTGGTTCCGCAAGTCCAGCAAGCTGGACAACGTTCTCTATGACGTGCGCGGACCGGTCGTTGACCTGGCCCGGGAAATGGAACTCAACGGCACCCACATTCTGAAGCTCAACATCGGCAATCCGGCTCCCTTCGGCTTCAGGACCCCTGATGAGATCATCTATGACATGTCCTCCCAGCTGACTGAGTGCGAAGGCTACTCGGACTCCAAGGGTCTGTTCAGCGCCCGCAAGGCCATCATGCAGTACGCCCAGCTCAAGCACATCCCCAATGTCACCATGGAGGACATCTATACCGGCAACGGCGTCAGCGAACTGATCAACCTGTCAATGAGTGCTCTGCTGGACAACGGCGATGAGATCCTGATCCCCTCGCCTGACTACCCGCTGTGGACGGCCTGCGCCACGCTGGCCGGCGGCCGGGCGGTACATTACCTGTGCAATGAGGAAAACAACTGGTATCCGGACATTGACGACATCAGAAGAAAGGTGTCATCCCGCACCAAGGCCATCGTCGTCATCAACCCGAACAACCCCACCGGCGTGCTCTACCCTCAGGAGATCCTCGAGCAGATCGTCGCCATTGCCCGGGAGCACCGGCTGATCATCTTCTCCGATGAGATCTATGACCGGCTGGTCATGGACGACCTCAAGCACGTCTCCATCGCTTCGCTGGCCGATGACCTGTTCTGCGTCACCTTCAGCGGTCTGTCCAAGTCACACATGATCGCCGGTTACCGCGTCGGCTGGATGATCCTTTCCGGCAATAAGAAGCTGGCCAGCGACTACATCCAGGGAATCAACATGCTCTCCAACATGAGACTGTGCTCCAACGTCCCCGGCCAGTCGATCATTCAGACGGCCCTGGGCGGTCATCAGAGCGTCAACAACTACATCATTCCCACCGGCCGGCTCTACCAGCAGCGCAATTTCATCTATGATGCCGTAGAGAAAATTCCCGGACTCAGCGCTGTCCGGCCGCAGGCGGCCTTCTACATCTTCCCGAAGCTGGACATCAAGCGCTTCAACATCCACGATGACGAGCAGTTTGCCCTTGACCTGCTGAAGGAGAAGAAGGTTCTGATCGTTCACGGCAAGGGCTTCAACTGGCCCCGCCCCGACCACTTCCGGATCGTCTATCTTCCCAGGATCGAGGTACTGAGCGAGTGCATGGAAAAACTGGCGGACTTCCTGTCCGTCTACCGACAGAGATGAAAAGACGCCTGTCCACTACGGACAGGCGTTTTCTTATTTCTCAGCGGAAATCTAGAGATTGGCGTCGTCGGGGAAGACGATGCCGGCGCTCTGACGCGCCCGGGTCAGCACTTCCATGACATCCATGGTGTGCTGCAACAGCTCAGCTGCGGCGGCCGTATCGTGACTGTCGATGATCCTGACGAATTCTTCGAATTCCGGCTTCATCCTGTGCACGTCGCCGTCCAGATCATAATGCAGCGCCGGCTGCTTATTAAGCTGGAAGGAGAAGTCCGTCAGCGTAAACAGCGGTGAAGAGGTATACAGGCAGCCCCTGTTTCCCTGCACGCAGTTCAATAACGGCGCTCCGCAGTCCTTGGCGGCGATCAGGGAAGCCTTGAAGCCATCGTATTCCAGCACCAGAACGCCGGAAGTGTCGATACCCCTTTCGATGTTGGGATAGTAGTGAACGGCCCTGGGCTTGCCCAACAGGCCGACCGCTACGTGGATGTTGTAGATGTTGAGGTCCATCAGCGCGCCTCCTGACTTGGTAACGTCAAAGGCCGGCTTGATGATGCCCTTCAGGAAGTCGTCGTAGCGGGAGGAATACTGCGTGTAGTTCAGGGTGACGATCTTGATGTCACCCAGCTGCGGCAGCAACTGCTTCATCTTCAGATAATTGGGATTATGCTGATTGGTGATCGCCTCGACGATTATCAGCCCTTTTTCTTCAGCCAGTTTCTTCAGAACCCCAGCCTGTTCATAGTTTGAGCAGAAGGGCTTTTCCATGATGACGTTCTTGCCCGCCTGCAGGGCTTTCTTGCCCATGGTATAGTGCACGAAATTGGGAACGCCGAGATAGACCGTCTCGACTTCCCCGTCCGCCAGCATTTCATCGTATTCATAGTAGATCTTCCGGATGCCGTGCTGGCGGGAGAACATCTCCATGCGCTGCTGATCTACCGGCAGCGAGCAGATCGCTACCTTGTCAACTTCCCTGACTTCATCGATGAACTGCATCAGCGTTTCCACGATCAGTCCGGCTCCGGCTATGCCAAGCTTCATCTTATTTCACCTCCAGGAACTTCAGAATCTCTTCCCTGCGGTCTTCCATGTCCTGATAACCTAATTCATACATCTCTTCGATCTGTTCTCTGGTGCCCGAGAAACGGCCCACGCCGGTGTCCCGGCTGGGACGGATCAGCATGGCATCGCCGCTCTTTTCCAGTTCATAGACGTCATTCATCTCCTGATAGTAGGTCTCGACCCGGTGATCAAGCGTTTCCAGCATGACCGGATACCGGCGGTACATGAGCCTTAGCAGCAGATTGGTGAAGAAGCCGTTGGGCTTGCGGACGTAATTTTTGTCCTTGGTGACGATGACCAGATGCCTGGTGTGGCCGGTTTCCCTGCTGCGGTCGATCGAGACCATGTGCCTGATGCCGCCGTCCAGAAACTTCTCGCCGTTGATCTCCACCATGCGGCTGACGATCGGCAGCGAGCAGGCGGCCTGGATGATCCAGGTATCCTCGTCCAGTCCGAACTGATCGTAGTATTCCAGGCACTGCCTGGTCATGTTGAATACGCCTACTTCCACCCTGCCCTCCTGGCTGCGGAGATACTGAAGCGAACTGCCGTAGGTTTCCGCCAGATACTTGCTGATCAGATAGCGGAAGGAGACGATGCTGGCTTCATGCAGGACGGCCGAAAGACCGAATACCCGCTTGTCGGTTACCCCGTCGATGGCGATGCGCTTGCTGACGTCGTCCTTGCCCGCCATGTAGTTGAAGCCGTAGCAGGCGGAAGCGGAAATGGTGACCGTATAGTCAAAGTGAATGTCATGGTCGCTGAGCCATTTCAGGGCTCCGGCCGTATAGGCCCCCCGGAAACCGCCCCCTTCCAGTACCAGACCGTAGCGCTTATCCACGATCCTCACCGTCACAGTCAAAGATGATGCCGGCCTTCAGGCGGCAGTCAGTCAGAACTTCGTGGATGTCCAGTACCTGCCGGAACGGATTCATCACCGATTCCTGCAGACCGTTTTCCACGCCGTAGACGAAATCTCTTAATTCATTGGCGAACTGGTGGTCAAACGGTTCACCGATCCTCACCTTTTCACCGCCCCTGGGCTGATAGTAGATCTCATCAAGCAGGGAGAGATGGGGAATGTAGATGTTTCCCTGCTCGCCCTGGATCTCGGAGACGATCTCGGTATCGGTAACCTTGGAGTGCCAGGCAATGGCGTCAAAGCCGTCGTACTTGAGCACGGATACACCCATGCAGTCAGCGCCGCTTTCCAGAATGCTGGCCTCGGAATAGATCTCCTGCGGCTTGCCGAACAGGGCGACGATGTCGGCGATGACATAGATGCCCAGATCCATCAGTGAGCCATTATAGAGTTCCGGACGGAAAGTCGTGGGGTTTTCGCCGCGCAGATAGGCATCGTAGCGTGATGAATACTTGCCGAAGTTGAACAGCGCCCGGCGCACCCGGCCGATCCTGCCGAGGTATTCCCTGATGACCCTGAGGTTGGGAGAATACATCGGAATGGTGCCGTCGTGCAGGTAGGTACCGTTGTCAATGGAGGCCTGGATCATTTCCCTGACCTGCCGCAGATTGCCGCCCATCGGCTTCTCGCAGAAGGTGGGAATATGGCGCTTCAGGCATTCCAGGGTCATCTCATAGTGCTTCTGATTGGGCACCGCCAGATAGATGGCGTCCCTGGTGCTGGTCTTGGTGTACCGGTTCTCGTAGTCCCGGGAGGGCACGCTGATCTCATGGGCCTCCAGCATCTCCCTCCTGCCCACCAGGATCCGGCTCTGGTC
>JAFZBT010000144.1 GCA_017561615.1 Erysipelotrichaceae bacterium
AAAGGAAAACTTAAATGACGGAGAGAAAAAGGCTCTGAATATTCAGAGCCTTTGGATGTCTTATGGGGGCTTGCTGATGCTCAGCAGTTTCCCGTATGGACGTGGTCCAGATACTGGCTGGCGACAGCCGCCAGCTGATACACCGTCTTCACCGGCGTCGGCTGCCGGTCAGTCATCTTGTAGGCCGGAAAGAAGCGGGAAAGGTGATAGGGAATGCCTCTGTCCAGAGAGGCGATCCAGGATGCCATCTGCCGGACTTCCTCTTCGCTGTCGTTGATTCCGGGGATGAGCAGAGTCGTTATCTCAACATGGGCGCTCTTTACCGCCTCAGCGATGAAGCTTTTGACCATGTTCAAATCACCGCCCAGTACCTCGCGGTACCAGTCTTCGCTGAAACTCTTGAGGTCGATGTTCATGGCGTCGATATAGGGTCTTATTTCTTCCAGCACTTCCAGGGTGGCCATGCCGTTACTGACCAGGACGTTGTACATGCCCTTTTCGTGCACCAGCTTTCCGCAGTCCCGGACATACTCGTAGGAGATCAGCGGTTCATTGTAGGTATAGGCTACCCCGATGTTTCCTCTGTCCTTCAGTTCGTAAGCCAGATCGGCTAATTCTTCAGGAGATACATCCCGGTAACGCAGCCCCTCCTGGGGCATGGAGATCTCGTGGTTCTGACAGAAGGGGCAGTGCAGCGAGCAGCCGTAAGAGCCGACGGAAAGGATCAGGGAACCGGGATGAAAGTGCTGCAGCGGTTTCTTCTCGATCGGATCGAGGGCGATGGAGGTCAGCTTTCCGTAGTTGTCGCAGACCACTTCGCCATTGACCGTTCTTCTGGCTCCGCAGACTCCCGGCTTTCCTTCCGCAGGCAGGCAGTGCCGGTAACATACCTTGCAGGGATCAGCCATGGCGGACCACCTCGAATTTTTCAATTGTTATTTCTTCATCCTCGTCGATCCCGGCCTTTCTTCGGGCAATGGCGATCTGCTGATCAACGCTGTCTACCCCGTCCAGATCGGGCAGAAGCACGCCCTGCCGGTAGCCGTCAGAGACGATGATGCCGTATTTTCGGACATCCAGCTCATCCTTGGACTTAACCTTCACGCTTTCGGAAAGCACGTCGACGCTGATGTCCAGATAATCGAGTTCCCTTTCGGTGACCTCACTGAAGCGCGGATCGCGGCTGCAGGCCGAGATGGCATTGTTGATGATCTCCTGGCCGATGCAGCCGGTGGTGGGAAACATCGTGCCGATGCAGCCCCTGAGCATGCCGTCCTTATGCAGGGAAACGAAGGTTCCGGCTTTATTGCTGAGCATTTCCTCAGGCAGCTCTTTCGGCAGTTTCAGTTTTTTCTCTTCTTTGACCCAGGTCTCAATGGTCTTACGGGCCAGAGCGACATAGGGGTCTTCGCTGGTCCTTTTTTTCCGCAGTTCTTCCTGAACTTTTTCCTGATACTGTTTCAGGAAGTGACGGTCATTATCTTCCCTTTCGGTCCGGTATGTGCAGATGCCGTAGCCCACCCCGGTCACATCCTGATGCACCAGCATTTCCGGGATCACCTTAAGTCCGTCCAGGGCGCCGGCCATGATCACAAAGGAGCGATGGCCGCATTCAGCGGCCTTTTCCAGGAAGGCTTCCTCAAAGTCAAACAGTTCTCCGAAATTACCGGAAGCCATGACCTCCATGATGCGGCGGTCATACTCAGGACCGTTTTCGTCAAAGCCGTAAGGGCCGTAGGTCTGAAGCTTATGGGAAAGATCGCCGCTGCCGACAAAGACAGCCCGGCGGCCCAAGGCGTTTACCGCCTGCTGGATCAGCTGACCGAATTGATAGTGGTCGCTTAAGGACAGGCCGGACAGGGATACTCGGACCAGCTGGAAATCCTTATACTGCTTTTCGATGAAATGCAGGGGAACCATGGTGCCGTGATCCAGCTGGGGATCTCTTTCTCCCAGAGTGCCGGCTGGAAATTCCTCCAGATCAGCCCGCCGGCATATCTCTCTTACCAGTTCTTCATCATACCGTTCTTCGAAAGAAACGGATGATGCGCCGAAACGGGAAAAGGATCCCGAGGCCTTCTTCTTGGGAGAGACATGAAAGTAGTCAGCGTACATGACGGAATGCGGCGAGGATACAATGATGGTATCCGGCTGCAGTTCGCTGACAAAGCGTCCGGCCTGATCGTAGGCGTCGATCGTATTTTGAATCTGCTTTTCTTCGCCCCTGCCGACCTCGGGAATGATCAGAGGCGGATGGGGGACCATGATTGCGGCGAGTATGGGCATAGTTTTACCTCTTATTAATAATATTGTAAATCAGTGCCGTTGCGGGGACAACGTCATGTTGACTGCCATGGAAAAGTGCGGAAAGGCCATCAGCTTCATTAACTTATATGGTGTTTGTTCATTAATCTGACAGCCGACGTTGGAAAACTTTCCATATTAACCGGCAGATATTTAAATTGCCCGAGGAATATGATACATAATAGGTATAAATACTTTGTCATAAAAATCACAAGTGACGAAAGGAGATTACAATGACTAGATCCCTGTTTGACAGAACGATGCTCGGCACCATGAAGCTGAAGAACCGCATTTTCATGTCACCGATGGGCACCACCGGTGAAGCGGACGGTTCCTACTGCAACGAAGGCATCGACTACTTCGAGGAAAGAGCCAAGGGCGGCGCTGCTCTCATCATCACCGGCGCCAACGTGGTTTCCACCAAGTATGAGCCCCGGCCCTGCACCGAACTTTCTGACTTCCACCATGTTGAAAGACTGAACATGCTCATCGACCGCTGCCATCACTATGGCGCCAAGGTGTGCGTTCAGCTGTCCCCCGGTCTGGGACGCCAGCAGTTCACCGATCCGTTTACGGCTCCCTACAGCGCCGGCAGCGTCGGTTCCTTCTGGTTCCCCGATCTGATCTGCAAGCCCTTTGCGGTTGAAGACATCAAGTATCTGGTCTCCAAGGTCGGCTACTCCGCCTCCCTGGCCGTCAATGCCGGCGCGGATGCGGTCGAGCTGCACGCCTACGGCGGCTATCTGCTTGATCAGTTCCATTCCCTGCAGTGGAACAACCGGACCGACGAATACGGCGGCTCGCTGGAAAACCGCATGCGCTTCACCCTGGAATGCATCGAGGCGATCAGGCAGAACGTACCGAAGAACTTCCCGATCCTGGTCAAGTTCACTCCGGTTCATCGAGTAGAAGGCTTCCGCACCATCGATGAGGGCATTGAAATGGCCAAGATCCTGGAGAAGGCCGGCGTTACCGCCCTCCATGTCGATACCGGCTGTTACGAAGAATGGTTCCAGGCCATCACCACCGTCTACAGCAAGGACGGCCACAAGCTTGATGCTCAGAAGGCCATCAAGGACGTCGTAAGCGTCCCCGTGCTGGGCGATGGCAAGCTGATCAAGCCGGATGTTGCCAAGAAGGCTGTTGAAGACGGGATTCTGGACTATGTCGGTCTGGCTCACCAGATGCTGGCGGATCCCTACTGGCCCACAAAGGTCAGGGAAGGACGCGATGAGGACATCATGCCCTGCGTCGGCTGTAACGAGTGTCTGCTTTCCGGTTTCTCCGGCAAACACTACTACTGCGCCGTCAACCCGCTCTGCTATGCAGAAAAATCATTTGCCCTCCCGAAACCGGACGGAAGTAAAAAGAAGATCCTTGTGATCGGCGGCGGCCCGGCCGGCATGCAGGCAGCGATCACCGCAAAACAGCGCGGATGGGACGCGGAACTGTGGGAGAAAGAAGCGCGTCTGGGCGGAACCTTATGGGCGGCCGGCGGACCGGACTTCAAGTCGGATGTTCTCAGGCTGATCCGTGCGCTGGAGATTCAGTGCTATA
>JAFZBT010000145.1 GCA_017561615.1 Erysipelotrichaceae bacterium
ATTGTCATCCGTCATGCTCTTTCCCTTCATCTAACGGGAAAGCGGCTGTTGTAGATCTGATACATCATGATGCCGGCGGCCACAGAGGCGTTGAGCGACTCCATGCCGTTTTCCATCGGCATCCTGACCAGTATGTCGCAGTTTTCCTCCACCAGCCTGCGCATGCCTTCGCCTTCCGAACCGACTACCATGACTACCGGCATGTCGTAGTCCACGCTGCGGTAGTCGCGGTCAGCCTTCAGGGAAGTGCCGACGACCCAGTAGCCTTCCTTCTTCAGGGCGATCAGCGCCTGGGAGAGGTTGGTGACCTCGGCGACCGGTATGATGTCGATGGCCCCGGTCGATACCTTGGCGACAGTGGCGTTGAGAGAGACGGAGCGGTTCTTCTCGATGATCAGACCGTCAGCGCCCGCGCAGGCGGCCGTTCTCAGGATGGCCCCCAGGTTGTGGGGATCCTGAAGCTGGTCCAAAGCGACCAATAACGGCTGATGGTCATCGCTGATGCCCTCCAGCAGCTCTTTCAGAGTGCAGGTCTGATACTCTTCCACCAGGGCCACGTAGCCCTGATGGTTGCCGGCGACCATCCGGTCCAGCTGTCTCTTGTCCGCCCGGTCGATGGCTAGATGGCAGCTGCGGGCCAGTTCTTCCAGCTCGGCGTCCTTATGACCCTTCTGCATCCAGAGCTTCTCAACCTTCCGGCCTGCCTTCAGCAGGCTGATGATCACGTTTTTCCCGTAAACATATTGTGCCATACTTCTAGTCCCCGATGGTTTCAATTAAGTCCCATATCTGTTCCATGCGCTGCTGCTGACCGGTCAGATACCAGTAGCCCCAGACGGCCTCAAAACCGGTCGACGACCGGTAAGTCAGAATGTCGGTATTCTTCGGGGCGCCGTGTCCCTTGGCATTGCGTCCCTTTTTGTAGATCTCCTCTTCCTCAGCGGTCAGCAGGCCCTCTTCCAGCAGCCGGTGAGCGATCTGCGCCTGCCGGCGGGCGGAACAGTAATCAGCGGCGTACTTCTGCATGCCGTTGATCCGGGTTTCCTTCTCCACGGCCCGGCGCTTGACCGTCAGGTTGTAATGGGCGTCGCCGATGAAGGCCAGCGCCAGCGGACTGTACTGATTAAGTATTCCGTTCATCCTACATGACGCCGCGCTGCTGCAGCTGTTCCCTCAGAACGTCCGCCGTGGCGAAATCCTTGGCGCTCTTGGCGGCCAGCCACTGCTTATACAGATTCTTATCTTCTTCGCTCATCACGATCTTATCGATCTTGATGCCCAAAATGTCCAGCATCATCCTTAAGGCGTTGTAGTTCTTGGAGACGATGTCGCTGTCGACTTCCCGGCTGCGCAGGGCCTGGTTGAGCTGCTTGACCACGTCGATGATCACCGTATAGGCGTTGGGGGTATTCAGGTCATCTTCCATGTCCTGCATGAATTCATTGTAGCGGTCGACGTTGTAGCTTTCGTTGAGTTCCAGCTGGCCCAGCTGCGCCCTGATCTCCACCTGCTTGAGCGCCTGAACGATCTTGTCCAGCTCGCTGCGGGCCGCGGCGATGGCGTCATCGGTGAAGTTCAGCACGTCGCGGTAGCGCACGGATAAAAGGAAGTAGCGGGTCAGATTGGCGCCCAGCTGGCCGATGACGTCCTTGGCCAGCCGGACGTTGCCCAGCGACTTGCTCATCTTCTCGCCGTCGAATGCCAGCATGCCGTTGTGGATCCAGTAGTTGGCCAGATGGTGGTGGTTGACGATCTCCGACTGGGCGACTTCGTTTTCATGGTGCGGGAACTTCAGGTCCTTGCCGCCGCCGTGAATGTCGATCATGCCCGGGCCGAACTGCTTGCCGATCATCACGACGCATTCGGTATGCCAGCCCGGTCTTCCTCTTCCCCAGGGGGAATCCCACTGGATGCCCTTTTCCGTCTTCTTCCATAAGGCGAAGTCCAGCGGGTTCTTCTTCTGGCTGTTTTCCTCGACGCGGGCGCCGACCTGCAGCTCATCAACGCGCTGATGGGACAGCTCGCCGTACTTGGAATCGGCGTCAACGGAGAAGTAGACGTCGCCGTTGACTTCATAGGCGGCGCCTTCCTTTACCAGCTGATCGATGAAGGCGATGATCTCATCCATGGTCCTGGTCACTCTGGGCGTGGCGTCCAGAGGGATGACGTTGAGACGGGAGCGGACATCGTTGTAGGCGTCGATGTAGGTCTCGGCGACGGTCTTCTCATCGATGCCGTCCTCGATGGCCTTGTTGATGATCTTGTCATCAACGTCGGTGAAGTTGGATACATATGTGACCTTATAGCCGCAGGCTTCCAGCACCCTTCTCAGAGTGTCGAAAACGACGATGGGGCGGGCGTTGCCGACATGGGCATGGTTGTAGACCGTCGGTCCGCAGACATACATGCTGACTTCCCCTTCCCTGATGGGCTTGAAGTCCTCGACCTGCAGGCTGTAAGTGTTATAGAGTTTCATAATAAAACCTCCTGAATATCAGTAAGTTAATTATATCATGATATTGCCGGTGCGCCTGCCGGATTTGCACAGGCGTTCACCGCTTTTCCGGCTTTCTTGATAAGTCGGGTCTTTTTGTCTATAGTGGTCTTAGAAAACAGGAGGTATCATGCCATGATCACCAGAAAAGCCGACATCACCGACCTGGAAAGACTGTATGGCTTCTACGATGCGGTCATCGATCAGCAGAGCCATGATCAGTACGGCCCCGACTGGACCAAGGGGATTTATCCTTCCGAAGATGACATCAGGAGCCATCTGGAAAAGGGCGAATTCCTGCTGGTCTGTCAGGACGGCCAGATCGCCGGGGCAGCCGTTCTTTCCTTGGGCGAAGAGGAAATGTACAAGGCCGGAAACTGGGCCAGGAAGGTCCCTGACGAAGAGGTCGCCGTCGTTCATCTGCTGGCTGTCTCTCCCGCATTCCGGCACCAGGGCGTCAGTGGGATCCTGATGGACTATCTGCTTGAAGAAGCCCGCAGGATGGCCAGGGTCATCCACCTGGACGTCGTCTGTGGCAACCTGCCGGCATTGAAGCTTTATCAGCGTCACGGCTTTACTTCCGCCGGGCAGCTGGAAGTCTATTACGAAGACACCGGAGACATCGTCGTCGAACTGCTGCAGTACGATCTGGAAAAACCGGCTGAACAGAACTGACTTTCTTCATCGCCGCAATTGGATATGGTATAATTTCACTGACAGATACAGGAGATATAAATAATGGAAATACTGGTATTCGGTTCTCTTAACATCGACCATGACTATCACATGCATCACATCTGCGCGCCCAAGGAAACGACCTTCGCTGACGAGTACACGGTCGTAGCCGGCGGCAAGGGCTTAAACGCCGCCATCGCCCTGGCCAGAAGCAGCGCTCACGTCTTTCTGGCCGGCAACATCGGCAACGACGCCGCCCTTTTGGAAAAGGTCCTTGCGGAAAACGGCGTGGACATGACCTACCTCAATCACGTCGATGAGCCCAACGGCCACGCCGTCATTCAGATCGACGAGAAGGGCGAAAACGCCATCTTCATCTACGGCGGCTCCAACCAGTCCATCACCGAAGACTACATTGACGAAGTGCTTTCGCATTTCCATGCGGGTGATCTGATCATCCTGCAGAATGAGATCAACAACAACGCCAAGGTCATCGAGAAGGCTCATGAGAAGGGCCTGACCGTCATGCTCAACCCCTCGCCGGTCAACGACCTGCTGTTCACCTATCCCTTAGACAAGGTCGACTACTTCTTCATCAACGAAGTCGAAGGCGCCGCCCTGACCGGCAAGCAGGAGTTTGACGACATCCTGGCCCAGTTCCGCGTTAAGTATCCCGAAGCCAGATTGGTCATGACCGTCGGGGCCCAGGGGGCCTACTACCAGGACGCTGAAAAACGGCTGTTCCAGCCGGCCTTCAAGGTCAACGCCATTGACACCGTCGGCGCCGGCGACACCTTCATGGGCTACTTCAGCTACGGCCTTTCCCAGGGCCATGACGTTGCCGAGTGCCTGCGTCTGGCCGCCAAGGCCGCTTCCATCACCGTTACCAGAAGGGGCGCCGCCGATTCCATTCCCACTCTGGACGAGGTAAACAGCCTGTAAGCATTAAAAACGGAAAAGAATGCCGGAACCGCTATTGCGGTTCCTTTTTCATCTCTTTATAATGATTTCGGAGGTGAGAAGATGAAACTCTAACCCGATTGTCTTGAATATAAGGATAAGGAGGTTATTTTCATCATGCTCAAAATCAACAATCTAAGCGTTACGACCCATAAGGGAAGAAAGCTGATCGATGGATTCAGCTTTGTTTTGAATGCGGGAGAACACATCGCCCTGATCGGCGAGGAAGGCAACGGCAAGAGCACGCTGCTGAAGATCATGGCCGGCCAGGACGTTTCCGACTATGTCAGCTACAGCGGTCAGATAACCGCCGACGGCCCGGTCGGCTATCTGCCCCAGACCATCGATGCGGCTTATCATGACCGGACCGTACTGCAGTACATCGGCGCTGAGAGCCCCAGCGAGGACTCCCATTACGAAAATTACAGCCAGATCCTGCAGGCTCTGAGGCAGGTCAGCCTGGATGAGGAGATGCTGGAAAGAGTGATTGAGACCCTCTCCGGCGGCGAGCGGGTGCGCGTCGCTCTGGCCAGGCTGCTGTATGGCGATCATGACATCCTGTTATTGGACGAGCCGACCAATGACCTGGACCTGCCGACCATCATCTGGCTGGAACAGTTCATTTCAACTTCACCGCGGGCGATCATGTTCATCAGCCACGACGAGGCCCTGCTGGAAAACTGCGCCGAAGGCATCGTGCACATCGAGCAGCTGCGGCGCAAGCAGCTGCCTCACATAACCGCCGCCCATCTGCCCTACCGGCAGTATGCCCAGCAGCGTCTGCACGGCATTGAACGCAACAACGCCATCGCCGCCAAGGAAAACGCCGCCTTCCGGGCCCAGATGGAGAAATACCGGCGGATCTACCAGCGGGTCCAGCACGATCAGGCGACCATCACCCGCCAGGACCCCCATTCCGGACGGCTGCTGAAGAAGAAGATGCATGCCGTCATGTCCCTGGGACGCCGGATGGAGGAAAAGCGGGAGAACCTGACCGAAAGATACGACCCCGAGGAGGCCATTGACATCTTCTTCCCGCCGGTCAGCCTCAATCCCTCCAAGGTCATCGTCGACCTGCACCTGGATGAACTCAGGGCCGGGGATAAGCTATTGGCTGAGGACCTGTCGCTTTACGTCAGTGGCGGCGACAAGCTTTGTCTGATCGGTCCTAACGGCGCCGGCAAGACCACGCTGATGCGGATCATCAGAAAACAGCTGGAAACCAAGGCTGATCTGAAGGTCGGCTACATGCCTCAGAATTACCGGGAGGTCATGGACTATTCCCTGACGCCCACCGCCTTTTTGAATCCCGAAAGGCTCAGGGAAACCGACGGTCTGGTCAACAGCTATCTGGGCGCTCTGCGCTTCACCACCGAGGAGATGAGCCATACCATTGACTCACTGTCCGAGGGACAGAAGTGCAAGCTGCTGCTGCTGAAGCTGATCGTCGAAGGCTGCGACGTCCTGCTCCTCGATGAGCCGACCCGCAACCTCTCCCCGCTCAGCGGGCCCCGGGTGCGGCAGATGCTGGTGAGCTACGGCGGCTGCATCATCGCCGTCAGCCACGACCGCAAGTTCATCGATGAAGTTGCCACCCGGATAGTCTCCCTGGAAAACGGCAGACTTCAGCCGCTTTAATCAGACAATTGAAATAAGTGCTTTACTGCGGAAGCCGGTCATGACCGGCATTCCGCCTGGATACCTCCGGAAAGGAGGAGTTTGTTATGCGTAAGTTACTGATCTATCTTAAACCCTACCGGGGAAAGATGGCCCTGGCCACCCTGTTGATGGCGATCTCGGCCGTCTGTGACCTGTTACTGCCGACGCTGATGTCCGACGTACTGGACAAGGGCGTTTACGGCGCCGCCGAAGCCGACACCTTCGGCTACATTCTTTCAACCGCCGCCTGGATGCTGGCGGTCTCCGTGGCCTCCCTGGCCTCGGTGGCCGGCGGCTACTGGGTGGTCTATCACGTCGTTGCCGGATATACCTGGTCCCTGCGTTCCGCTCTGTTTGCCAAGGTCCACACCATGACCCTGGCCGAAGTCAGCCGCATCGGGCCTTCCAATCTGGTTACCCGCTCTACCCATGACGTCGGTACCCTCAACTGGATAATCTCGGCGCTGTGCGGCGGCATTCTCATCATACCGCTGATGTTTGCCGGCGGCGTCTTTCTGTGCATGCGCAAGGATGTCCGCCTGTCGCTGGTCGTCTTGTGCGCCGTGCCGCTGCTGATCATCCTGGTGCTGACCATGAGCAAAAAGATCGAGCATCTCTGGGACGTCTCCGATGAATATTGCGATAAGCAGAACGACCTGGTCCGCCAGCGGCTGAGAGGCATCCGGGTCATCCGCGCCTTTGACCGCGAGCTTCAGGCTCACGAGAAGATCACCGAAGCCACCCGCGTCATGGCCGACAACATCATCAAGGCCAACGTCCGCATGGAGATCATCGACCCGCTGGCCGCCTTCGTGCTCAATACCGCCGCTCTGCTGGTGGTATATCTGGGCGGCGTACGCCTGGAAAGAGGCAGCGGCCTGTCGGCCGGCGACATCTTCGCCATCATCCAGTACATCAGCATCATCCTGGGAGCCATCATTGCCGTTTCCTACGACATCGTCATGGTGCCCCATATCCGGGTAGCGGTCCGCCGGCTGAGTCAGATCACCGAATCGACCGATCTGGAAGATGACCGCCCCGCCGAAGGACTGACCTTCTCGGGCGACATTGACGTCGACCATCTTTCCTTCACCTACCCCGGCAGCTCTCTGCCTGCTTTAAGCGATGTCGACCTGCACATCAAAGCCGGTCAGTGGGTGTCCATCATCGGCGGCACCGGTTCCGGCAAGTCCACGCTGGCCCAGCTGCTGCTGGACTTCCGCAAGCCCAGCGAGGGAGCGGTGCGCTTCGACGGCCGTGACAGCCGGGAACTTTCGCCCAAGGATGTCCGCAGCAACGTCAGCTGCGCCCTGCAGAAGTCGATGCTCTATGCCGGCACCATTGCCGAAAACCTGCGCATGGGCAGGCCCGAAGCCACCGACGAAGAGCTCTGGCAGGCGCTGGAGCTGGCCCAGCTGGCTGACTTCGTCAGGGAAAAGCCCGAAGGACTGCAGTTCAGGCTGGAACAGGCCGCCGCCAACATTTCCGGCGGCCAGAAGCAGCGTTTGGCCATTGCCCGGGCCATCCTCAAGGACGCCTCCATCTACATCTTTGACGACTCCTTCTCGGCTCTGGACTTCCTCACCGAAGCCAGGGTCCGTAAGGCTCTCAACGACAAACTGGCGGGCAAGACCCGCATCGTGATCACCCAGCGGGTGGTCTCCGCCATGCACTCTGACCGGATCTTCGTCATGGCCGACGGTGCCCTGGTCGGCGCCGGCAGCCATGAAGAGCTGTTGGAAAGCTGCGGGATCTATAAGGAAATCTATCTTTCTCAGACAGGAGGTGAGGCCGCATGAGTCAGACCGAACTGAACGAAAAGAACGAAGCAAGGGAAGAAACCGGCAAGTCCAGAGAAAAGCGCCGGCTCTTTGATCAGACCGGCAGGCGGCTGATCCGGGAGATCTGGCCGCTCAGGGGCTGGATCCTGCTCTGCGGACTGCTGTGCCTGTTGCTGATCGGCTGCTCGGTAGCCGGACCCCAGCTGCTCGGCAGTCTGGTCAACCGCCTGTATGAATGGACCAGTGAACCGTATGAAGGCCTGGCCGCCAGCCTGCTTCCCCAGCTGGTACTGCTCTTTGCGGTCTACGGGCTGCAATCCGGCCTTTCCTATGGCGAATACTACCTGCTCAGCAATGTCGTCAGCCGCTACTTCTGCGCCGGCATGCGCATCCGGCTGTCCGACAAGCTGCGCCGGCTGCCGGTGTCCTACATGGACACAACCGCGGCCGGAGACATCATCGAAAGGATGATGGAAGACGTCGGCACCATGGCCGACAGCATCTATGCCATCGTGCACATCCTTCTGTCCGGCTTCCTGCAGATCATCGTCATCGCGGTGATGCTGCTGGTGACCGACTGGCGCATGGCCATTCCCGTCATCCTGCTCTCCCCGCTGGCCGTACTGCTGTCCGCCCGGATGGCAACGCTGGGCGAGGAGCACTGGGACGCCCACTTCAGCCTGGGCGGCAAGCTGACCTCCCTGGCGGAGGAAGCCTATACCAACTATCCCACTACCAAGGCCTTCAACCGGGAAGATTACATGCAGCAGAAGTATGACGAGCTGTCGCAGCAGCATCAGCGCAACGGCATCTTCGGCAACTTCCTGTCCTCGATCGTTCAGCCGGTGATCGCCTTCGTCAACGCCCTGGCCTACATCGCCGTGGCCATCGTGGGCGGCTGGCTGATCATCAACCGCGGGGTGCCCATCGGTACCGTGGTCACCGTCATCCTGTTCTCCCATCAGTTCTCCTCACCGCTGGAACGCATCGCCTTCGGCTTAGGCTACATCCAGCAGATCAAGTCGGCTGCCAAGCGCGTCTTCGACATGCTGGATCTGCCGGAGGAGATCAACCCCGAGGGAAAGATGGAGACACCGGTCCGCGGACGGGTCCAGTTCTGCCATGTCGACTTCTCCTACGATCCGGCCAAGCCGCTGATCAGGGATCTCAACATCGACGTCAAGCCCGGCCAGAAGGTGGCCATCGTCGGTCCGACCGGGGCCGGCAAGACGACCATCGTCAACCTGCTGATGCGCTTCTACGACATCAATTCCGGAAAGATCCTGATCGACGGTCAGGACATCAGCGCCCTCTCCCGCTCGGAAGACCGCCGGCAGTTTGCCATGGTCCTGCAGGACACCTGGCTGTTCAAGGGAACCGTGGCTCAGAACGTCGCCTACGGTTCGCCGCAGGCGACCCGCGAGCAGATCGAGTGGGCCTGTGACTGCGCCTATTGCGATCACTTCATCCGCCGGCTGCCGCAGGGCTACGACACCGTGATCTCCGAAGACAGCACCGCCGTCTCTTCCGGCCAGAAGCAGCTGCTCACCATTGCCCGGGCCCTGCTGGCCGACAGGCCGTTGCTGATCCTGGACGAGGCGACTTCCAACGTCGATACCCGTACCGAGCTGTTATTGCAGAAGGCCATGGACCGGCTGATGGCCGGACGGACCTGC
>JAFZBT010000146.1 GCA_017561615.1 Erysipelotrichaceae bacterium
AATACACCTTCTCCATCGGGCAACCCATTGCTGAAATCACCGGAATACAAACCTTCCTTTCTTTGACCTGAGAAAGTCAGTGTTATCTGAAAATTCTCAACTTGTGCCTTACCAACAGCTCTTCCCTCTTCAAATTCACCTACGTATTTCCATTCACTATCATCGCTGTTATGAGAAATGAAGACACCTTTACCATTGGGAACGTTCTTAACAGCCATTCCCGTATACTTTCCTGAAAATTCGGATGAAGTACCATTTGGCATTTTAATAGTAACCGTTGCATCAATATCATTGACTTCTTTTGGCTCATTTGACGTGCAACCAAAGGTCGTCATTATGAAGCAGACTGCAATTATCAGCAGAATTCTCTTTTTTTTCATCATTTGTTTATTCCTTTCTGTTGTTGATTTTATTATACTTGATTGTTTCTTGTGTTGGTAGATGATTACCATTTTCGGCTTTTTTCACATCATATAGATTACTGTATATAACGTTTATCACTGCGAATACATCCTCAGTGATTAAAACAATTATTCAGTTTTTGTTTCATTTTTATACCAAAACAGTTTACGTGACAATAGAAGAAGAGTGATAAAAAAGCCTGCCGCCGGCAGGCTTTTCTTTATAATGGCGCGCCCGAAGGAGCTCGAATCCCCGACCTTCTGCTCCGGAGGCAGACGCTCTATCCAACTGAGCTACGGGCGCATACATTGGTATTATAGCACTTCAGTGGTCCTGCGAACAGTAAATTTCAAACTGCTCGATGGCCCTGACATACAGATCGGGACGGTACTGCCGCCGGCTTACCAACAGATTCTTGAGAGTATAGTAAGCCAGATCGTAGTCATTGGCTTCCTGAGAGATGTGGGCCAGGATGACCTGCTTGGTGCGGTCGGTTATTGCCCGGGAAATCATGTCGCTGGCATATTCGTTGGACATGTGGCCGCTGTCGGACAGGATCCGTTTCTTCAGCCAGTCCGGCCGGTCAGTGTTCATCAGCATCTCGGGGTCGTGATTGCTCTCGAAGATGTAGTAGTCCGCCCCTCTTATCAGCTGCATGTTGGCCTGGGAGATGTAGCCGGTGTCCGTGATCTGAACCAGCGTTTCCTTTCCGTCTGTTATGACATAGCCGACGCAGATGTCGCAGTCATGGCTCAGAGCCAAAGCGACGATGGTCAGGCAGCCGATGGTAAAGGGCTTATAGGGGTCGATGATCTTCTCGTGGGCCAGCGCCAGGATCGGGAAGGGGGCGTAGACCGGCAGATCAGCGAACATCCGCACCGACTTGATGTGATCGGTGTGGCTGTGGGTGATCAATAAGCCGTCGCACTTGCGGTAATCAACGCCGATCTTCTCAAAGCTGTCCTTCAGATAGCTTACCGAAGGACCGCAGTCAATGATGATGCGGGTATCGCCGCTGCCCACCACGGCGCAGTTGCCCTTGGACCCGCTGGCCAGGATGTAGAAATACATTTCCTAGTACCTGCGGCACAGTTCACAGGGCAGATAGATGCAGGGGTTGACCTGAACACCGTTTACATAAACGGAAACGTGAACGTGCGGGCCGGTTGAACGGCCGGTATTGCCGATCTGACCGATGACCATGCCCTGGGTGACATAGGTGCCGACCGGGAAGAAGCCCGGTACCCTCATGTGGCCGTAGCGCAGCACAAAGTGATTGCCGTAGCTGTCCTCGCCGGCATCAATGCGGTAGAAGTTGCCGGCGGCGGAGTTATAGCTGTTCTGGATGATCGTGCCGTTGGTGACGGCCAGAACTTCGCCGTAGCGGTCATAGGGATTGATGAAGTCAACGCCGGTGTGACCGCCATATCCGTAATAGTCACAGGTAATGGCGGCGTTATAGCACGGCAAGGCGAAGGAAATTGAGCCGGTGTAGGTGACCGCATGGGAGCCTACCCTATAGACGCCCTGTACCGGCAGTTCCACGACCTTGGTCTTTTCCTTGCGGTAGCCGGAAAGCACGCCGTTGACGTAGATCTCCGTATAGAGGTTATCGTTGTAGCCATTCTTGGCTTCCACGGCGACGACGATCTCGCCGACGTTCATGGTCTCATCCTTTTCGTAGATCGGTAATTCCGGATAGGTGATCTCACGCGAGTAGCTCTGCGATTCCACGACGACGTTGATCGGCGAATCGAAATAGGTGATGTTCAGCTGCTGGCCGACGGCCAGAGTCTGGTTGAGGTCCTGCAGGCTGTCATTGAGGGAGATCAGCTGCTTGGAAGACAGACCGTTATTGGAGGCAACACCCTGAATGGTATCGTATTCCTGAACGGTGTAGTAGGTCAGATTCTTGTCGCGGCCGTAGCACAGCCAGTCGAAGATGGCCTCCTTGCTGTCGAGGATCTCGCTGACCTCAGCGCCGGAGCTGGAAGCCTTGATTACTTCCTCCAGATAGACGTTGACGTCCTGAGTTCCGTAATCGGTCAAATCGGGAATGACCTCACCGTTTTCCAGCTTGTAGAAGACGCTTTCGTCAACGAACATCAGCACGAATTCCCTCAGGGCTTCGGTGAAGTCGCTGACCGACTTGACGAAGATGGTCTGGGTTACGGCATCGTTGCGCAGAAATTCGATCTTGGTGGTATCGACCACGAAAAGGCCCTTCTCATCAAGATAGCTGATGATCTCCTCATCCTTGTTTTCATAATTCCAGAAGCTCTTTTCCTGGACGGTATAGATGTCCCGGCTCAGGCCGATCTTATAATCGCTTTCGCCCTGCTGGGAAAGGCTGTCCTGTTTTTCCTTAACTACCTTGTCGATCAGGCCGCTGTCCATGATGACGCCGATCAGCTCACCCTTGTAGTAGACCTTGGTGATCTCCACCGGGCTCATGGTCAGTGATTCGATCTTCTGACTGATGACGGAAGAGGCCTGAGTGACGTTTATGTCGCTTATTTCCTGGGCTCTTCCCACATTGGAGGGGAAGACGAAGGCCAGGGCAATGGCCATTACCAGAGCACCCAGGATAACGATAAGCTTTTTCTTATTCATACTCATCATCTCTGTACTCCTTGGTATAGAACGCGTTGGTCTTCTTGTCAAATGCCAGCCAGACGTTGCCGATCGGGCCGTTACGGTGCTTGGCAATGATGATCTTCAGATCCGCGATCTCGGAATTCTCTTCTTCCTGTTCGTTTTCCTTCTTCTTGCGGTGAATGAACATGACGATGTCGGCGTCCTGCTCGATGGCGCCGGATTCACGCAGGTCGGAAAGGATCGGTTCCCGGTTGCTTTCCTCGCTCTTACGGGAAAGCTGGGAAAGGGCGATGACGGGAACGTTGAGTTCCCTGGCCATCTGCTTGAGGGCCCGGGAGATCTCCGAGACCTCCTGAGCGCGGTTGTCGGAGCGCGAATTGGCAGCGTCGATCAGCTGCAGGTAGTCGATGATGACCAGATCCAGTCCGTGTTCGGACTGCAGCTTGCGACACTTGGCCATGATGTCATTGACCTTGATGCCGGTGGAATCATCAATGAACAGTGCCGTCTTCTCCATGATGCTCTTGGCTTCATCGACTCTGGCCCAGTCATCATTGGTGAGATAACGGCCGGTACGGATCTTCTGGGAGTCGACCGTGCTCTTGGCGGAGAGCATGCGGTTGCCCAGGTCAATGTAGGGCATTTCCAGTGAGAAGAGGGCAACGGTGCGGTTGGTGCAGGCAGCGTTGGCGGCGATGTTGAGCGCCAGCGCGGTCTTGCCGACGGCCGGACGGGCGGCCAGGATGATCAGGTTGCCCTTCTGGAAGCCGTTGGTAATGTTGTCCAGATGGTCATAGCCGGAAGGTACGCCGGTCATGACGCCGCTCTGGGCGACTTCGTTAAGTCTCTTGATGACATCGTCAAAGGTGGTCTTGGAACTGGTGAAGTCAGAGGTTCTGCGGCTCTGGGAGATCTTGGAGATCTGCGATTCGGCCTCGTTGAGAACGCTCATCGGATCGTACTGCTCTTCCATGCACTTCATCCGGATGTTTTCCGTGACTTCGATCATCTGCCTGAGCAGCGACTTGTCCTTGATGATGCTGATGTAGTATTCGCTGTTAGTTGAGGAAATGGCCACGTCGGTCAGATAGCTGAAATACTCAGCGCCGCCGACCGCGCTGATCTGCTGCTTGTCGGTCAGCCGGGTGATCAGCGTCGTGACGTCAATGGGCTTCTTTTCCCGGTAAAGCTGCTGGATCTCCCGGTAGATGCGGCGGTTCTTGTCCGAGAAAAAATCCTCCGGCTCGATGCCTTCCTCATATACCAGATCCGCGGTCTGCGGATACAGCAGCAGTGATCCTAACAATGCCTGTTCAGCCTCAATGCTGGCAGGTACCTGCTGTGCCATGTAATCAGCCTCCTGTTACTGTTCGACCAAGTCAACGCTGATCGTTGCGATTACGTCCTTGAATAATTCCGCCCGGACATCATGATGTCCCAGGGTGGTGAGATTGTCATTGTCGACGAACTTGCGCCGGTCGACTTCAATGCAGTGCTGGGATGCCAGCACTTCGGCGATCTTGGAAGTGGAGACGCTGCCGAACAGCCGGCCGTCCTTGCCCGACTTGACCGGGATGACGAGCCTGATCTGTTCGATCTTCTCCTTGAGGGCCTGGGCATTCTGCCGGTTCAGCGTCAGATCCAGGGCTTCCTGGTCCTTCTGCTGCTGCAGGATCTGAAGCGAATGCTGGGAAGCCTGAACGGCCAGACCGTTCTTGATGAGGTAGTTGCGGCCGTAGCCGTCGGCTACTTCCCTGACCTCACCCTTCTTGCCGACCTTCTTGACGTCAGTTAAGAGTATCACTTTCATTTTCGCTGCCCTCCTTCTGCTGATAATCGGCGATGGCGGCCAGCAGTTCCTTCTTGAGCTGCGCTACCGTGGTGCCGCTCTTCTGCAGGCCGGCCGCGTTGTAGTGGCCTCCGCCGCCTAGCTTCTCCAGGATAACCTGTACATTTATTTTACCATTGGAACGCGCGGAAATCGCGCATAAGTTGTCTTCCGTCTCGCTGATGACGAAGGATGCCTCAATGTCGCGGATGGAGATCATGTAGTTGGCGGACTGGGCCAGCGTGGTGCGGTTAAAGCGGCCTTCCGCCGGATCGACTGCCGCGATGGCGAAGCGTCCGTCGATGACTTCCATGTACTTGGCGATGGCGGCCTTGCTGACGAAGTCGCTCAGGGAATCCTGCAGCCACTCATTGGCCGCGGCCGTATCAGCGCCTTCCCTCTTCAGCCAGGCGCACACCTCAAAGGAACGGGCCGTGCAGCGGGCCTTCAGGAAGTCAGTATCCACTAACAGACCGCCGTACATGATGGTGGCGTCGGTGGGGTCGATCTCCGTATCGACCGCCTGGTACTGGATCATCTCGCTGACCAGTTCGACGGAGGAGGAAGCGGAGGGTTCGTTGTAGATCATCATGGCGCTGATGGTGTTGTCGTTCTTGCGGCGGTGATGGTCGATGATGACCGTCCTTTCGCTCTTTTCCATCAGCTTGGGCGCGCTGGTCAGATCCAGGCTGTGATGGTCAACGGCGACCACCAGCGAATCGGCGTCCATCAGGCTGAGGGCATCAGCCTCGGAGATGAAGACGTGATTGACGACCAGCTTCAGGATGTTGTCGTCATAGATCGCCAGCGTCTTGGGTTCGATCTTGATGCCGTCAAAGATGATGAAGCTCTTCTTGCCGTAGTTATGGACGATGGTGTCAAAGCCCAGGCAGGCGCCCAGGGCGTCGAGGTCAGCTTCGCTGTGGGGTACAATGAAGACATTGGAGGATTCCTCAATGACGCCGCCGAAGCCCTTGGCCATGACCCGGGCCCGGACCTTGGAGGTCTTCTCGGAAGCCTGGGACGAGGTGCCGAAGAACTCGACTTCCTTACCGTAGCAGCGGTAGGCCACCTGGTCACCGCCTCTGGCCAGTACCAGCTCCATCAGCTCGTTGACCTGAGCATCCTCATCGTCAATGCTGCTGTAGCCGGAAGCGAAGGACATCGAGGTGGTGATGTCCACCCGCAGATGCTCAGCCGCCTTCTTTACCTCATCGAGGATCGCAAAGCCGGAGGAAAGCATCTGGCGGAAGTTGCCTTCGTTGATGATTACCAGAAAGCGCTCAGCGCGGATGCGCCTGATCACTCCGTGATATTCGCTAACCCAGTTGACCACCTTCTGGCGGATCTGGGTGTTGATGTCGGCGATCTTCTGTTCGTCTTCCTTCTGGACAGTCTCGTTGTAGTTGTCAAAGTGAACCAGACCTAAAACCACCTTTTCGCGGTTGTAGGTATCCCGGGCATTGTAGAGGTCGGTGACGTCCTTGACGAACACCGCCGGTTCATTGACGCTGCGGACGAACTCATAGACGCGGTCATCCGCCTGCAATGTCACCTTCGGAGCATTCTCCTTGAACAGCGGGCCTAAGCCGTCAATGGCCTTGGTCAGCTTCTCGCCGGTCAGCGCAAAGCCGCGCTGCTGCAGAAAATCCGACAGCCAGGTGACGATGTTTTCACTGTCGTAGATGATGATGCCTACTTCCCCGTAGTTCATGGCATTCTTGGCTTCGGTGCCCAGCACCCGGTTGATGCCGATCTCATTGCGCTTGCGCTCCTGGGCGAAGTAAATGAAAAGATAGGTGATCCAGGCCGTGCCGACGGCGAAGAACACGTAGGCGAGCAATTCGATGTTGAGCTTCAGAATGAGCTTGAGAATGATCACGGCCACCAGTTCCAGGAAAACGGTAACGGCGGCGATGATCCTAACCTTGTCCGTTCGGCTGAGCATTGCTCATCCCCCTCTCCATGATCTTCTGACGCACGCCGCTGAAGATGTCGAAGATGCCCAGGATGACCAGGATCGATGCCGTAAAGAAGAACAGCATGACGACCACGGTCGACAGCAGCATTACCTTCCGGCGGTCCTGCAGGATGGCTGTAGCCAGCGTGATCATCAGCAGGTAGCCGAAGAAGTAACAGATGACCTGGGCCACCACCAGCAGCGGTGTAATTATATTATCATATTGTGTAATCTTAGTGAACTTGGCGGCCATGAAGGCGAAGAAGGCCACGAAGACAAACAGCTTGATCCACCAGGGAGCGTAGATCGTGGCGATCGGCTTCATCGGCGGCAGCGTCATCTTCAGGCGCCTTAGCACCAGGTAGGCCAGCATGTGGACCAGCACGCCTTCCATCAGGCTGGTCAGCACGATGGAAATGGCAAAGATCTGCAGCAGGGTCTGATAATTGAGATACTGGCTGTAGGCGGGAGCTGACGGGTCCAGGCCGGCCTTCTGCAGCATCTCGACAATGGCCTTGTGCGTATATTCGATCTCATCAGCCACGTTGTAGCCGAAGGCGGCCGAGAAGACGAAGGTGGTCAGAATCGCCATGATCAGCGAAACCACCACGACGGAAAGGATCAGGAAAGTGGCGCTCTTCTTATGATTGACGCCGTAGCCGTAGACCAGACCGGCAATGACGGCCCCGACGACGTAGAAGATCGTGGTGACCTGAAAGCCGGTAGTGATCAGGGACGTCAAAACCATCGCGACGGCCATGATGCAGGTCTGCCGCGTTCCGAACTTGATGGCATAGACGATCACCGGCAGCGGAATGATCCAGAACAGATAGACGTCCAGAAAGTTGGCCATCTGCCGGTTTATCAATAGCAGCGCTCCCACCAGGGCGCAGATGATGGCGCCGTAGGTGATGCTGTTAACTCGACGGTTTCCCATGTTTCCTCCCTTAATAAGAGAAAGCCTCACAGATCTGGAGGCTTTTTGCTAAAGATGACTGATTAGTCGACAACGTACGGTAACAGAGCCATTTCGCGGGCACGCTTGATGGCGGTGGCCAGCATACGCTGATACTTGGCGGAAGTTCCGGTCACTCTGCGGGGAATGATCTTTCCGTTGGGGGAGATGAACTTCTTCAGTAATTCAGTATCCTTATAGTCGATGTAAGTAATGTTGTTCTTGGTGAAGTAACATACTTTTCTGCGACTGGTTCTCGGTTTCTTATAAGCCATGTTTTACTTCCTTTCTTTAATCAGAACGGCAGATCATCGCTGGAAATGCTCAGCGCCGGGGCTGCCAGTTCTTCGTAGTTGTCATCCGGATAATAACCAGAGTTGCACGCCGAGCTGCGGGCTTCGGAACTGCTCTTGGACTCCAGGAAGGTCAGATTCTCGCATACGACCTCCGTGACGTATACTTTCTTTCCCGGATTGTTGGGATCGTCGTAGTTGCGGGTCTGAATGCGGCCCTCAACGCCGACCTGGGATCCCTTGTGCATGTACTGGCACAGCAGTTCAGCGGTCTGGTTCCAGGCAACGCAGTTGATGAAGTCAGCGTCAGGCTGGCTGGCGTCGGCGTTGCGGCCCTTGCGGCGGTCAACGGCGACGGTAAACGATGACACAGACATGTTAGACTGCGTCTTGCGTAACTGCGGGTCCTTGGTCAGACGGCCAACTAAAATCACTCGGTTGATCATGTTATTCTCTCCTTATTTGTTATCAAGATTGACAATCATCGTGCGAACAACATTATTGTTGATACGGCAGATACGGTCGAATTCCTTAATGGCATCCGGTTCTGCAGTAACATTGATCACGACGTAATATCCTTTGGTCATGTCTTCGATTCTGTAGGCGAATTCCTTCATTCCCCAGTCGTCGACCTTGTCAACACTACCGCCGTCATTGACGATGATGTTGTGCAGGGTCTCCATGAGTTCCTGACGGGCTTCTTCCTCCAGTGAAGAGTTAAGGATATACATGATTTCATACTTTCTCATGTCTTTACCTCCTTCTGGTCTAGCGGCCTTTTTCAAGGCAAGGAATACTTGAGTATTCACTCGTGCACTTAATTCTAGCAGAACGCTGACGCTTTGTAAAGTGTCAATCTGTTTACATTTTCATAATATGCACGATCTTTAAAACATCCTAATTTCCGGCCATGAAAGCCTCAATTTCATCGATTTCCTTAATGATGTCCTTGCTGAGAACTTCGCATCCGCTTTCGGTGATCAGCAGGTCGTCCTCAATGCGGATGCCGATGCCCTCATCCTCCAGATAGAGGCCCGGTTCATCGGAAATGACGCTGCCGGCAACTAACGGCACATCGGGCAGCGTGACGTCATGGGTCTCCAGGCCGATGTTGTGGGAAACGCCGTGCCAGTAGTAGTCCCTGACCGTCCTGCCGTTTTCCAGTAAGCCGATCCTGCCCAGCTCGTCCTCATAGAAATTGATCAGCTGTTCATTGAGCCAGCCGGTGGTCACCCCGGCGCGGGCCAGGGAAGCTACCAGCTTGTTGCCGCGCAGCACGATGTCATAGAGCTGACGCTGGCGGGCGGTGAACCTGCCGGATACCGGGAAGGTCCTGGTGATGTCGGCATTGTAGTACTGATAGCGGGCGCCCAGATCGCACAGCACCAGATCGCCGGGCATGGCCCGCTGGTTGTTTTCCGTATAGTGCAGAACCGTGGCGTTGCGGCCGGTGGCGCAGATGGTCCTGAAAGCATGGCCGCACTGGTTGCACTTCAGCGTGAAGTCGAAGTAGGCTTCCAGTTCGTTCTCCCAGATGCCCTCATGGCAGTAGCTCATCATCGTCTCGATGCCGGTCTTGGTGACCGCCAGAGCCTGGCGCAGCTTCTCCACTTCTTCCGGGGACTTGCTGGCGCGCAGGGCGACGATCTGCGGGAAGATGTTGACGATCCGGACATCCGGCAGCTGCTTTCTGATCTTATTGAACAGTTCGACGGCCGGATTGTTCTGATCCAAAGTCTGACGGCTCAGATCGCCGCACAGGCTAATGGGATACTTGGCACCGTACCTTATTAACAGGTTAGCGGCGGTATCTTCCAGCTCACTGACGTTGCGGACATCCTCAATGCCGCTGATCTGGCTGGCTTCCTTTTCCCGGATGCGTCCGCCGACCCACTTGGCCGCCAGCTCGTCATAGGGCTGGATGAACAGGGTCTGTCTGACCACCTGGCCGATTTTCACCAGCAACAGCACCAGACCTTCGCGGTCCAGGCCGGTGAAGTAATAGAACGAGCGGTCCACCTCAAAGGGGTACTTTTCATCGCCGATGGCGTAAGGCGCCTGGCCGGAGAACAGCATGGTCAGGCTGTTTTCGGGAAGGATTTCCACAAATCTTTCTCTTCTTGTCTTATACATTGCCCAATCTCCTATCTGATGTCATCTATGGTCGTGATCTTCTCGTTGCTGCCGATGGCCCTGACGCAGCGGACCTTGACGTCGCTGTACATCTCCAGAATGGCCACGTCGTCAGTAGCGATGCGGTTGTCCTTAAAGGCTTTATAATAGGCAGACAGGATGTCTTCCGTCCGGAAACCCTGAGGGGTCTGGGCCCGGCACAGCTGATCGCGGTCGAGATTGCGGGCCACGTAGCCGTCCTCGACCAGCTTCATGCTGTCGTAGCAGTCCTTGACCAGCAGGGCAGCCCGTTCCGTCTTCAGTACGTCCTTGAGCTGCTGGAGGTCTTCCGGGGTCAGATAGCAGCGGGCGCCGTCATGGATCAAAACGATCTCCTGATTGACGGCCATCAAGCCGTGGTAGACGCTGTCCGTCCGGGTAGCGCCGCCCATGCAGTAGAGTTCCCGCCAGTCGGGATTCTTGCTGGCTTCGCCCAGCGTCTGCTCGGAAGTAACGACGATGATCTGCTCGCACTCCCTGTCATCCCTGAACGGCTGCAGGGCATGGTCAAGGACGCTTCTGCCGTCTGAGAGCTTGTAGAGAAGCTTGTTGACGCCTCCCTTGAACCTTTCCGATTTACCGGCTGCCACTATGATCGCCGAATACTGCATATAACCACCTTCCAGTCTTTAATAATTTTACCACACTGAGTACTCTTTTCCTACCTGGTCAGTTCCGCGAAGCGGCCATTCAGCCACGCCATCAGCTGCTGAGGGTCAACCAGCATCTGCAGGCCCCGCTGGCCGGCCGACAGGTAAACGGCTTCAAACAGGATGGCGGTCTCGTCCATGAAGGTCGGAAAAGGCTTCTTCATGCCCACCGGGCTGCAGCCGCCCCGGAGGTAGCCGGTCAGCGGCAGAAGCTCCTTAAGCGGAATCATTTCAACACGCTTGCTGCCGCAGGCGGCGGCGCATTTCTTAAGGTCGAGTTCCTCATTGACGGGTATGCATAAGACGAAGTGGGCATTCTTCACGTCCCGGCAGACCAGTGTCTTGAAGATCTGCTGGGGGTCTTCCCCCAGCACTTCCGCCACGTGTTGGCCGGACAGGTCACT
>JAFZBT010000147.1 GCA_017561615.1 Erysipelotrichaceae bacterium
ATGTCTACCGTCTTGCCCTTTATACCTATGGCGTCGGTGCGGTGGGCTACTGCACCGGCGGCGACAAGAACCTGCTGATGCAGGACATCATTGATGGCGTTGAATATGGGAGAAAGCAGGATATGTATGTCCTGATCGACTGGCACATCCTTTCCGACGGTAATCCCAACAAATACATCGAAGAGGCAAAGGTCTTCTTTGATGAGGTCTCAAAGAAGTGCGCCAAGGCGGAAAACGTCATCTATGAGATCTGTAATGAGCCCAACAAGTGCACCTGGGACGACATCAAGGCATATGCCGACGTGATCATCCCGATCATCCGGGCCAATGACCCGAAGTCGCTGATCATCGTGGGCACACCCAACTGGTCGCAGGACGTTGACGTGGCAGCTCAGGATCCGCTGAACTACGAGAACATCATGTACACCCTGCATTTCTATTCGGCTACCCACAAACAGGAATTGCGCGACAAGGCCAGGTCAGCCATGAGCCGGAACCTGCCGCTGTTTGTGACCGAATTCGGCATCACGGCATCCTCCGGCGGTTTTCCGGTAGATGAAGATGAAGCCAATGTCTGGATCGACTTCCTGGAAGAAAACGGCATCAGCTACGTGATGTGGAACTTCGCCAGAACGGGCGAACCGTGCGCGGCCTTGAATTTTGCTTCGTTGAAGACCAAGGATTTGACGGAGGAGGATCTGTCGAGAGCCGGGCTGTGGCTGAAGCAGACCATCGCCAGCCGATCAGAAAAGTGATGGAACACGAAGAGTACTGAGCCGATATAAAAAGTAAATGATCATGGAAGCGGAGAATCACCCGCTTCCTTTTGTTTTGAGACAATGTTGACACCATATATGGTGTCATAATACAATGGCTATGGTGAGAAAAGATGTCAAAATGGGATAAACTGCTTAACAGAATGCTGAGTCTGTCAAATGACCTTCGCTTTGAAGAGTTGCGGAAAGTGCTGGAATCCTATGGATATGTAATGTTTAAGCCAAAAGGCGGAAGCAGTCATTGCACCTTCAGAAAACAGCAGCGAAATCCCATTACCATTCCAAAACACCAGCCCATAAAGAAAGCCTATGTTGAAATGGTTAAGAAAGTGATTGAGGAGGCGGAAGAAAATGAAAACAGTTCAGCAGTACATGGAAATGCCGTACAGAATGGAAATAATCCCGGACGCAGATGAAGGCGGCTATGTCGTATCCTATCCTGATCTGCCGGGTTGTCTGTCAACCGGAGAAACCATTGAGGAAGCAATTCGAAACGGGGAGGATGCCAAACTGGCCTGGCTCAGCGCTGCAGCTGAGCAGGGGCTGCCAATTAACGAGCCTCAGCAGCTGCAGTCGTATTCAGGCCAGTTCAAACTGAGAATTCCGAAAAGTCTGCACAGACAGCTTGCCGAGCAGGCCAGCAGGGAAGGCATCAGCATGAATCAGTATTGCGTGTACCTGCTGTCAAGAAACGCCGGCATCTGAGGCCGTAATTATAGATTAATAAACATAATAATAGAAAATAAACAGCATATAACAGTTGACAACAGTTATATGCTGTTATATACTGTTTACGAGGTTGGTAAATATGCGCATTATTATAAACAACAGCTCAATGGTACCCATCTATGAACAGGTGGTATCGCAGATCAAAAACGCCATCATCACCGGACAGCTTCAGGACGCTGAAGCGCTGCCTTCGGTCAGAGCGCAGGCGGCGGATCTGAAGATCAGCTCTCTGACGGTCAAGAAAGCCTACGACTGTCTGGAAGAGGAAGGCTTCATAACCACCGTTCACGGCAAGGGCAGCTATGTCAACGCTGCCGACCGGCAGCTGGCTGCTGAAGCCAGAAGAAAGAGTCTGGAAGAAGAACTTTCAATGGTCATCGACAAGGCCCTGGCCGGGGGACTGACAAAGGACGAAATCAGAGAGATGACGGAAATCATTCTGGAGGATTAACAATGGTAAGAATCGAAAACCTCGTAAAGAACTATAAAGACTTCAGTCTGAACATCTCCCTGTCCCTTCCCGAAGGAAGAGTCAGCGGACTGGTAGGAAGAAACGGCGCCGGCAAGACTACGACCATCAAGGCCATTCTGGGGCTGATCAGCATCGACGGCGGTACGGTCGAAGTCTTCGGCAAGAGCTCCCGGCAATTAACCGGCAGGGATAAGGAAAACATCGGCGTTGCCCTTTCCGACTCTGCCTTCTCCAACTATCTGACTGGGGAAAACATCATCGGCATTCTCAAAAGCATATATGCTGACTTTGAGGAAGAGCGCTTCAGAAAGCTGTGCACCACCCTGGCTCTGCCGCTCAATAAGCCGCTTAAGGAATTCTCCACCGGCATGAAAGCCAAGCTGAGAGTCATCGTCGCCATTACCCATAAGGCCAGGCTGCTGATCATGGATGAGCCGACATCCGGACTGGACGTGGAAGCCCGCAACGAAGTGCTTGATGTACTGCGGAACTATCTGGCGGAAAACGAAGACTGCTCGATCATCATTTCCTCGCACATCTCCAGCGATCTGGAAAGCATGTGCGACGACATTTATCTTATTAATGACGGAAAGATCATTCTGCATGAAGACACCGATAAACTGCTGGACAGGTACGGCGTGCTGAAGGTCGATGAGGAAACCTTTAAATCCATTGACCGCAGCCACATCATCGCCAGCCGCAGGGAGCGGTTCGGCTACAGCCTGTTTACCGACGAGAAGCAGTACTATAAGGAAAACTATCCGGCGCTGGTCGTCGAAAACGGCAGCATCGATGATCTCATTCTGATCATGGCAGGAGGTGAAAGACTGTGAAAGGCTTGATTGTAAAGGATCTGTGTCTCAATTTCCGCAACAGCAGGACCATCCTGACGTATCTGATCATCTGCGTCGTCATGGGTTTCTCCATGGACGGTTCCTTCATTGTCGGCTATGCCGCGATGCTGTTTGGGATCATGGCCGTGGGCACCATCAGTTATGACGAACTGGACAACGGCCTGCCGTTTCTGATGTCTCTGCCGGTTGACCGCAAGAGCTATGTAGCGGAGAAGTTCATTTACAGCCTGATCATGGAAGCGGCGGGAACGCTGTTCGGCGTAGCCGTCTATGTCGTCTGCTCGCTGATCAGGGGTCAGCCGGTCGATCTGATCAGCTCA
>JAFZBT010000148.1 GCA_017561615.1 Erysipelotrichaceae bacterium
AGCAGCAGCGCGTTGCCATCGCCAGAGCTCTGGTTTCCTCGGATGACATCATCGTCCTCGATGAACCGATCACCAACCTGGACGCCAAGCTGAGAGAGGAAATGATCGTGGAGATCCAGCTCATTCAGAGACGGCTGGGCACCACCATCATCTACATCACTCATGACCAGGAAGCCGCTCTGCAGCTGTGCGACAAGATCGCCATCATGCAGCCGGACGGCAGGATCTGCCAGATCGGTACCGACGAGCAGATCATCACCCATCCGGCCAACAAGTTCGTCTTCCAGTTCATCGGTGTTTCCAACTTCATTGAAGTGTTCAAGAAGAAAGACGGATACTATCTGCATCTGAAGGATGCGGATGTGAAATATGCCGACAAGCAGCCGGAAGGCTGGCCCAAGGACGCTGACAAGGCCCTGATGGGCATCCGTCCGATGGACATCATCTTCGATGACAGCTCCCCAATCCGGGCCCGGATCAAGACAGCTGTCTTCCTGGGAGCACAGTTCTCCTACTTCATCGAGCTGGGCGGTCAGGAATTCCGCGTTCAGCGCAATACCCTGGATTCTCTGGATGACAGGGAGTACAACGAAGACGACGAGATCGGCATCCGGCTGGTCAATGAAAAATACTACGAGTATGAAGATCTCTCCGGAAAGGAGGCGGCATAATGGCACTCTTTAAAGACAGACGCTCCGACCTGGAAAAGCAGGAAGGCTTCAAGTTCGGCCTGGAACAGGGTCTGACCCTGACTTCCGTCATTCTTCTGGCCATCATCGTCGTCATTCCGGTTGCCATGATCATCCTCAATACCTTCTGGGACGCTGAGGGTCATCTGGATCTGGCAACCTTCTGGAATGTCATCGTCAGATCTGACAACCTGAAGGCCATCAAGAATACCATCGTGATCTCGCTTTCCGCCACCGTCGGCTGCGCCTTAATAGGTGTATTCTTCGCCTGGCTGTTAGGCAGATCAGACATTCCGGCCAAGGGCCTGATGAGAACGCTGTTCTCCATCCCCTTCATGATCCCGCCTTTCCTTGGCGCCATGTGCTGGGACCTGATGCTGTCAGGCCGCAGCGGCTACGTCAACAAATTCCTGATGTCGGTGTTCCATCTGGAAAACGCACCGTTCAACATCAACTCCATCGGCGGCATCATCTTCGTTGAGATCATCTACTTCTTCTCCTTCGTCTATCTGCAGGTCATCTCCTCTCTGGAGAGAATGGACCCGACCCTGGAGGAGTCAGCCCGCATCGCCGGTGCTGATCAGATGTACGTCATCAGAAAGATCACCCTGCCGTTAATGGTACCGTCGATCTCAGCCGGCGTTCTGCTGGTTCTGATTTCCACGCTGTCGCACTACGGCGTACCCTCGATCATGGGCTTCTCACAGAACATCTACACGCTGCCCACCAAGATCGTTGAACGGATGTACGCGGCCGGCGGCAGTTTCGAAGGCATCAGAGAGGCTACGGCATTGTCCGTCTTACTGGTCGTCATCGTTGCCGCAGCGCTGGTCGCTCAGCGGGCCGTACTAAATGTCGGCCGCTATGACATCATCAAGGGCAAGAGCATGCGCCCGACCCTGATCAAGCTCAGGGGTGCCCGCATTCCGCTGCTGATCGTCTGCATCTTCTTCCTGATCCTGGTCGTCATCGTACCGCTGGTCGTTCTGGTTCTGGTCAGCCTGTTAAAGGCTTACGGCTTGCCGATCGTTAAGGAGAACCTGTCACTGATCAACTACACCAAGGTATTTGCTCAGAAATCCGTCATGCAGGCGATCAAGAACTCTCTGTTCCTGTCCGTCTCTGCCGGCATCATCTGTCTGTTCCTTGGCGTCATGGTTGCCTATGTCGTCTACAAGGTCAAGCCGAGAGGCCGCGGCATCATCGAGATGCTGGCCGTGCTGCCGTACTCCTTACCGGGAACCGTTCTTTCCATCGGTGTCATCCTGGCCTGGAGCGGCAAGATCTTCGGCATCAGACTCTACAATACCATCTGGATCATCCTGATCGCCTACTGCGCCAGATACCTGTCCTACACGCTGAAGTCTTCGGCTTCCGCCCTGCAGCAGGTCCACTATTCACTTGAAGAAGCCTCGAGATCCTGCGGCGCCACCAAGATGGGCGCGCTGATGGACATCACCCTGCCGCTTATCAGACCGGCCATGGTCTCCGGATTCTTCATGGTCTTCCTGCCTGCCATGCGTGAGCTGACGACCTCCGTACTGCTGTACGGACCGAAGTCAAGAACATTGGGCGTACAGATCTATCAGCTGAGAGAAAACGGCTACATGTGTCAGGCAGCGGCCCTGGCGTCGGTGACGATCGTCATCATCATCGTGTCCAACAAGGTCGTTGAATTCATCACCAAGGACAGAAAGGGAGTGTAATTAATGGATCAGATCGTACTGAAAAACGTTAAGAAGACATTTACCACCAAGTCGCTTGGCACGGTCACGGCCGTTGAGAACATCAACCTGAACATCAGGGAAGGCGAATGCTTCTCCATCCTGGGTCCTTCCGGCTGCGGCAAGACCACGACCTTGAGAATGATCGCCGGCTTCGAAGACCTCTCCGAAGGCGAGATCTACCTGGGCGGTCAGCCCGTTTCCATCAAGGAAAAGGGCCTGTACGTACCTCCGGAAAACCGCGGACTGGGCATGGTCTTCCAGGCCTTCGCCGTCTGGCCGCACATGAACATCTTTGACAACGTCGCCTTCCCCCTGAAGGTGCAGAAGCGTCCCAAGGACGAGATCGAAAGCCGCGTCAAGAGCGCGCTGAAGTCCGTCTCCCTGGACGGCATGGAAAAGGTGTTCCCGGGCGATCTGTCCGGCGGTCAGCAGCAGCGCATCGCTCTGGCCAGAGCCATCGTCGTCAATCCGAAGGTCATGCTTCTCGATGAACCGCTGTCCAACCTCGACCCCAAGCTGAGGGAGAACATGAGATTCGAGATCAAGGCCCTGCAGAAGAAGTACAACTTCACGATCATCTTCGTCACCCACGACCAGTCCGAAGCCATGGCACTGTCCGACAGGATGCTGGTCATGGACATGGGCAAGATGGTGCAGATCGATACTCCGACCAACCTGTACAACCATCCGGCTACCAAGTTCGTTCACGACTTCTTAGGCCAGTCCAACTTCACCAACGTGGTGGAAAAGGGCGGCAAGGTCTATCTGGAAGGCGATGACAAGTCGCCGCTGCCGGTCAAAGCGCCGACAGACCGGAAGGGTGAGATGCTGATGGCGACCAGACCCAATACCATTGAGATCAACCACAACGAAGGCTTCGAAGGCAAGATCATCAAGAGGATCTTCCTGACTGACCTGATCGACTATCTGGTTGACGTCAAGGGCCAGGTCATCCGCGTTCAGACTCCGCACCGCAACATGTTCGCCGCCGGCGACACCTGCTATCTGAAATTCCCCAGCCCGATGTGGTATGAGAGAGAAGACGAAGCAGCCGCTGCGGAAAGAGCAAAGCGAATGCTTATCTAGCAGTAATGCACTGGGAGGATGCAGCTCGCTGCATCCTCTTTTTGAGAAAAGAGGGTAAACAAAATGAAAATATCACCTGAAGTAGAAAAGCAGGTTAAGCTGAACTGCCCCAAGGGCCATGGCCCGGCGGAACTGCCCATCGAGGGCAAGTGGGTCCAGGTGAAGGACATCAGCCAGATCTCCGGTCTGTCCCACGGCGTCGGCCGCTGCGCCCCTCAGCAGGGCTGCTGCAAGCTGACCCTCAACGTCAAGGACGGCGTCATTGTCGAGGCCCTGGTGGAGACCACCGGCTGTACCGGTGCCACTCATGGAGCGGCAGTGGCCGGCGAACACCTGGTCGGCAAGACGCTTCTGGAAGCCCTGAATACCCATCTGGCTTGCGATGCCATCAACGTGGCCATGCGGGAGATCTTCATGCAGATGGTCTACGGACGCAGCCAGACGGCCTTTACCGATGACGGCTTACCGGTCGGCGCTACCCTGGAAGATCTTGGCAAGGGCCTGATCTCCGCCAACGGCGCTGTCTTCTCCACCCTGGAGAAGGGACCCAGACTCTTACAGATGGCGGAAGGATACGTGCTGGACATGGCGGTCAACGACGAAAAGGAAGTCACTGGCTATAAGTTCGTCCATCTGGGCAAGATGATGGACCGTATCCGCAAGGGCGAAAGCCCGGATGAGGCCTTCAAGGCCTGCACGGGCACCTACGGGCAGTATGAAGACGCCGCGGATTACATCGATCCGCGCGAGAAATAGGGAGGCAGCTCATGGTTAATTTTGAAGGAAAAGGATCAAGAGAAGCCAAGACGCTGGCTTACCTGAAGGAAAACGGCATTGACAGCTTTGAACAGGCCAGAGAGATCTGCCTGGAAAAGGGCATCGATGTGGAAAAGATCGTCAAGGGCGTTCAGCCGATCGCCTTTGATAACGCCGTATGGGGCTATACCGTCGGCTGCGCAGTCGCGCTGAAAAGACAGTGCCAAACGGCATCCGAGATCGCCCGCACCATCGGCGAGGGACTGCAGGCCTTTACGGTTGCCGGCTCCGTGGCGGAAGCA
>JAFZBT010000149.1 GCA_017561615.1 Erysipelotrichaceae bacterium
ACGTTGAGAGCCTGCTGGAACTGGCCGTTATTGACGTAGTTCATCGCCACGTCCAGGTCGCTGTAGGACTGCTGATTACGCTGATTGAAGCCCGTGAAGTCATAGAACTGGAAGGGCCCGTAGAAAAACGAATTGGGCTGGGAATAGCCGTAGGAAGAAGACTGCGACTGATAGCTGTAAGCCTGGCCGCTCTTGATCAGGTCATAGGCGGCGTTGATCTCCGCCATCCTGTCGGCGGCAGCCTGGTCATTGGGATTGAGGTCTGGATGATATTTCTTGGCCAGAGCGCGGTAAGCCTTGGTTATCTCCTCGTCAGAGGCGCTGCGGCTGACACCCAGGACTTCATAGGGATCTCTCATGACGCTTCTCCTTTCGCTTATTCAGGTCATACTTGCTCCAGATGCCGGAGTAGATGATGTTTTCCAGAATCGGTTCGCTGATGCCAAGCTGACGGTAGGCGCTGTCAACGTCCTCCATCACCATCAGTAACATTTCCTCATGGTTGGATCTCTCAAAGCCGGTCAGGGGATTGTAATGGCCCTTCTTCAGGTCGTCCTTCAGGTCGATGACCGCATCGAGAAGATAGATGAAGCGTCCCAGATGGAAGCCCAGGCGCTTCAGGTCTTCGTTTTCATTTACGTAAAGCAGCTCGCCCAGCAGCTGACCGAAGTGGTTGGCTCCCAGATCGGGGTTGAGGATGTTGTCCTTTTCGATCAGGGAGATCTGGCGGAGTTCTTCCTTTACGGTTTTACATTTATCGGGGTATTTTTCCTCAATCCGGCTGATGAACGGCAGCAGGGTATCCGCCATCTTCCGGGCTGAGGCGCTGTTGTCGTCAGCGACATCGTCCAGATGCTTGTAATAGCTCAGATAGATGTTCATGTCGGCGCAGTAGGTGCTGAAGCCGTTGTAGGTTGCCTCATGCTTCTTAAGGGGATGCAGCGGGCAGCGCTCCAGGATCACGGTATTCTCATCAGGATAGACTGAGGAGAGCAGAATGGTGATGAAGGTAAAGTCATAGGTCAGCGTCTTGCGGCCGGTGTTGCCGTAACTCTCATTCAGCCTGTTACAAAGACCGCAGTACCAGCTGCGGTAACGGCGGTTGTCTTCCTTTGATAATTCGGTGTAATTGGTCGTCAGATAGCCGAACATGGTTATTCTCTTGTTCTAGTAGAAGTCGTAGCCCTCAAGATCCAGGGTGCCTTCCTGCAGGATGACATCCTGTACTTCCGGTACCTCGGAGATGATCCAGGACTTGATGCCGTCATTGAGGGTGGTGCCGATCATCGAGCAGCCGATGCAGGCGCCGGAAAGCGAGATGGTAACGATGCCGTCCTTGTAGGAAATGAATTCCAGATCGCCGCCGTCGGCGAGAATGTATGGTCTGATGTGTTCGATGATCTTGATGATCTTGCTTTCAGCATCCATGTATAATCAACCCCTTATATGCGACCGGCTGTCAGAAGGACGCCGGCGGTAATTCACCTTTCCTATAATACCATATTTGTCTGTCAAATAGCATTATCACGCATTTGCTTTATGTTAAAGGGACAGGCAATCTGCTATAATTATCTTGGTGGTTAAATGTATAAAGTGGGACAGCTGATACCGGTAACGGTCACCAGCGTCAGGCCTTACGGGGCCTTTGTCAGAACGGATGATAACACAAGCGGACTGATCCACATTTCCGAGATCTCCGAATTCTACGTCAGAGATGTCGGAATGTTCTTCAACCGCGGGGAGAAACTGGTAGTCAAGATCATCGACATCGATGATAACGGCCAGCTGAGGCTTTCCCTTAAGGCCATCCAGTCCAACCGCAAGGGAGCGATTCCCAGCAAGCGGGACATTTCGGCCATTAACCATATCGGCTTTGACTCACTTAAGGAAAAACTGCCGGCCTGGATCCAACAGGCAGAAAAGGAGAACAGATGATTACCTTAGATTACACCAATACCTGCTTAAAAGAAGATGTCAGTTCCTATCAGCCGCTGGTAGACGAGATCCATCGGAAACTGATGGATAAGAGCTGTCTGGGCAATGACTTCACGGGCTGGGTCGACTGGCCGGTCAATTACGACAAGGAAGAATTCGCCCGCATCAAGGAAGTGGCGAAAGAAATTAGGGAAAGAGCTGACGTACTGGTAGTGTGCGGCATCGGCGGTTCCTATCTGGGAGCCAGAAGTGCCATTGAGATGATGAAGGGCCTCTATCCCGATGACAAGCCGGAAATCATCTTCTCCGGCAATACCG
>JAFZBT010000150.1 GCA_017561615.1 Erysipelotrichaceae bacterium
ATTGACGTTGGCGCAGACCGCCACGAATCTTCTTTCCGGGTTGCGGAAGTATTCCTCATTGAACGGCTCGATCTCGTTGATGTCCTTCAGAATGAAGTCCAGATTGACGGGACTGTGTGCCTTTTTCAGCGTCTGCAGGCCGACGTAGCGGCTGTCATGACGGTATCCGAGATTGATGCGTGCCGAGCGGCCGATCTGCCCTGAGCAGTAGTTGTAGCCTGACAGCGCGCCGGCGGAAACGCCGATGACGCAGCGGAAGTTCAGATCATTCTCCATCAGCGTGTCCATGACGCCCTGGGAATAAAGCCCCCGGAAGGCTCCGCCTTCCAGAACCAGACATCCTTCCGTAATTGTGTCAGACGCCTGGCCGGCGGGTATCTCATTCATCCGCGAAAATGGCCGGTTTTCAGCATACTTTCTGATCCTTTCCAGCTGAGACTGGGAAACCCTCTTCAATCTGGTCAGCTGCCTTCCCGATTCCTTTCTGATTCTGGACAGCTGGTTTCCGGAAGCTGCCGCAATGCGGCTGAGCTGCCTGGCTGATTCTCTCTTCAGGCGGGCAAGCTGCTTTCCGGATATGCTTCTGACTGCTGACAGCTGCCGTTTGGATGCTCTTCTGATCTCTGACAGATCCATTTTCTATCCCTTCTTCCGATATTCAAAAGCCAATAACAGAGCCTTACCGTCTGATAAGGCTCTGTCTTTCATAGATTATCCGCAGACTACGCAGTGGCAGCGCGGACACAGTCCGTTTTCGTCGACATCCTCAACAATGTTCCAGCAGCGCGGGCAGGTCTTGCCCTCATACTTTTCAACTCTGATCCAGCCGATCGGATACTCATCGTACTGTTCATCTGTCAGTTCAAACCGGGAAGCAATGACCAGCTGAGCCAGATCATGTTCGCTCAGTCCCTCCAGACAGTCGCGGTATTCGTCCTTAACCTTAAGCAGAATGCGGGCTTCCAGAGCCTTCTTGACGACACCGGCGTTCTTGGCTTCTTCCAGAGCCTTCAGGATGTCGTCTCTGACACTCAGATACTTGTCCCATCTGGCGATCAGCGCTTCGTCTTCCGGATGCTTTTCGCTTACCGGCATGCTGGTGAGCAATACGCTCTTTTCTTCCGGTCTGAACAGTGAGTAGACCTCTTCCATGGTATAGGAGAGGATCGGAGCCCACAGCCTGACCAGAACGTCCGTGCACTGGTAGAAGACGGTCTGAATCTGCCTTCTGCGCAGGCTTTCCTTCTTTTCGATGTAAAGGATGTCCTTGGCATAATCCATGTAGAAGGCGCTGAGCGTCTTGGACATGAAATTGAACAGCGCAGAGGTCAGGGAAATGTAGTCATAACGGTTATAGCCGTCGCGCACCTTATCGATGGTATCGTTCAGCAGAGCCAGGATGTACTTGTCCAGACTCTCCAGCTGATCGTATTCGACATGGTCCTTCTCGTAATTGAAATCCTCGGGATTGATGTTGCCCAGCAGATAGCGGAAGGTGTTTCTGACCTTGCGGTAGAAATCGGAATTCTGTTTGAAGATCTCATCTGAGCAGGGCAGGTCAGCCTTGAAGTCAACGCTGGCGACCCATAAGCGCAGGATGTCGGCGCCGTACTTGGCGATGACGTCCAGCGGATTGACGGTATTGCCCAGCGACTTGCTCATCTTCAGGCCCTTGCCGTCAACTACGTAGCCATGGGACAGAACGCTCTTATAGGGAGCCTGGCCGTGCGTGGCAACGCCGACAGTCAGCGAGGAGTTGAACCAGCCTCTGTACTGGTCTGAGCCTTCCAGATACAGATCGCAGGGATACTTGTATCCTCTTCTCTCAAAGGTGTTATGTGAGCTTCCGGAGTCAAACCAGACGTCCATGATGTCCTTCTCCTTGGTGAACAGGCCGTTGGGTGAACCGGGGTTGGTATATCCTTCCGGCAGCAGGTCCTTGGCTTCCCGCTCAAACCAGACGTTGGAGCCGTACTGCTCAAACAGGTTGGCAACGTGCTCAAAGACGGCTTCTTCGATGATCGGCTTGCCGGATTCATCGTAGAAGATGGGGATGGGTACGCCCCAGACACGCTGACGGGAAATGCACCAGTCGCCGCGGTCCTTGATCATGTTGTGGATGCGGATCTGACCGAAGTCGTTTTCCCACTTGACGCCGTCAATGGCGGCCAGCAGTTCATCTCTGATTTTCTCAATGGAAGCGAACCACTGAACGGTAGCGCGGAAGATGACCGGCTTCTTCATTCTCTCATCATGAGGATAGGAGTGGGTCACAAACTGCAGCTTCAGCAGATGGCCGATCTCATCGAGTCTGGTTACGACGGTCTTGTTGGCGTCGTAGACGAACTGTCCTTCCAGGAAATCGCCGGCTTCAGCGGTCATGCAGCCTTTCTCGTCAACCGGGCAGAAGGCCGGCAGTCCGTACTTGGTACCGACATAGAAGTCGTCAAGACCGTGACCGGGAGCGGTATGGACGCATCCGGTGCCGTCCTCGTCCGTTACGTGACTGCCCAGGATGATCAGGGAAGTACGGTCATAGAACGGATGCTTGACGGTGATGTATTCCAGTTCACTGCCCTTGAAGGTCTTCAGGACCTGGTAGTCGGGCAGTTCGAATTCCTTCATCAGATTGTCCACCATGCTAGCCAGGACGATCAGCTTGCCTTTGGCAGTCTGAACAACGGCATACTGGAAATCAGGATTCAGGCAGATGGCCAGGTTGGCCGGGATGGTCCAGGGCGTGGTGGTCCAGATGACGAACTTTTCGTCGCCTTCCAGTACGCCCTTGCCGTCTACGACATCAAAGGTGACGTAGATGGTCGGGTCCTTGCGGTCCTGGTAGAAGATCTCGCTGTCGGCGACGGCGCTCTCACGCTCCGGTGACCAGTAGATCGGCTTTAAGCCCTGATAGATCAGGCCCTTGACGGCCATCTTGCCGAAGGTGCGGATCTGATCAGCCTCAAAGGTCTTGTGCAGGGTAATGTAGGGATGGTCAAAGTCCGCCACGGTTCCCAGGCGTTTTTCCGTCTCCATCTGGATGGCGATCTGCTGATGAGCGTATTCCTCGCACTTGGCGCGGAAATCAGCCGTTGACATCTTCTTGCGGTCATAGCCCAGCTTGGGCATGGCGTTTTCGATCGGCAGGCCGTGGGTATCCCAGCCGGGATAGAACGGCGTATCATAGCCCATCATGTGCTTGCTCTTGACGACAAAGTCCTTCAGACAGCGGTTCATGGAAGTTCCCATGTGCAGGTTGCCGTTGGCATACGGCGGACCGTCGTGAAGCATGAAGCTTTCCTTTCCCTTGTTCTGCTCGGTCATCAGGTCATATAAACGCATCTGTTCCCACTTTTCCAGGATTTTCGGTTCCTTGGTGGGCAGATTGCCTCTCATTTCAAATTCCGTCTTGGGCATTAACAGTGTGTCCTTGTAATCCATACTCCTCATTCCTTCTTTCCCTAAAAAAACGTCCTTAGTCTAAGGACGTCATAACGCGGTACCACCTTAGTTCATGAGCTTGCGCCCATGCCCTTAATTATTCCTTAACGCAGATTCACGGCATGTCCTACCAGATTTCGGGCATGCGGCTCCCAGGTGATATCTGCAGATGACTCTGACCGGCTTTCACCAACCGCCGGCTCTCTGATTACCGCTCATCAGCAGCGTGTCCTGTTCAACGCTTTTATTAATTCTCTTCGGTGTTCTCTGCCGGAGTCTCGGCTTCAAACGGGTTGGGAACCGACAGATCGCTGTAGCTGTCGATCGTATCTAGCAGATCGGTGATCGACTGTCTCAGCAGTCTGGTCTTTTCCTGATTCTGCTCGCTGAACTTCTTCATCGTGTCTACGTAGCTCTGCACCTTCAGCATCGCCTCATCAATGATGTCATCGGCGCTCTTCTGAGCATCGGTGATGATGTTGTTGGCTTCCAGCAGGGCCAGACGGCCGACGTCGTCAGCCTGTTTCTCACGAGCCTGCAGTTCACTGACCAGAAGCTGATATCTCTTCTTGATCATGTTGAACTGGTTGTTTAGTGTCTCGATCTGATTCTGATAAAGTAATATTTTTTCATTCAGCTCGCGGACATGGTATTCATACCGGTCGATCTCATTGTCGACCTGGTAGCAGTCATAGCCGCTGGTTACTAAATTGAAACGATGATTTCCGTTCATAATATCGCTCCCCTACTTAAACTTTCTGACCAGGATGTTGTACTTACCACTCCTCTGGTTGGTCTCAATATTATCAATTCTAAAACGACCGAACAGTCTTATCGATAATATATCACTATTATTACACACATGAGTGCAATCTTCAATAGTTTTATAATTAACATTTACCAGCCCTCTTTCGATGAGCTGACGGGCCTTTTCCCTTGACCGGCGGATGACACCGGATACCACGCAGTCCAGCCTCAGCGAGCTGACGACCGCCTTCATTACGGTGTATTCAAACTGCTGAACGGCAAAGGGAACCTCCTCAAACTGCACGCGGCAGCGGGAAACCCGGTCAAGCGACTGTCTTACGGCGTATGACAGTTCTGAGGTGACGTATAGGTACATGTTGCCATCCCTCACCCACATGTCGCCGAAGCGGTCGATGTCAAAGCCCAGGGCGTAAACGCTTCCCAGAAGATCCCGGTGAGTAAGGCTTTCAAACCGGGTGTTATAGCTGGCGTGCAGGCAGCTGATGTACTGTTCTGCCTTTACACTGTCACCGATGATCAGTCGCTTCTTCAGCGCCTCATCATAGCCGCCTGTCAGAATGCAGGGAGCCCGGTTTCCTATGTAGCTCATGCACGTCTGCTGGCCGTCAGGGCCCAGAAATTCCAGAGGCTGAGCAAGCCCCGTTCTCTCATATTGACGTAAAGCGTCTTCCAGACGCTTTATCAGTTCTTCATAACCGCGGTAATGCTGGAAAATGACGGACTTAATCGTCATTGCCAGATGAGCCTACCGGCAGCTCCTTGGGTGCGAACAGGAAGACGTTGTCATCGATCTTCTGTACGGTTCCGTTGATGGCGTAGATCGTGCCGCTCAGAAAATCCAGCAGCCTGGTCGCGCCGCTTTCCTGCAGGCGGTGAATGTTGACCACGCAGGCCTTCTTCTGCAGAAGGTAGTCAGCGATGATGCGGGCATCCTCATAGCTTCTGGGCTCATTGATGATCATGCGGGCGTTCATGTTGGCGACCGCCTCATTGCTGGGTTCTTCATATTCACTGGTATTTTCCGGGATGTCCTCATCATCGTTCTTGTCGATGTAGGGATCAACGAGGTTCTTCTTTACCTTGTCAAACAGAGTTTCCTTGTTCTTTTCCGTCATATTCCTTATCCTTCCTGACTGAACAGTCTTTATTCCTCTATATTTTAGCACAACTGCCATTTGTTGATTATCCGATTTGCGCGGAATCAGATAAAAGGCGGCGTGATCATTCACGCAGCCTTTTTCTACTTATGCTTTGCGCTCTTCTCGAAGATATGCGCGTAGACATCGTCCATCGTCTTGACCGGGATGAACCTGATGTTTTCCTTGACGACCTTGTCCACTTCATCCAGGTCCTTCAGGTTATTCTCCGGAAGGATGATGTTGTGAATGTTGCAGCGGTAGGCTGCCATGGTCTTTTCCCTTAAACCGCCGATGGGCAGGACGTTTCCTCTCAGGGTGATCTCACCGGTCATGGCCAGATCACGGGAGACCGTCTTTCCGGTCAGCGAGGAAATGATGGCCGTGGTCAGCGTGATGCCGGCGGAAGGGCCGTCCTTGGGAACGGCTCCCTCGGGAGCATGGATCTGGATGTCCTGGGTCTCAAAGACCTTGGCATCGATGCCGTATTTCTCGGCATTGGCCTTTACGTAGCCGACCGCAATGGTGGCCGACTCCTTCATGACATCACCCAGATTGCCGGTAACGATCAGTCCGCCCTTGCCGGGATAGTGAGTAACTTCGATCGGCAGGATGTCGCCGCCGAACTGCGTATAGGCCAGTCCGGTCACGATGCCGACTTCGTCTTTCTCTTCCTTCTTGCCGTATTCGTAGATCTCCTTGCCCAGCCATTCGTTGATGAGCTTCTTGGTGATCCTGACGCTCTTTCTTTCGCCCTTGGCGATGGAGAGGACCGTCTTGCGGCACAGCTTGCCGATGCATCTCTGCAGCTGACGGACGCCGGCTTCCCGGGTGTAGAAGCGGATGATGTACAGTATTTCGTCTTCTTCCAGCTTGAACTGAGCCGGTTTCAGACCGTTTTCCGCCAGTTCCTTGCGGATCAGATGCTCAAGGGCGATGTGCACCTTCTCATCTTCGGTATAGGAGCTCATCTCGATGATTTCCAGACGGTCCTTAAGGGCGTCGGGGATCGAGGTGATGTTATTGGCCGTAGCGATGAACATTACCTTGCTGAGGTTGTAGGGTTCTTCCAGATAGTTGTCGGAGAACAGCGAGTTCTGTTCGGGGTCCAGGACTTCCAGCATGGCGCTGGCCGGATCGCCCTTGTAGTCGGCGCCCATCTTGTCCAGTTCATCGATCAGGAAGACCGGATTGATGGTTCCCGCCTTCTTCATGCCCTGGATGATCCTGCCGGGCATGGAGCCCAGATAGGTCCTTCGGTGGCCTCTGATCTCCGCTTCATCGCGGACACCGCCCAGGGAAACCTTGACGAACTTACGGTTCAGGGCCCGGGCAATGCTCTTGGCCAGGGAAGTCTTGCCGACTCCCGGGGGACCGTAAAGGCACAGGATCGGTGCATTCAGCGTTCCGGTCATGTTCTTGACGGCGATGTATTCCAGTACTCTCTCCTTGACTTTCTGGATGCCGTAATGGTCTTCGTCCAAAATGCGGGAGATCTCATTGATGTCGCTGCTGTCTTCGCTCTGCTGCCAGTAGGGCACTTTCTGGAGCCAGTCCAGATAGGAGCGGATGACGGCGGCTTCCGACGACATGGCCGGCATCATCTCATAGCGCTCGATCTCTTCCCTGGCCTTATCCTTGATGTTGTCGGGATAGGGGTTGTTCATGAAGTAATCAAGCAGCGAGTCGGATGAGTCAGGCGAATCATAGCCTTCACCAAGCTCTTCCTTGATGGCCTTCAGCCTTTCGCGCAGGAAGTATTCCTTCTGGGAATCGTCGATTGATTCCCTGACCTTTTCACTGATCCGGTCGTCAAGTTGCTTCATCTCGCGGTTGAGTTCAAACTGCTTCAGCAGTAACAGCAGGCGGTCATTGACATTCACGGCTTCCAACAGATCCTGTCTGGCTGCCAGGGTCATCGGCAGAAACTGCGCCAGCTGGTCGGCCAGCGTCGAAGCGTTGACGCCGTTGGTCAGCTGAGCCAGAAACTGCTTGGGCAGCGGCTTGTTGTTTTCCGTCTGACTCTCAAATTCCTTGATGACGCGGTGGATCAGCGCCAGCTCCTGCTGAGCGTCGCCGTTTTCCACATCGACAACGGATATGTTGGCCACGAACATGGTGCCGCTGGACCAGACCTCATTGGCCCGGGCGCGGGCAAGTCCCTTGATCTTGACCTTGAGAATGCTGCCCTCCTTGCGGACGGAGGTAATCTGACACAGGGTTCCGAACATGTACATGTCGGAAGGCTGCGGCTGTTCGATCATGATGTCCTTCTGGGTAGTCAGCCAGATGAGCGACTTCTTGTCGGCTTCCCTGGCCGCATTAAGAGCGTTGACACTGATGTCGCGGCCGACATCGATGATGATCTCCTGTTCCGGAAAGATTATCACGCCCCGCGTACAGATGACGGGGTAGTCAACATTCTGATTCATGTCAGCATATACACTCATTTATTATCCCTCCTGAGACGGATAGATTTACTTGTCAGCCTTTGCCTCCTTGTTTTCCTTCTTCAGGGTATCAAGCGTCTTCTGCATTCTGACGTCTTCGGCAAGCATGTCGGCTGAGATCAGTTCCTTGATCTTTTCAACTTCCATCTTGTATTTTTCACTCATGCCTTTGTATTCGGCTTCAATTTCCTTATCAGTGGCCTTGATCTTCATGTCTTCGCCGATGGCATCGAGGATCAGTCTGATCCTGACCTTCTTGTCGGCGGTTTCTCTCAGGGACTCCTTAAAGGCGTCTCTGGTCTGGCCCATGATCTTCAGATAGTCTTCCATCTTCCAGCCATAGGAAGCGATCTGCGACTCTCTTTCCCGGTAGGTGTCCTCGATCTCTCTTTCGACCATGACTTCCGGGATCTCGACCTGGCAGCATTCGCACAGGCCGTCCAGCAGCTCGTCGGTAGCCTTCTGTTCAGCTTCCTCGGTCCTCTGATCCTTGATGGCCTTCTTGATGGTCTTGGTCAGGTCTTCGACGGTCTTGACGTCTTCGCCGAATTCCTCAAGATCGGCAACGAACTCATCGTTGAGCTCGGGCAGCACCTTTTCCTTGATGCCGTTGACCTTGACCTTGAACTGGGCAGCCTTGCCGGCCAGTTCCTGAGCGTACTGCTCGGGGAAGGTGACGTCGATGGTCTTTTCCTCGCCGGTCTCCATGCCGATCAGCTGTTCCTCAAAGCCGGGGATGAAATTGCCGGAACCGATCTCCAGCGGATAATCGGTGCCCTTGCCGCCTTCAAAGGCGACACCGTCAACAAATCCCTCAAAGTCGATGACGGCGATGTTGCCCTTCTCGACCTTGCCCTCTTCCTTGAGCACCTCGGAGGAGTTGCGCTGGCGCAGCTGGCTGATCTGCTCATCAACTTCCTTCTTGCTGACGGTGACCTTGGCCGGCTTGTAGCCGACGGCGCGGTAATCACCCAGCGTTACGTCCGGATAGACGGTAAGCAGGAACTTCAGCGTTACTTCATCGTCATTGATGGTATCGATGTCCAGTGACGGACGGTCGACCAGCCTGATCTCCTTATATTCATCAAGGCCGAATTCCAGAGCCAGCTGGGCAACGTTCTCGGCTGCCTCAATCATGACTTCGTTCTTATTGATGTATCTGTCGACCATGGCGGCGGGTACGTGTCCCTTGCGGAATCCCGGAACCTGGATCTTGGCGGCCACTTTCTTTCTGGCCTTTTCCTGAGCTTCGGTCCACTGCTGACCGTCGACAGTCACCTTTAATTCGGCATTGCTGCTTTCTTTCTTCTCATATACTGCTTTCATAAAAATCTCCTTTTGTCGCCCTAATATTACCACATCTAAGCCTGTGGTTTCTACCTAAAAACTCAACTCCATCAGTTCTGATTCGTCAACGTTCTGACTGACCGCAAACTGCTTCCACTGCTCATTTTCGCCGTAGCAGCCGTACAGATAGCGGATGATGCTGTAAGTATATATGCTAACCTTTTCCTTTTCCAGAAGGGCCGGAAACAGGTCATACGCCATCTCCAGAGCCAGGATCTGGGCCTGCTGCAGGAAACTGGGGTTCTTGGCCAAAAGCACTTCCAGTGCTTCCATCACTTCGCCGAAGACCGGCTGGTCAGCGACCCGGGGAAGATTGGACGGATCGACCGTAATGATCCTGCCGTCCCGTTCAAACTCAAACTGATCATCGACCTTCTGGCTGATCAGCACTTCCAGGACCATCACCTTCAGCAGATGGTGGATCTTTCCGTCCTTCAGGCTCTTTCTGATCTGCTCAAGGTAATTGCGGACATTGGCGTTCTGCAGCGATCTGATCGCATTGGTTGCCTGCTGTCCGTCGCCGGCCAGCATCCGGTGCAGGTCGCCCGGATCGATCAGTGAGACCGGCTTCTCCGGACGCAGCAGCGCATCCAGATTCTTGCGGTGCTCTTGAAGCTGCGCCATGACAGCAGAGGGAACGTATGGCATTTTCAGTTCTCCGTCGACCAGATCCCTGGCCGACTGATAATCACCCTGCTGAATGCACAGGGCAATGTCATTGAGAAGCTTTTCGTAGTAGTTTTCTTCCATACGCATTCCTTCCTTATTATACTCGTACATTTAGCACTGTCAACCTTCAAGTGCTAAAGCGCTGATTCTCTATCTTACTTTAAGCATCCGCATAAGGTAATCCTTGAACAGCCGGCTCTTAAGCCTTGAACAGACTGCGGCGTTGGGCTTTTTGCCGGTGAAACCGTAGAAATCGATGATTACCGAACCGTAGGACGGTCCTTCCGAGGTATCTACGCGGCAGTAATAGCGGTCGCATTCAGCGATGCAATCCGGATAAAGCGCCGCTGCCATGGCCGCCGGATCGGCCATGTCCAGGCAGTCTCTGCCGAAGCGCTGGCGATTCAGTTCCATCAGGACATGATTGGAATCGATGCAGAAGCGTCCCAGCTGTGAACTCTCCCTGATCTCTTTTATCTCATTTTCCTCCAGCATGCTTTCATCAAGACAGGCATCCCAGCCTACAAAGGTAAGATCCTCAATGCCGGCTTCCAGCACGATCCTGGCAGCTTCAGCGTCCTGCCAGATGTTGAATTCGGCAGCCGGACTGACGTTTCCGAATCCCAAACCGGCTGAACCCATGACCACTACTCTTCTGCTTCTCATAAAGGTCTTTCGGTCCAGTCTGATGGCCATGGCCAGGTTGGTAAGCGGGCCGAGCGTGACGATATCGATGCTCTTGTCTTCTCTGTCTCTCAATGCTTCCAGCATCCTGGTCACCGCATGTCCTTCGGACTTCTTAAGACCGGTACTGTGATAGCCCAGATCGACCATACCGTCGTAGCCGTGGGTGTCCCGGGCTCCTTCCCACTTCTTCAGCAGCATCTCCCCGCAGCCTTCATAGACCGGCGGACAGTAGGCCTCTGCGTACTGAAGGGTCGTCAGCGTGTTTTCCGTTGCCTGCTGCAGCGGCACGTTGCCGGCCACGGTGGTGATCATGATCACTTCATAGCCGGGATCGTTGAGTGCCATGGCGATGGCCACGGCATCGTCGGAACCGCAGTCGGTATCAATGATCAGTTTTCTCTTTTCGCTCATAAACATGTCCTCTTGTTACTACTAATAATATCAGTTGCCTCAAGAAAATTAAAACGGGGGTGCCGTTTTAATTCTCTTCTTCGTTCATTTTCTTCTTTTCGCGGAAGGCCGTCTTTCTCTCCAGGTCGGTCAGCCAGCGCTTCCTCAGCCTGATGGCATCCGGAGTGACCTCTACCAGCTCATCGTCGCCGATGAATTCCAGAGCGTACTCCAGCGTCAGCTGAATGGGCGGCGTCAGCAGCATCGCGTCATCGTGACCGGTGCTTCTGACGGCGGTCATGGTCTTGTTCTTGGTCGGATTGACCGGCATGTCCATGTCCTTGTTGCAGACGCCCACGATCATGCCTTCATAAACTTCCGTCTGCGGTCCGATGAAGAACGATCCTCTTTCCTGCAGATTGAAGATCGAATACTTCATCGCTGTGCCGGTGGCGTTGGAGACCATGACGCCGTTTTGGCGGGTATTGATCTCGCCCTGATAGGGCTCGTAGCCGTCAAAGGAACGGATCAGGATGCCTTCGCCTCTGGTGAAGTTGATGAAATCGGAGCGGAAGCCGATCATGCCGCGGGTGGAGACCCGGAAGATGATGGTGGTATAGGTTCCGTTGTTCTGGACGTCAACCATCTGGCCGTTGCGCAGATTGAGCTTGGCGATCGTGGTTCCCTCATACTGCTGCGGGACTTCACAGATGACCTTCTCAACCGGCTCGTAGCGCTTGCCGTCGATGTACTTGAAGATGACCTGAGGCTTGGAGATGGCCAGTTCATAGCCTTCCCGTCTCATGTTTTCGATCAGGATGGTCAGACCGAGTTCGCCGCGGCCGGAGACCTTGAAGGTATCGGTCGTATCCGTCGGTTCGACTCGCAGTCCGACATTGACTTCCAGTTCCCTTTCCAGTCTTTCCTTGAGGTTGCGGGAAGTGACGTACTTGCCGCTGCGGCCGGCAAAGGGCGAAGTATTGACCATGAAGTTCATCGAAAGCGTCGGCTCATCGATGTGGATGGGCGGCAGGGGGTCGACGAAGTCCTTGTCACAGATGGTCTCGCCGATGGAAATGTCGGGAATGCCGGCGATGATCACGATGTCGCCGCTCTGCGCTTCCGTTATCGGCTTGCGCTTGTTGCCTTCGTAGTTGAACAGCTTGGTGATCGTGCAGCGCTGCTGTCTGCCGTCGCTTTTGCACAGGATGACCTGCTCGTTGGTCTTCAGCGTTCCCTTGTAGACCCGGCCGATGCCCAGACGGCCGATGTATTCGTCATAGGCCAGATTGGACACCTGCATCTGCAGCGGCTGATCGTCCAGGTCGGGATAAGGTTCGATGTATCTGATGATCGTCTCAAACAGCGGCCGGATGCCTTCGTCGGGATCATCTTCGTGCAGCTTGACGATGCCTTCCTTGGCGATGCCGTACAGGATCGGGAATTCGATCTGCTGCTCGTTGGCGTTGAGTTCGAAGAACAGGTCGTAGACCAGATTGATGACTTCCTCGACCCGGGCGTCCTTCTTGTCGATCTTGTTGATCAGCAGGATCGGACGCAGTCCCAGTTCCAGCGACTTCTGAAGAACGAAGCGGGTCTGCGGCATCGGGCCTTCCGAGGAATCGACCAGCAGGATGACGGTATCGACCGTCTTGATGATCCGCTCGACTTCACTGGAGAAATCGGCATGCCCCGGGGTGTCGACGATGTTGATCTTGTAATCCTTGTAATATACGGAACAGTTCTTGGAATAGATGGTGATTCCCCTCTCTCTTTCCAGATCGTTGGAATCCATGACCAGAACGGTGTTCTCCTCAGCGGAGCTGAGAGCTCCTGACTGCTTCAGAAAAGCGTCGACCAGCGTGGACTTGCCGGCGTCGACGTGAGCTATGACTGCGAGATTTATGATCTTCTTTCTATCTTCCATAAGCTTGCACCTCTGAAAACCTAAACATTATATACGATTCTACAGTAACTTTCTAGTGACCTGATAACTGCCGTCTTCACCGATGTCAATGACCAGATATCCGGTTTCGGCGCCGGAGCGGTTGTACATCAGCGACCCGGGATTCAGCAGCCTGACGCCGTCGATGACATTGTCATAGAAGTCATGGGTATGACCGAACAGGGCGATCCGGCAGTCGTTTTCCCGCGCCTGGCGGGCGATCGCCTCTTCGCGCTGGTAGAACAGGAAGCGGTGTCCGTGGCACATGAAGATGCGCAGGCCACAGAATTCGCTGACCAGCTGCAGCGGCAGGTCGTGATCGTAGTCGTTGTTGCCTCTGAGAATGATTAGCTGCGGAAAAGACCGGGGATCGGAACACAGGTCTCCCAAGTGGATGAAGTAATCGGCGTTCTTCTCCTTCTTCAGGACTTTCCTTACTTCTTCATCATATCCGTGTGAATCGCTCATGACTGCCAGTTTCATATAAAAACACCGTTAAAAGTATACGGAAAAAAGGCTCTGATTTCAATAGAAACCGCTTGCAGCACCGACATTTTTGTCTGGTAAAAAGATGTCCTTTTCAGACATCTTTCAACGTCATTTTTACAGCATCAGTTCATCTTCATCCGGCTGGACAGGCTGCTGATGATAATAGTCATAGACCCTTTGGGCAACCTCAGCGGGTACGGCTTGCGATAGCTGTTCAACGTTTGCCTCCCGGATGCGGGCGATGGAGCCGAAGTGCTTCAGCAGGCTGCTGCGGCGCTTGGGTCCGACCCCTTCGATCTCCTCCAGCGATGAATGGCTCATCTGCTTTGACCTCAGCCTCTTGTGGTAGCTGATGGCGAAGCGGTGGACTTCGTCCTGCATGTTGGTCATCAGGTAGAACAGTTCCGACTGCCGGTCGATCTCGATGATCTGATAGTCATCGTCCATCAGGCTGGCGGTCTGATGCCGGTCATTCTTGACCAGTCCCAGCAGCTTCACCGACGTTATCTGCAGGTCGTCCAGGATCTCCCTGGCGGCCCGTATCTGGCTTTCGCCGCCGTCGACGATGATGATGTCAGGCAGCACCGTCTTTTCCTTAAGCGCCCGAAACAGCCGGCGGTATAAAACTTCCTGCATGTTGGCGAAGTCGTTGTTGCCGTTAGTGACCTTATAGAGCCGGTAATCCTTCTTGCTGGGCTTACCGTCAATGTAGACCACTTCGCCGGCTACGGCATTGCTGCCGGAAATGTGGGAGTTATCGTAGAGTTCGATGCGTCCGGTGCTGCTGTGGACCAGCGATTCCAGCTGTTGCAGAGCCACTGACCTATTTATCTGTTCACGGTTGAGGATGTCGAACTTCTGATTGAGGATGACCGAGGCATTTTCCTTAGCCAGTTCGATCATTCTGACCTTGTCGCCGCGCTGGGGTATCAGTACCTCGCAGTCCAGCACTTCCTTCAGTCCTTCCGTCATCTCTCCCGGCGGCAGCAGCAGCTGACCGGGCAGTTCATTGGAGGCGTAGTACTGCTGAATGTAGGAGACGAAGGCCTCCTGAGGCTCGTCATAGACCGGCTTAAGCAGGTTATGGCGGTGCAGCAGCTGACCCTGGCTGTACAGCAGGCCGACAATGCTGATGTAGCCTCTGTCGACATGGTAATTGAAGACGTCCATGCTGTTCTTGCGGCCATTGGACTGCATCAGCTGATTGGCGGTGACATGGTCAATGGCTTCCAGAAGCTGCTGCTGCTCCTGCGCCTTTTCATACATCATTCTTTCCGAATACTCATCGCGCAGCTGGGTAAGGTGATCTCTGATCTCTCTGGTATTGCCCTTCATGAAGGAAACAATGCTGTCGGTCATCTTCTGATAGACGTCCTTTTCGATCTTATGCTCACAGGGGCCCAGACATAAGCCCAGGTGATAATACAGGCAGACCTTCCCGGGCATCACGTTGCACTTGCGCAGGGGATAGAGCTTCTCCAGCAGACCTACCAGCTCCCGGGCATAGGTCACGTTGGGATAAGGGCCAAAGTAGACGGCATTCTTCATCTTCTTCCGGTCGCGGACCAGTTTGATGGTCGGATACTGTTCCCTGGTCAGCCGGATATAGGGATAGGAAGAATCGTCCATGAACATGATGTTGAACTTCGGACGGTACTTCTTGATCAGATTGAATTCCAGGATGAAGGCTTCCTTATCGCTGGGAGTCACGATGAAATCAAAGTCCGCAATGTTGCTGACCAGCTTGGTCGTCTTATTGTCATGCGACCCGGTGAAATAGGAATTCACCCGGTTTTTCAGTTTCTTGGCCTTGCCGACGTAAATGACTTCCCCGTTTCTGTCCTTCATCAGGTAACAGCCCGGTTCCATCGGCAGGGTGGCGAGCTTGTTCTTAAGCATGTTCTACTCCCGGAAGGTAACGATGGTTACCCCGCTGCCGCCGTCTCCCTGACCGCCGTGCTCAAACTTCTTTACGTACTTGAGCGTCCGCAGACGGTTCCAGATGGCAGTCCGCAGGGCACCGGTACCCATGCCGTGAACGATGCGGACAAAGGGTACGTTGGCTACCAGGGCATTGTCGAGGAACTTGTCCATCGTTTCCAGGGCTTCATCGACCCGATAGCCCAGCAGGTTGAGTTCGATGGCAAAGGAAGAAGACTTGACGACCTTTGACGAGGCCGCGTTTCTGGGCTTCTCCGGTTCCCGGGGTCTGGCCAGCCTGACCAGATTGTTCAGCTTGGACTGAATCTTCAGGCCGTCGCAGTTGATGATGGCGCTCTTTCTGTCCATTTCGATAACCTCGCCCTTCTGAGAGGACGAACCGATGCGGACATAATCGCCGATCTTTATCTCGCCGTCGATTTCCTCTTCGATCTGCGGTGAAAGCTCGCTGATCTCGTGCTTGAGGCGGGCGACGTCCTTGATGCTGTAGTTGTTCTGCTTCTTCAGCTCCTCAATGATTTCCTCGGCTCTCTCGCTGGCTTCGGCAACCACTTCGGCAGCCTGCTGATTGGCCTTCTCGATTATCTCGCGCTGATCGAGCTTCAGCTGGCGTCTGTCTTCCCTGATCTGTTCGTTTTCCTTTTTCAGCCGTTCTGCCTTGCGGTCAAGCCTTTCCTTCTGCTGACGGACTTCCTCGATCTGCTGCTGGAGATTCTCCAGCAGGCGGTCGCTGTCCGACTGCTGTTCGCTCTTGAACTGGTGCGCCTTGTCAATGATCTGATCATCGATGCCGTAACGGCGGGCGATCTCAATGGCATAGGACTGACCGATGGTGTTTTCAAGGTAGCGGTAGGTCGGCTTGAGATCCTGCTGATCGAATTCCATCGAAGCGATCATGATGTCATCGTGCTGACGGGCATAGGCCTTCAGCTTGCTGAAGTGGGTGGTCGCAACGACATAGACACCCCGGCTGCGCAGAAATTCCAGCACGGCGCTGGCCAGAGCCTGGCCTTCTATCGGGTCGGTAGCGCTTCCAAGCTCATCCAGGATCACCAGCGAGCGGCCGGTCGCGTTCCGGCAGATCTCCGCCAGCTTCTGAATATGGCCGGAGAAAGTGGAAAGATCATCGCTGATCGACTGGGAATCGCCGATGTCGCTGTAGATCTCGTCAAACAGCGGGATGGAAGCTTCCTGGCACAGCAAGGGCATGCCGCAGGAAAGCATCAGCGAAAACAGGCCGATGATCTTCAGGGATACGGTCTTGCCGCCGGTATTGGGTCCGGTGATCAGGATGGTGCGCACCGGTTTGATCATCGTATAGCTGTTGGCCACTACCTTGGCTGAATCGATGAGCGGATGGCGGGCCTTCATTATTCTCAGGTCGCTGTCGGCGATCTCTCCGACCGTGCCGTCATATCGGGCGGCCCACTGGCCCATGGCGAACAGGCAGTCCAGAATGCCCAGGGTCTCGGTATTGGCCAGAAGCTTCTGACCGTCCTTCTTGACCAGCTGGGAAAGGGAAAACAGGATCCTCTTTATTTCCTCCTGCTCCTCGCTCTTGGTCTGCTGAAGTTCATTGTTCAGCCCGACCAGGGCGCTGGGTTCGACGTAGACGGCCATGCCTGAGGCGCTGGTGCCGTACTGCAGGCCTTCAACGGTATTCTTATAGGTATTCTTGACCAGCACGACGGTGCGGTCATTGCGCATGGCGGTGATGTTTTCCTGCAGATACCTGCCGTTATGGCTGATGAAATCGGCCATCTTGCGGGAGATGTCGCCCTGCAGCTTCTTCAGCTGCCTTCTTAAGTTGGCCAGACGCGAGGAGGCATTGTCATTGACGCTGCCGTCCGAGGATATGCAGCGGTTGATCTCCCGGGAAGTATCCCGGCAGATGTTCAGCGCCGAGATCAGATCCTCCAGGCTCTTCTTTTCGCCTTCGCAGCTGTCAAAGTAATCCCTGATCTTCTCAATGCCATAAGCCTGATCGGCGATCTTCAGCAGTTCCCCGGCATTCAGCGTGCCGTCCTTGATGGCAAGCTCGACTTCTTCAGTGATGTCATGGATGCCGCTGAAGGGCATCGGACCGTAGGATACGGTAAGCGCCAGCGCTTCCTTCATCCTGTCCAGCCTTCTCTGCAGTTCCAGCCGGTTATGCACCGGCTGCAGATTCAGGATATTGGCGCAGCCAAGGGAAAAACTGCTGAACTTGCTGATCAGCTCCTTGACTTCTTCAAACTGCAGGTTGCGGTAATCTCTTTCTTCCATGTTTCAATGATTTAAAAATGTCTGCAGGCAGACATTTTACTTTGCTCCATTTAAAAGCTGATTGATGTAATCAATGTCGATTCCGTAGTTGGTAAGGAAATCCCGGATGGAATCGGCGGAGATCTTGTTGATCTTCATCCAGTCAATGATGTTATGCAGATCGTCCTCTGTCAAGCTCTTGGGATCGTTGATCATTTTCTGAATGGCAACGTTCTCGCTGAAGATGCCCTTGAAGAGGTTGCTGGTATAATCGATCACCTTATCCGTATAGCGCAGCAGGGAATTATTGACAACGTCCTTGCCGTTGGCAAAGATGGCGCTGTTGAGAATGAAGGTAACGACCACGATCAGTAAGAAGGCGGGTATCAGGGAAAGCAGGGCTCCCAGAGTCTTATTGATTCCCTTGATGACCGGGATCTCGGTAATAGCGTTGAAAAGCGGCTTCAGGACAGCCAGGATGAGCAGGCCGATGACGAAAAGAATGAGGAACCAGCAGATCGTGTTGATCTTGTCATAGAAGAGATCGGCCAGTCCGGTTGACGCGAAGGGGGCAAACTTCCGGGGGAAGATCTGGATCAGTTCACTCAGTCCTGATGAAAGGATCCAGGACAGGATGATGACGGCGAGAATGCCGATGATCTTCAGGATCTGCCATAAGAAGCCCTTGATGTATCCGATGATCAGCGAGATCGCGATGATGGCGATGACGCCGATGTTAATGAACAGTTCGCTGTTCTGCGGTAGTGTCATAAGATATCACCTCGGCTGTCATTATAACATAGTTTTATTTTTTTGAAAAATCGCGCAGTATTGTATAATTAAGGTATGAATAACTATTCTTTCAAGGCTGATGAACAGCTGATCGACAGAATTCTTTCCCAGCTTGACCGCAAGAAGCTTTCGGCCGGCAAACACCCTTCCATCTGGCAGTACCGCGGCGATGATGTCAACATCAACATCTACAATACCGGCAGCGTCGTCTTATCCGGGCGCAGGGCCGAAGACTACTATAAACTGTTCTTCCAGCCCAAAAAACACATTCTGCCGCAGGCCGGCAGCGACGAGGTCGGAACCGGAGACTTCTTCGGGCCCATCTGCGTGTGCGCCAGCTATGTCGATGAACAGATCAGCGCTACCCTTTCCGACCTTAACCTGACCGACTCCAAGCAGCTGACCGATGTGTACATCCGGGAGATCGGGGAAAGGCTGATCGCTTCCGTACCCCACTCCCTGCTGGTGCTGGATAATCAGAAATACAACAGCATCATCGCCAGCCACAACATGAACGCCATCAAGGCCATGATGCACAATCAGGCTTACCTGAATCTGCAGAAAAAGGGCATAAAGCTTCCCGATCTCTGCGTCGTTGACGACTTCTGCGGTGAGGAGCTCTATTACCGGTATCTGAAGGATGCTGATGAGGTCTTCAAGGGTCTGACCTTCCATACCAAGGCGGAAAGCCAGTTCATTTCCGTAGCCATCGGTTCGATCATCAGCCGCTACGCCTTCCTGAGGTACATGGACAGCCTGAGCGAGAAATACCTGACGGTCTTCCCGAAGGGAGCCGGCGCTCCGGTCGAAGCGTTCCTTCCTGAATTCGTCAGCCAGTTCGGCATTGAAGAGTTAAGAAAAGTTGCGAAATGCAACTTCAGAAACTATAAGAATCTTCTATAGAAGACTTTCCATCTCCGCTATCTGATCAGTTATCTTCTGATAGTCAGGATTGGATTTCTCAATTCCTTCCAGGATCTGGCGCTTCTTATCGATCTGAGAGCGGATATGCTCACAGAATACCGGAGAGTGCGAAGCCAGAAGGAAGGGACCGTACCTGATTTCCAGTTCGGAGAGCTGCTGCTCTCCTTTTTCCACGGTCAGTATCTGGTAGTACCGGTAATCCTTTATGATGTCCTCGGCAACGATCATGAAGCCGTTGGCTGTCAGCCAGGACCGCAGCTGATCGACGCAGGTATTGATCTGAATGATCAGCCGGCTGACGGAATCGAAGTACTGAGGACTGCTGGTTATTATCCTGGTGACGTTGTGATACCCCAGCCCGCTCATGACCACCACATTGACCGGCTCCGTTACCTTCTGCGCGCCGTTGGAAAGCACGAAGTCGATGTTTTCATAGCCGGCCAGATTCTTGCGGGCATTATTAAGAGGACCGATCTTGTTGTCGGCGCAGATGATCTTCTCGCTGTTGCCGTTCACTCTGAGCATCAGGGCCAGAAAGCCGTGGTCGCAGCCGATGTCCAGTACGCTTTCATCCTTTCTGATCAGCGAGGCAATGAATCTTATTCTCTTACTTATCATAATTCGTCTTAATGTATTCCAGGCAGCTGCGGATGATCTGACCTACCCGCTGCTTGCTTAAGGACAGCTTTTCGGCGATCTGCTGCATGTTGAGCTGCTGGCTGCCGTTGAGACCGTAGTACATCTCCATGATGCTTCTGTCGCGCTGCGGCAGGCTGTTGAGCAGGGCGTAGACGCGCTCCTGGGCAAAGGGATCGTCAGGGCCGACGAGGCTGCCGAGTTCTTCCTTTTCGCCGATGCTCTCATCCAGGGAACTGATGTTGATCTGATAGCTGAGCAGTTCCTCAACCCGTCTTTCCGAAATTCCCAGCTTTTCCGCAACATAGGCATTATTGGGTGTGCTGTTGAAGCGCTTCTGGTACTCTTCCGTGACTGAATTGATGCGGGCGAGCTGTTCATAGATGCGCTGAGGGATCCTGATCAGCTGAGCCTTGTTGATGGCTTCCATGATCGCCTTGCGGATCCAGTAGACACTGTAGGAAGCAAAAGGAACGTTCATCTGCGGATCATAGCGGTCAACGGCCTTCAGCAGGCCGATGTTTCCTTCCTGAAACAGATCGTATTGGGTAAGGTATTCGCAGCTGTACTGCTTGGCCAGCTGCACGACCAGCCGCAGGTTGGCCTTGATGAAGCGGTCGCGGGCCAGCGGGTCGCCCTGCTTGATCTTTTCGGCCAGCTGCTGCTCCTCTTCCCTGGTCAGCAGCGGATAGATGGAGATCTCGGTGAAATACGGAGACGGATAGTTTATCGGTTCCGTTGTCGTCATGTTGAAATCGTTCTGGCAGATCCAGACGATCAGTTCGTTGATCTGGTCATCGGAAAGCGCCAGCGGTCTGATGATCTCATCCATGTCGCCGTAGTCGATGTATCCCTTTTCCTTCTTCAGCTTCAGCAGCTGCTTCTTCAGTTCGTCCATGCCGTTATTGTAGCACAGTAAGCCGCTTTCCGTTAAGAAGGCAGATGAAAACAGCGCGTCAGCGGCGCTGTTATCTGTTTTATATGACTGTATTGGGATTCTATAATGTCAGCTTCTGTCTACGAAATCCTTCAGACGCTTGCTGCGGGTCGGGTGCTTCAGTTTCCTGAGCGCCTTGGCTTCGATCTGACGGATGCGCTCACGGGTGACATTGAATTCCTTGCCGACTTCCTCCAGGGTGCGCTGGCGGCCGTCGATCAGGCCGAAGCGCAGCTGCAGGACCTTGCGCTCTCTCTCGTTGAGAAGCGAGAGAACTTCGTTGATCTCGTCCTTGAGCAGTTCCTTGGTCGCGTATTCATCGGGTGAAAGAACCTGTTTGTCTTCGATGAAGTCGCCGAGGTGGGAGTCGTCTTCTTCGCCGATCGGAGTTTCCAGGGAAACCGGGTCAAGGGCGATCTTCTGGATCTCCCGGACCTTCTCCGGGGTAATGCCATTGCCCATCTTTTCGGCGATCTCTTCAGAATTGGGCTCGCGTCCCAGTTCCTGAACCAGCTGTCTCTGGACTCTGGTCAGCTTGTTGATGGTTTCAACCATGTGGACGGGAATGCGGATGGTTCTGGCCTGGTCGGCGATGGCTCTGGTGATGGCCTGACGGATCCACCAGGTAGCGTAGGTTGAGAACTTGAAGCCCTTGGTGTAGTCAAACTTGTCAACGGCCTTTACCAGACCCAGGTTACCTTCCTGGATCAGGTCCAGAAACTGCAGTCCGCGGCCGACATACTTCTTGGCGATGGCCACGACCAGACGCAGGTTGGCGGTAATGAGCTCGTCCTTGGCTTCACTGTCACCGGCGACGATGCGCTGGGCAATTTCCTTTTCCTGTTCGGCATTCAGCAGCGGCACCCGGCCGATCTCCTTGAGATACATCTTGACCGGATCGTTTACCCGCATGTAGGGCAGGTCCGCATATTCCTTGTACTTATCTGTTTCCTCACTGCTGGAGGCGCTGTCATAATCACCGGAAAGATCAACATCCTCGATCTCCTCCTCGATGTCCTCATCGTCATCGCTGATGGAATCATCGTCAAGGATCAGCACTTCCTCATCAAGCTGAAGTTCCGGCTTGATGTTGTTGGCATCCATCCAGCTCAGCAGGTAATCGGTCTCCTCATCGGTGAAATGCAGTTCCTCGGTCTGCTTGGTGATCTCTTCCTGAGTGATTTCGGCACCGCTTTCCACCTTTTCCAGAATCTGCTTCTGCAGCTGTTCAATAATCAGGTTTCTCTCCTCATCCATGCTTAACTCTTCCTCCTTACGCGTTGCGACTTCTGTTTTCTCAGTTGCTGTATCTTCAGTTTTATTTCCTGTTCCTGAACCAGGATCTTTCCCTTGACGATCTCATCATTGATCATCTCTCTCTGCTTTCTGATCTCCTTGAGTTCTTCTTCCGTCTCATGGATCCTTATTTCGATGATCGCATCATTGATCGTGTCTTCGTCAAAGTCGTTCTTGAACAGGTCGTTATCGGTAATGTCATAGATCAGCGAGTTCATCTCATCCGACATCTGGCTGACCATTTCGCTGATCTCAACCCTGCTGTGCTGCGATGAATAATCGATGATCTGCATGGCCAGCTCGTTCAGCTGGCTGTCCGGCAGCCTTGAGAGTTTCTGCTTGAAGATCTCGATGGCTCTCTTTGACAGCAGCATCTGCTTGATGATCGTCTTCTGGGCGATCTCCAGGCCGGAATTGATGGCCGGCATCAGCGGCTTGCCGACGGGCTGCTGCCCTTCTGCGGTATTTCTGGGCTGCTGAGCAGGCTGGTCGATGTTCAGTACGCTGTAATTGACGCCGGTGATCTCGGCCAGGCGGTGCTTGTAATTCTCCCGGTCCATGGCGTCCGGCAGCGCGTTGATCTGCTGAAGCACCTGCCTGATGTATTCTCTCTTGTTCAGGTAGTTGGACAGATCGTACTTCTTCTGGAAATAGGCCAGAATGAATTCCATCCAGCTTCTGGGCTTTTCGATCATCGCCGCCAGCTCACCCTTGCCGTAGGTGTTGATGATCTCGTCAGGGTCCAGTTCGGTATTGTTGTTCAATACCGTTACTTCCATTCCCTGGCTGATCGCCATCTGGCCGGTACGGTAGATGGCCGACTGACCGGCGTTATCGCCGTCATAAGCCAGTAACAGACGGTTGGTCAGCCTCTTGATGGTTACAAGCTGCTGTTCGGTGGTCGCCGTGCCCAGCGAGCAGACGGCGTTGCCGTATCCGCCCCTTTCCAGAGCCATGACATCCATCGGTCCCTCGCAGATGATCATGAACTTCTTTTCCCTGACGATCTCCCTGGCGCGGTGCAGGTTGAACAGCACGTTGCTCTTGCGGAAGACCGGGGTCTCGGAAGTGTTGATGTACTTGCTGGTGGTATCGGGATCCAGGGTCCTGGCCGTAAAGCCGATCGGGTGGCCGTCACCGTCATAGATCGGAATCATGATCCGGTTGGCGAAGACATCCTTGAGCCCGTAACTGGACATGCGCGCCAGATTGGCCTCGATGATCTCCTTATCCTGATAGCCCTTCTTGGTCAGGTATTTGTTGAGCTTGTCATCGGGCGGGTTGTAGCCGATGGCGTATTTCTCGATCAGATCATCGTCAATGTGACGCTTCTGCAGGTAATCCCGGAAAGGCTTGCCCGCCTTGGTGGACAGTTCATACTGGCAGAAGGCGATGGTCTCCCGGTTGAGCCTGTGGGTCACGCTTTCAATGAAGACCTTCTTGCCGGTATCGCCGAAGTCATACTTGTAGCCGATCTTCTCGGCCACGATCCTGATGGCTTCCGGATAGCTGACGTGCTTGTACTTCTCCACGAACTTGAAGACGTCGCCGACGCTGCCGTTTTCGGCCGGGCAGGAGAAGCACTTGAAGATCTGCAGGCTGGTATTGATGTGCAGGGAAGGGTTATGGTCATCATGAAAGGGGCAATAAGCAACATAGTTATTGCCCTGTTTCATCACGGTAATGTAGCTGCCGATGATTTCCTCGATCCGCGCCCGTGATCTGATGTCCTTAATGACGTCTTCCGGTATTCTGCTCATTTATTTCCTAGAATGCAATCTTTTCGCTGATGTATTTCTCCAGGTCATCGACTCTGACGTTTTCCTGTTCCATGCTGTCACGGTGTCTGACGGTGACCATGCCGGTCTCGGCGGTGTCAAAGTCCACGGTAATGCACATCGGCGTGCCGATGGCATCCTGTCTTCTGTAGCGCTTGCCGATCGATCCGGCTTCGTCATACTGAACGTCGAAGTTCCTGGCCAGCCGGGCGTACAGAGCCTGGGCTTCCTCGGACTGCTTCTTGGTCAGCGGCATGATGGCTGCCTTGATGGGCGCCAGGGCCGGATGGAAGTGCATGACGATGCGGCTGTCCTTTTCCAGCTGCTCAACGTCGTAGGCGTTGCAGCAGAAGGTGAGGAACAAACGGTCGACGCCGACGGCCGGTTCAACGCAGTACGGTACGAATTTCTCGTTGGTATAGGGATCCAGATAGGACAGGTCTTCTCCGGAATGCTCCATGTGGCGCTTGAGGTCATAGTCGGTTCTGTCGGCAATGCCCCAGACTTCGCCCCAGCCGAAGGGGAACAGGTACTCGATGTCGCAGGTTCCCTTGGAATAGAAAGCCAGTTCTTCGGGAGTATGGTCTCTCATTCTCATCTTCTCTTCCCTTAAGCCCAGGTCAACGAGCCACTGGCGGCAGAAATTGCGCCAGTAGGGATACCACTTGTCATCCTCACCGGGAGCGCAGAAGAATTCCATCTCCATCTGCTCGAATTCTCTGGTACGGAAGATGAAGTTGCCCGGAGTGATCTCGTTGCGGAAGCTCTTACCGATCTGGCCGATGCCGAACGGCAGCTTCTTACGCATGGTTCTCTGGACATTCTTGAAGTTAACGAACATGCCCTGAGCGGTCTCAGGACGCAGATAGACGGTGCTCTTGGCATCTTCCAGGACGCCCTGGAAGGTCTTGAACATCAGGTTGAACTGCCGGATGTCGGTCCAGTCCTTGCTGCCGCAGCTGGGGCAGGCGATGTCGTGTTCCTTGATGTATCTGACCATGTCGTCATTGTTCATGGACTCGACGGAGACTTCTTCCTTGGCCTGCTGTTCGATCAGCTGGTCGGCACGGTAACGGCTTTTGCACTTCTTGCAGTCGATCAGCGGGTCAGCGAAGTTGGCCAGATGGCCGGTAGCGACCCAGACCTGCGGGTTCATCAGGATGGCGCTCTGAATGCCGACGTTATTGAGATCTTCCTGGATGAATTTCTTCCACCAGGCAAGCTTGATGTTCTTTTTCAGGTTAGCTCCCAGCGGACCGTAATCCCAGGTATTGGAAAGGCCGCCGTAGATTTCCGACCCCTGGAAGACAAATCCGGAGGTCCTTAAGTGGTTAACAATTTCCTCAAATGAAAAATCAGTCATATAATCAATCCTCTTCCTATTAAATAAATACCGCCAAAAACAGCGAAAGTAAAACCATTATTCCATTATCTGCTGATATTTATTATTAAATGCCTTTTCAGTAGACGGAAGGCTGCTTTTCGGCCCTGTCCACCGCCTGCTTAAGCGTCAAACCGGTGAAGTCCTGAGCCGCAAAGGTGCGGCCGCTGTGACCGTCGGAAATGAAGGCGCCGACAAGTACTCCCGGCAGGGCGCTTTCGGGCGAATTAGGGGCTGAAGGTCCGCCCAGATCGGTACGGCACCAGCCGGGATCAGTCAGGCTAATGATGATGTCCGTACCCTCATAGTCCTTTCCCAGATCTCTGGTTACCTTGCTCAGCGCCGCCTTGGCCGCTGAATAACCGGCCTGCTGCGGTTCCAGATCAATGCCGCTGGTGGTATTGACGATGCGGCCGAAACCTCTTTCCTGCATCATCGGCAGAAAGTGATAACAGATCATCATCGGCGCCGTCGTATTGATGCGGAAACTGATGTCGTAATCACTGTAAGGCGTTTTCAGATACTCATTGCGATAGGCGATCTGCAGTCCGGCATTGTTGAGTATGATGTCTACCGGCACGCCGGTCTCATCGATCAGCCGGCACATTTCCTCGACCTGATCCATCTCTTCCAGCTGTGCCTGGACGCAATAGGCTTCCACACCCCGCCTGCTCACTTCTTCCAGAACCTTTTTGCAGTGTTCAGCCTTGCGGCTGTGCAGGATCAGATTGCAGCCCAGATCGGCCAGATAAAGAGCGGCCAGATATCCGATTCCCCGGCTGGCTCCTGTGATGAGTGCCCATTTGCCTCTGACGTTAACCATGTTGTTTCCTTCTTTCGTAAGCGGTCACGGCGACCGCATTGGCAGTTTGCTATCTTGGATCTCCGCCGTTAAGGCTCACCAGGGAGCGGTACGAGCGGAAATCGGCATCCAGATATTCCTTCATGAAGCTCATGAGATCCTGGGTTATCGGAAAGCTGTTAAGTCCCAGACCGATGATGCGGTCAAAGACGCTGAAGTCAGCCTTGTTGATAATCCGCTGGCGGCGCAGATATTCGGGATCACTGGCCGGCAGATGCAGCATGCTGTTGCACTTGCTGCAGACAAAGCCGCCGTCATTCACAGACAGGGCAACGATGCCCTCCGTGCTGCCGCACAGGCTGCAGCCGTCAACACTGACGCCCAGTCCCGCCTGCTTAAGGGCCAGAGCCAGATACAGATTAAGGACCGTATAGGGCTCTTTACTGCTGTCCAGCAGATCCAGCGCCTTCTTCAGGTCAGCGTATCCGCCCTCCTGGTAAACGCTGTCAGCGATCTCGCAGATCAGCGAAGCGATGGCCAGCCGGTCATAGTCTGCCTTGATACCCTTATGCTCATTCACCAGAGACGCGCTCTTGAGCGTCTGGAAGCGGCTGATGGGGTTATAGTCAAATAAAAACGTCGATTCATCAAAGATCTGCGTGGCATAGACGTTCTTACTGGTTATCTTCTTATATCCCTTTACATACAGACCGATGCGGTCATACTCGGATGTATAGACCGTGACAATGGCGTCATTGTCCTTGTAGTCGATCTGTCTTATGACGATTCCCCTTACATTCTCATTCATCGTTTTCCCTGTCGTAATAGCCGAAATTGGCCAGCTGGTATTTCTTGTTGCGCCAGTTCTCCTCCACCGAGACGAAGACCTCCAGGAAGACCTTTTTGTTCAGTCTTTCCTCCAGCTCACTACGGGCGAAAGTGGCGATCTCCTTGAGCTTTTCGCCCCGCTTGCCGATGATGATGCTCTTCTGGGAAGGCTTCTCGCAGACGATCAGAGCGTTTATGACGTCAACATCCTTCTTGTGTTCGATGTTCTCAATGGTGACGGCAATGGCATGGGGGATCTCCTGCTCGGTATTGAGCATGATCTTTTCCCTGATGATCTCGCTGATCATGAACTCCTCGGGGTAATCGGAGATCATGTCGCTGGGATAGTACTGAACGTCTTCCTTCAGATAGGACTTGACGGTATTGATCAGTTCCTCAATGTTGCGGCTTCTCAGGGCGCTGACGGGAATTATCTCATCAAACAGTTCGGTATCCACGCCCTGAAGCAGATCAAGCAGTTCGCTCTTGTTGAGCTTGTCGATCTTGTTGACGATCAGAAACTTCGGCAGGTCCATGTCGCGGATGGTATTGATGATGACCCTGTCAGCCCCGTCCAGCGGCTTGGTGGCATCGATCAGCAGCAGCAGCATGTCGACATCCCTGATGGCGTCATAGGCGTGCTTGACCATCATCTCATTGAGCTTGGCCTTGGGCTTATGGATGCCCGGAGTGTCGATGAAGACGATCTGGCAGTCTTCCATGGTAAGAATCCCGCGGATGTTGTCGCGGGTGGTCTGCGGTTTCGGTGTGGCAATGGCTACCTTCTTCTGAAGGATGGCGTTGAGCAGGGTGCTCTTGCCGACATTGGGCTTGCCGATGATGGCAACGAAGCCGCTCTTAAAGGCCATTATTCCATGTCCTCTTTGCCGAATGACATCGGAAGCAGCTCGCCGATGGTCTTGATGACGGTCTGCTGACCGTTGGAAAGAATGATCGGCGTATATTCGGTCAGAAGCTCGGAAAGCACCTGACGGCAGATGCCGCAGGGCGCGGCAACGGTCTTGCCGTAGGATACGATGGCCAGGGCTACGATGTCGTCCCGGCGGTAGCCGTAGGTATAGGCCGCAAAGACCGCGTTGCGCTCGGCGCAGTTAGTGGCGCCGTAACTGGCGTTTTCCACGTTGGCACCCAGGAAATAGTTGCCGTCTCTGACCAGGCAGCAGGCGCCGACCTTGTAATTTGAATAAGGCGCATAGGCATTCTTGGCAGCGCTGAAAGCCAGGCTGATCAATTCTTTCTGTTCCATAATAATCCCCCTCTAATCATCACGACTGACGATGTCGTCTAGTATTCTCTTCTGATAAGCGATCATTTCGCTTTCCTCTTCACTGTTCTGGTGGTCAAATCCGCACAGATGCAACAGACCGTGGGTAAACAGGAAGCAGATCTCCCTTCTTACCGAATGGCCGTAATCATAAGCCTGCCGGTCCGCGGCGTCGACGTTGATGAAGATGTCGCCCAGTTCCGCCGGGATGTAGTCCTCCCCGCTCTGATCATCAGCCAGAGCGAAGCTGATGACGTCGGTAGTGCGGTCAACGCCCCGGTAGTCACGGTTGATCTGATGCATGCGCCTGTCGGTCACGAAGATCGCGCTGACAGCAGCGTCTTCGGGAAGCTCAAGCACCTTCTGTGCTCTTTCCATGATCCGGCTGAAGTCGTCGCGGTAGCTGACATACCCCTTGCGGCGGCTGTGGTTAAGGACGTTGAGTTCCATGTTCTATTCCACCTTCTCGTAGGCATCGATGATCCGGGAGACCAGCGGATGCCTTACCACGTCATAGTTATGCATGTATACGACATTGATGCCCTCGATGCCGTCTACGATCCTGACGGCCTGCAGCAGGCCGGAAGGCTTGTGGGCGGGCAGGTCGATCTGGGTGATGTCACCGGTGATGATCATCTTGGAATTGAAGCCCAGACGGGTCATGAACATCTTGATCTGCATGGGCGTGGTATTCTGTGCCTCATCGAGGATGACGCAGGCTTCATTGAGCGTCCGGCCGCGCATGTAGGCCAGCGGCGAGATCTCAATGATGTGCTTTTCGATCATCTTCTGCAGGTTATCCTGGCCGCAGAGCACCTCAAAGCTGTCATAGATCGGCCGGAGATAGGGATCGACCTTTTCCCTCAGATCCCCGGGCAGAAAGCCCAGCGATTCGCCGGATTCCACGACCGGCCGGGTAATGATGATCCTTCTGATGGTCCCCTGCTTTAACAGTGACCAGGCGTAGCAGACAGCCAGAAAGGTCTTGCCGGTTCCCGCCGGTCCGATGGCGAAAGTGATGACGTTGTTCTCAAAACTGTCATACAGCTTCTTCTGACCGGTGGTACGCAGATAGTATTTCCTTGATCCCGTTCCCGAGACGATGTACTGCTTGTAATAGCTGTCATGAAGCAGGGAAATGAGATCCTGGGTCTCGATGGTTCCCTGGGACTCATAGATCGCCATCAGCGAGGTAATGGTCTTGCGGACATGCTCGGCCGCGGCTTCATCGCTGCAGGACAGCACGCCGTTTTCAAAAGCCAGTGAGCAGCCGTAAAACTCGCCGATCATCTTCAGATTATCGTCATTGTTTCCCAATAGCGCGCTGATGAGCTCAGCGTCGAACTGAGAGAGATCAAGTATTTCCTTAGCCAATATATCTACCTCACGATTAATTATACGTCAAAAAAAGTGGTTATGACACCACTATTTCTTTCTGGCCTTTCTGGCGGCTTCCTGTTTCAGCTTGCGCTTGACACCAGGCTTTACATAGTATTCTCTTTTACGAGCTTCAGCAAGGGTACCATTTCTTGAGACCTGTCTTTTGAAACGACGTAAGGCATCATCAAGACCTTCGTTATCCTTAACTACTACTTTCGGCATTAACTACCCTCCCTTCTGAAACTGTAAAAATACTTTTACCGAAATCATATTACACTAAGAAAAAAGGAAATGCAACGAAAAATGTGATGATTATGGGAAAAAACGCGCACTTTTATCGTATGAAAGCCATAAGAAAACCGGAGGAACTGTCTCTCCGGTCTGAATGGCTTTTTTCTTTTAGTGAGCAGCCCGGTAACCTTCGATGATCTTGATCCCGGCACTGCATCCCAGCCTTTCGGCTCCGGCATCGATCATCTTCTGAGCGTCCTCATAGGATCTGATGCCGCCGGCGGCCTTGACCTTGCAGCTGTCGCCCACCGTCTTCTTCATCAGGGCGACATCATGCTCGGTTGCTCCGGCAGTGGAGAAACCGGTAGAGGTCTTGACGAACTGAGCACCGGCGCGCACGGCGCATTTGCAGGCTCTGACCTTTTCCTTGTCGGTCAGCAGGCAGGTCTCGATGATGACCTTGACCAGCTTGCCCTTGGCAGCCTTGACGACGGACTTGATGTCCTTGGTGACATATTTCCAGCTGCCTTCCTTGGCAGCGCAGATGTTGATTACCATGTCGATCTCATCAGCACCGTCCTTGACGGCCTGCTTGGTCTCAAAGGCCTTGGCCTGGATGCTCATGGCACCTAAGGGGAAACCGACGACGCAGCAGACATTGACGCCGCTGCCTTCCAACAGCTGCCTGCACAGCGGTACGTAGCAGGTATTGACGCATACGGAGGCAAACTCGTTTTCCCTGGCTTCATTGCAGAGTTTGGTGATCTGCTCGCTGGTTGCGTCAGCCTTCAATAAAGTGTGATCAATATACTTGTTAATTTCCATTCTTATCTCCTTCCAGCATGTTCTTCAGGATTTCCCGGCATGCTGCATCATCGCCCATCCAGAAGACCTTTCCGTCTCCGATCTTGAAATACTGTTCGTCCGCCTTGCCCAGCACGCAGACGGTATCGCCGCTGTTAGCCAGCTCGATGCCCTGTCTGATGGCGTCGTAGCGGTCTTCAATGTATACGTAGGAATGCTTGGTAATTCCCTCACCGATCTGCCGGCAGATCTCCGCCGGGTCTTCCCAGTGGTTATCTTCGGAACAGAGGATGATGACATCGGAATTCTCATCGGCGATCTTGCCGATCATCGGCCTCTTGGCATGGTCACGGGCGCCGTGAGCGCCGAAGACCGAGATGATCCGCTTGTCTTCCGCGGTGATCTTTTTGACGTAATCGTAGATCTTCTCGTAGCCGTCCGGGGTATGGGCGTAGTCGACGATGACATTGAAGTTCTGTCCTTCATCAATGCGCTCTGCCCTTCCCAGCACCTGCGGGATGGTCGCCAGATAGGCATTCAGCTTGTCCATCGTATAGCCGTCTTCCAGCAGCGTTGCCAGAACGCCAAGCAGGTTGTAGACATTGAAGGTAGCAACCAGGTTGGTGTAGACCGGCCAGCTCTGTTCGCCATGTACCAGAGTGAATTCGGTATGATCGGCGAACTCCCGGACGTCAGTTGCCATATAGTCGGCCGGCTTGACGATGCCGTAGGTAACGACGCGGCAGGAAGTATCCGCGATCAGCCTTTCCGCGTATTCATCATCAACGTTGATGACCGCCGTCTTGTCAGCGGGCATGTTTCTGAACATCTTGGCCTTGGCCTGATAGTAGTTTTCCATGGTCAGGTGGTAATCCAGATGGTCATGGGTCAGGTTGGTGAAGATGGCATAATCGAAGTCAATGGCTTCTACGCGGCGCATGTCAATGCCCTGTGAGGAAGCTTCAATGCTGATGGAGCGGCAGCCGTGGTTGTAGATCTGCTTGATCATCTTGTGAATGACATCAACTTCCGGAGTGGTCAGGAAGCTGTCGTTGATCTGCTCGTCCCACATGTAGCCGATGGTGCCGATGTAGCCGCACTTCTTATAGCGGGATACCAGATAGCGGATGACCCAGGCAATGGTGGTCTTGCCGTTGGTGCCGGTCACGCCATAGACCTTCATCTTCTTGGTAACGTTGCCGTAGAAGGCGGCCGTGAAGATGTTCAGGGCGCCCAGGGTATCCTCTACCTGAATGTAGGTGATGCCCTTGCGGTATTCCTTGAGATCCTTGGAGTGAACGATGCAGATGGCGCCGTTCTCGATGGCCTGATCGATATAGTCGTGGCCGTCATTTACCAGTCCGGCAACACAGAAAAAGATCGCGTTCTTCAGCTTGACGCGTGAGTCCGTCATGATGTTCCTGATATCCAGTGACGGTGCGTTCTCAAATATCGTTGAAATATTCATATTGTCCCCTTAAATGATGTGTCCCCTTAAGCCGTCTTCGAAAAGACCGTCAACGTGGACACGGCAGATCTGACCCAGCAGATCCTCTTCTCCTTCAGCAGCCGTCACGATGTATTCGCTGCTGTGACCCTTGAGCAGCCCGTTTTCGCCCGTTTCAAAAAGGACTTCGACCTCCTTATTGAGATAGCTGCTTACATAATCATTATATAGTTGCCCGCGGAGTTTAGTCAAACTGGCGGCCCGCTCTTTTCTGACGTTTTCCGGCACCTGTTTAAGGGTGGCGTCATAGGTATGCTGCTTGCGGGCGTAGGGGAAAACATGCAGGAAGGAAAGCCGGCATTTTTCGATGAACTGCATGGTTTCCTGATGCTCCTGCTCGCTTTCCGTGGGCAGTCCGGCGATGATGTCTGAGGAGATCGAGACGCCGGGAAGCCGGTCTCTGATCTCGCTGATCCTTTCATAATACTGTTCCGTCGTGTAGGGACGGTTATTGAGCTTCAGCAGCCGGTCGTTGCCGGTCTGAAGCGGGATGTGCAGATGACGGGCAATGCGCTTGTCAGCAGCCATCAGCTCGATCAGACGGTCGCTTACTTCCGTCATCTCAATGGAGGAAAGTCTGATCCTTTCCAGTCCTTCAACTTCAGCAAGCAATGTCTTCATCAGATCAGCAAGATCATGTTCCCCGTCGTTCCAGCGGCCGGTATGGATGCCGGTCAGCACGATCTCCTTATGGCCGCCGGCTACCAGTCTGCGGGCATTTTCAACGACCTTTTCCAACGGAAGGCTTCTTTCCCGGCCTCTGGCCAGCGGGATCGTACAGTAGCTGCAGAACTGATTGCAGCCGTCCTGGATCTTCAGATAGGCTCTGGTCTGATTGAAGCGCGTCAGCGCCATCTCTTCAAACGGGCAGCTGTCAAAAGGCCCGACGTCGATTATCCGCTCCCTTGTTTCGATGAACTGGCGGATGTACTGCGGAAGTCTGGTCTTGTTCCGGGAGCCGATCAGGATGTCGCAGTCCTCGAATATCTCTTCATCGCGGTATTCAAGCTGGACGTAGCAGCTGACGGCCGCAATGATGGCCTCGGGGTTCATGCGGCGGGCGCGGTGGATCATCTGGCGGCTCTTGGAGCCGGCAGTATTGGTCACCGAACAGCTGTTGATGATGTAGATGTCCGCCTTCTGGCTGAAATCAACTTGCTCATGATCAACGGCCAGCTGTTCGGCATACCAGTTGGCTTCGTAGTTATTTACCTTGCATCCCAGATTGCAGATCGCAAATTTCATATCATGTTCCTCTTGGCGTCAATGACAGCCAGGGCGTACATTAGCGCTGTTTCCGCCCTCAGGATCCGCTGCCCAAGCGAGCAGCTGATGAATCCCATGGATCTGAGAGTTTCTACTTCCTGCGGTTCAAAGCCGCCCTCCGGACCGCTGACCAATGTCAGGTCACGGTCATCGCAGAGATCGATCAGATGCGTGCCTTCTTCGTTTTCATAGGCCAGCAGGTTATTATCGGAAAGATAATGACCGATGTCTGTGAGCTCAATGGGCGCCTCAACCGTGCAGACGCTGGTACGGTTGGACTGCTGGCAGGCTTCCAGGGCGATCTTGTTCCATCTTGCCAGCTTCTTTTCGATTTCCCGGGCATCCGGATGGACGATGGTCCGCCGGGAAATGACCGGCACGATGCGGTCAGCACCCAGTTCGGCCGCCTTCTGGATCAGCAGTTCCCATTTTTCCCGCTTTATCAGACAGGGACAGCAGGTGATCTTCCCGCCTTTGCTTTCTCCCTGGAGTTCTTCGGTGATCTCGGCTTCCACCTTCTCGCCGAGCTGAAGTCGGGCAAGAAAAAGATGCCTGTCGCCGTCAACCAGCCTGATCTTATCACCGCTGCGGCAGCGCAGGACATTCTTCAGATGATGGGATACTTCCTCATTAAGGACCACGGTGCTTCCGCACTGCAGTTTTTCTTCCACAAAGTACTGACGCATCAGTCGCTCTTTCCTTCCTGAGCCATCTGCCTCAGCGACTTGATCTCATGGGGACGCAGACGCCGGTAGGAACCGGAAGGAAGCTGATCGTCGACGACCGTCCCGAACCGGGTACGGTGCAGCCTGGTCACCTCATGGCCGAGAGCTTCCATCATCCTTCTGACCTGGCGGTTGCGGCCTTCGTAGATGGTAATGTCCACGGTGCACTTGTCCGCTTCCCGGTCATAGTTGACCATCTGGACTTCGGAACGCATCGTCTTGACGCCGTCATCAAGCACGACTCCTCTTCTCAGGGTCAGAATTTCATTCTTATCCAGCACGCCCCTGACGGTCACGTGATAGGTCTTGGGTATGTGATACTTGGGATGGGTGAGCAGGTTGGCGAATTCGCCGTCATTGGTCAGGATCAGCAGGCCTGTTGAATCATAGTCCAGTCTTCCCACCGGAAAGATCCGCTCTGAACAGTCGATCAGATCGGTAACCTTGGCACGGTCATGCTCATCGGCGGCGGTAGAGACATATTTGCGGGGCTTGTTAAGCAGGTAGTATACCAGTTCTTCCCGCTGCAGAGACTTGCCGTCGACGGTAATGATGTCGCTGTTGGAAACCTGGGTGCCCAGCGTGGTCACGGTTTCGCCGTTGACCTTTACCCGTCCCTGGGTTATCAGCTCCTCGGCCTTGCGCCGGGATGCCAGACCGGATCTGGCAATTACCTTCTGAAGACGCTCCATCAGTCAAACAGCTCTCCTTCCTCGCTTACCTTCTGGTAGTCGGGAAGCTTGGGCAGTTCGTCCAGGGAAGTCAGGGAGAAGGTGTCCATGAACTGCTCAGTCACTTCATAGGTATAAGGCAGTCCCGGGGTATCCAGACGGCCGGCTTCGCGGATCAGGTTGCGGGCCTGCAGCTTCTTGAGCATCATCTCGCAGCTTACGCCCCTGATCTCTTCGATCTCCACCCGCGTGATCGGCTGGTTATAGGCGATGATGGCCAGGGTCTCCAGGGCAGCCTGCGAGAACTGAATGGTGGTGTCCTGTTCAAAGAGCTTCTGGACATAAGGGTGGCAGAGAGCCTTGGAAACCAGCTTGTAGTGGCGGCCGTAGTAAACCGCCTCCATGCCGCGGTCTTCGTTCTGATTGTACTGCATGACGAACTCATCCATCATCGGTTGCAGGGATTCTTCATTTATGGCCAGGACATCCGCCAGCTGGGCCAGGGTAACGCCCTCATCGCCACAGACAAACAGGATGCCTTCAATGATCGCTCTTAACTCGTTATTCATAATTCACACCTTTTCTGAAATATACTTCATCATCTCTGACCGCAAAGACCAGATAGCTGTTGTTTACCATGTTGAGGACGGCCAGGAAGGTGACGACGACATCATAGGCGTCCTTGCAGTCATCCATCATTTCCGTGAGCGTAAAGCTCTTCTTGTCGTCATAGCTGCGGTAGCGCTTCACCAGCTGCTTTTCGCGCTCTTCTGCCGTCGTGCGCTGAGTGGCAATGGAAACTTCATAGGGGTTGGCCATGGCATAGCGGTTAAGGACCCGCTTCATCGCCTTGATCAGTTCGTATGGCGAGGTTTCCTGATAGCTGGTTTCGCCGTTGATCCAGTCATTGGCAATTTCCGACTGCACCTTGTCGTGCATCAGCGCCCGCTCCTTATAGAGCTGGTCAAACTGCGCGGTTATCTCCTTGTACTTCTGATACTCGATCAGCCGCTGGACCAGATCCATCTTCTGCTCTTCATAATCGTCAACAAGTTCGCTTTCCTGTGCCGGCAAGAGCTTCTTGCTCTTGTATTCGATCAGCCCGGCCAGTTCGCTGAGGTACTCGGAAGCCACATCAAGACGCATCTGCTGCATCTGGTGGATGTAGTCGATGTACTGGTCAGCCAGCTGGGAAATGTCCAGATCAAAGATATCAAGATCCTTCTCCTTGATCAGATGGATCATCAGGTCCAGCGGTCCGTCGAACTTATCGATCGTCACAACAAAAGACATGGCATTTACCTCGCCTTAAAAGTATAGCACATCTGAAGGGCCGATTGAACAGCGTTTCCATAAGAAAAGGGGCTCGCCCTGGCGGCGACCCCTCTTATGAATGCGTTTTACAGCGAAGTACTCAGCACGATCAGCAGCAGTCCGACAAAGTAGGTAAGGCTGTTGGCCCTTACCAGCCATCTGTTCTCTCCGAAAACATAGTTATAGAGGGTAAGAATGATGTCGGAGATCATGAACATGAAGGAACCGATGCCCATGACCCTGTAGGCGGATCCTGCCGGTGCCAGCAGAAACAGCGCCAGACCGGTAATGCCGTGGGTATAGATCGAAGACAGATAGAAAGTCATCGGCCATTTCATCTTGCCGAGTTTGAACCTATTCGGCCATTTGCTGCAGGCAAAGATGAAAGCTCCCAGCATCAGCGCGACGACCAGGAATACCCAGCCGAAATCCCGGAATCTGTAACCCATGTCACAGATGACCATCATTTCGTAGAAGATGAAGCAGACGTTACCGGCCAGAAAGAAGTCGCCTCCCCGGTTGAAGTCAAACACCAGGAAGATGTCCCCCAGCCAGGCAAAGATCAGGGCAATGATCAGAACCGTGTGAAAACTGCTGAAAGGATGCCTGGAAGCGGTGTAGTAGATACCGTAGACCAGATACATCGTCGCCATTATGTACTTGTTGAGGGCGCGGTAACGCTTGGTCTCGGATGTTCTGGTAAAGAAATAACAGAACAGGGCAATCAGATAAACGGCAATAAACAACATCATATTTCGTTCCTCACTATTCAAATACCGGTATGTCGATTTCCAGGTCCGAAAGCGGATAGGTGACACACGGATGTATGTAACCGAACTTGCGGTCAGCCTGACGGCGGAAGTCGTCATGTTCTTCCACCAGGTACTGGCCGGAAATCAGCCGGCTGTGGCAGAATCCGCAGACACCGCTGCGGCAGCGGACCAGCGCCGGGATGCCTGCTCTTTCCAGAGCGGTGATCAGCGTTTCCCCGCTGCGGGCCGTCAGATCATAGACGCCATCGCGGATGTGGACCCTGAGACGGAAGATCTTCATCTCATCCGTCAGCCGGTCACCTGCGCAGTTGCGTTCCTTTCTTATCCTGCTGATGTCCAGCGCCTGCAGTTCGTGGCTGACAAAGTCATACATGGCATTGGGGCCGCACATGAATACGCTGGTATCCTTATCAATATGCTGTCTGAGCAGATCGGCATTGATGAAGCCGTTAATGTAATCTTCCGTTTCTTCGTCGGAAAGCACCGGTATTACCGTCATTCTTCCGTCACTGTATGCCAGCGGGTCAATCAGCAGATGCTGACGGGTACGGACACCGTAGAGAACGGTTATCCGGAAGTCCTCGCTGCCTTCGCGGATGGCCTTCATCATGGCAATAAACGGCGTTATGCCGCTGCCGCCGGCAACCGCCAGAATGTGATTGCCGTCGCGGATGTCGTCATGGCAGAAATCGCCTGAGGGTTCGCTCATTCTCAGCTTACTGCCGATCTGTGCTTCGTCGATCAGCCAGCTGGAGAAGATGCCCTGGCGCTGAACAATGATCTCCAGCCTGCCTTCCAGGGCCTGTTTCGGTGAAGAGGCGATGGAATAGGGCCGGCTGAGATAGGATTCATGAACCGGCGCGGAAAGCGTCACGAACTGTCCGGCCCGGAAGTACGGGAACCGGCCATTCTCATCGGCAGGACGGAAGGTTATCTTCCAGCAGTCCTTCCCCACCGGCTGCCTGTCTACGATCCTTGCTTCCAGCAAGCCGGGATGCAGTGCTCTGGCCAGCCGGTTAACGCCGTATTCGGCAACCGGCAGATCAGCCGGACTGTCATTGATCAGTTCACGGCGCTTCTGAGGCATTTCCATGGCGCGTCTGATGTCTTCACCGGGAATGTTGCTTCTGGTAAACGTCATGTTACTGCGCCTCCTTTTCCATGTCTCTGAGCGTCCTGTTTGCTTCGTTGACGCCGGACTTGTAGCTGCTGGGATAGCCAAGCAGCCTTTCGCCGAAACCGCCGCCGATCCTCAGGCCGTCGACGCAGCGGTCTTCCTCGACCATCTGGATGCGGTTCATCAGGCCGTCATAGTATTGAGACTCATAACCGTAGATCGTTCCCTGCGGATGGCCGCAGTAGCGGGCATATGTTTCAGGCGTCGCGATCGCGATCTCTTCAATGTGATCATGCAGGTTTACGCCCGTAGCTTTCTCGAAGCGCTCGATCATCGTACGGGCGACCTGATTCTTAACCCGGTAATAATCCTGTTCGCTGACATCGCTCCAGATGTCATCGGTAAACAGCGTCGTCATGTACATGATCGCCGTTCCTTCCGGCGAACAGTCCGGATCAGCGTTATTAAGACAGACCGTAGCCTGAGCGGCAGTATTGCCGATCTTCTTCATCGCTTCATACTGTGCGACATTGTCGCAGGTATCGTAAATGAAGTAGTTGTGGTCCCTGATGCCCAGCTGTTGAGCTGAACGGTTGAGACCCAGGAAAACGGTAAATCCGCGGCCGGCCAGCTTGCGGAAGTTGGTCAGTTTTCTGGCTTTTTCCGGTACCGCTTGCGGATCCATCAGCCTGCCGTAGACGACATTAGGTGAAATGTCTGCGATGACATGGCGGCTTTCGATCACCCGTCCGTCCTTCAGTTCAACGCCGCAGACGTGTCCGCTTTCATCGGTCAGGATCCTGGTGACCTCGCTGTTGAACCAGATATCGCCGCCCAGTTCATGGATGCGCTGCTCAAAGGCCAGCGACAGTTCATGGGAGCGGTGCTTGGGAATGGCGGCGCCCTTGCTGAAGTAGCTGTAGACCATGTTGGCATAGTGCAGGAAACTGAGGTTATTGCCGTCAGCGCCCAGATAGCACCAGTAGGTATTGAGATTGTCAACGATGACCTTGGGATAGCCAAGCGCTTCGAACGCTTCATTGACGCTGTAGGATCCGCAGGCCAGATAGTCAGGATATTTCTCCATCATGACCTTGGGGTCCGGCTTTCCTCTGGAAAGGCTCAGATATTCCATGGCATCGCGGATCTGCTGACAGAGAGCGAAGAAGTGTCTGATGTATTTTTCGCCATCCGGGTGCAGCTGGTTATTGGCCTTGGCGAACTCTTCATAGCCGAAAGGCATGACGAAATCATAGCCTTCCTTCTCACTGATCAGGTGATAGGCGTTCTTCAGCTGGATCCATTCGATCTTATCGGCTACACCGAGTTCTTCAAACAGCTTCCGGGTACTGCCCGGCTGTTCAGGCGTGCCGATGCCGTTGAATTCATGCAGGGAAGCTTCGAATTCAAACCGGCCTCTGACAAAGCTGGTCGCAAAACCGCCCGGTATGTTGTGCTTTTCACATACCAGACAGCTCTTTCCGGCATTCAGTATTCTTACCGCCGCCGCCAGGCCGCCGTTGCCGGCGCCGATGACGATGACATCATACTTATTCATTTTCAGACTCCGGTTTCCACCGTATAGGTCAGTACGTTCTCCACGACATCGCCGTCGATCTGCAGAGCGCAGGGTTCATCAAAGCTGACCGTTACCTTTCTGCCTTTTCTGACCCGGCACCAGTCGGTCTTATTGACGTGTTCGCCCTTGTTCAGAGACGGGAAGCGCATCAGCGTTACGATCCTGCTCTTCTTGAAGATGGTCACGGATGAAACCAGTCCGTCATCGTCAAAGCGGTCCTGTGCAGGAGCGACCATCATGCCGCCGCCGTAGAAGCGGCCCTTCATCGTGGAAGCCAGCCAGACATTGTCGAATTCTTCAGTAACGCCATCAACCGTGACCTTGGCGTGCTTGAGATTATAGCCGCCCAATAGCAGCTTTATGGCGATGCTGCTGTAGTTGACCGGCTTGTCCGAAGTCTCTCTCTGGATGTCACCGACCCGGCAGGTCTCGCCATCCAGTCCATAGCCGATGCCGTTTAGGAAACGTCTCTGAATGCCGTTGACGGTTATCAGGGGCAGGTTCTTCAGAAAAGGCCTGAGGTCAATGCGGTCATGATGGACGTATTTTTCGTTATCACGGTAGAAGTCATTGCCGCTGCCGCACTTGATGTAGTACAGCGGATTCTTGAATTCATAGCCGTAGATGTCATTGGCAAAATGATTGACGGTGCCGTCACCGCCGGTCAGGATGACTTCGTCTTCCGGTTTAAGCGAATCAAAGAACTGCTTCAGGTCCTTGATATCCAGAAGACTGGTAAACTGACACTCCACATTATGTGCCTGAGCCCAATTGCGGGCGTCTTCTTCTCCGCGGGAATTATTGGCCAGCGGATTATACAGTAAGTAGATCATATATTCTCCTCTCACAGGTTTTCGGCCTGCATAATTATTTAATGATTTCTGAATACCGGCCTCAGCCGAAGGCCGAAGCAGAGTCATGTCTCTATAACTATAATATCATATTTAATTCAGGTGAAAATGCCGAGCTTTACCGCAAAACGCAGGAAAAAAGCCGCCTGAGCGGCTTTCGATTCATACATGGGAGAAGAATGCTTCAGCGCTGAGTCTCCAGCATGTCGATGACGCTGGTGATCTTCTTCCAGCTGATCTTCTGCTTTTCCGTTTCCATCTGCTTCAGGTATTCGGCGTTATTGTCATAGAGACGGGAGAGAACATAGGCATGGTAATATCTTCCAAAGGCTTCGTATTGAGAAGCATCAACCTGCAGCTGATCTTCGGCATACTCATTTGTCACAGTATAGACATAGACGCGGTGATACTCGCCATTGCTGAAGGCCTCATCCAGATCGCTCAGTCCGTAGCTGCGGTTCCCGTAGCTGATGTCCCTGCGGATCTCGGTGAACAGCGCCAGGGCATTGAAGAACAGAACGATGGCAAAGAACAGAATGGCCAGACGGGCCAGTGATTTCCATTTACTCTTCATAAGCTAACCTCTCATTGATGAGGATCAGAAGTGCTGAGGAACTCAGTTCCTCGATGGACGCGATGTCCTCTTCATTCAGGTGCAGATAAACCTTCAGAACGCGGTCGACTTCTCCGTTTATCCGCTCAACGCATTCAGCCATTGTGGCACTGAGATCCCTTCTCTGGGCATAACGGTAGCTTTCCTTGAAATCACCGATATACTGACACAGACGCACCAGAGGATCATCGTAATTATTGGTTCCGTAATAATAGTTGTTCACGTTTTCCATGATCCGATTGTAGCTTTCCGCCAGTGAACTGATCGTCAGGTATTCACTGTATTGGGAATACGACAGTACGAATTTATCGCAGAAAACCTTGAATTCGATGAATTCGCCTTTCTGAAGCAGTTCATCCATTCTGGCCGTTATCTCTTGTTTTGACATCCGGGAAGCGCTGATCCTTTCAGCGATCTCATAGCTGGCACTGTGCAGGGGAACCAGTATCAGATTGGCAAGCAGCAGGATCGCCAGGATCACCAGCAGTGAATAGCCGCGGCTGACCTTCCTGACTTCCTCCGTAACTTCTTTCCGGGCGGAATCATATTCCTTTTCGAGCTTATTCAGCTTTCGGAGATGTTCCTGAGCTTCCGGATTCGGTGTTCCGCAATGCGGACATACGCCGTCCTTCAGGGACAGCGGTGCTCCGCAGTTCTTGCAATTGACCATGCTAATCCTCCTTTACATAGCCTTCCAGGGCATCGGTATCGATGTATCCCTGCTTGTCGCTGTGCTGCTGATAGATCGTCTTCAGCTGCTCTTCATCAAAGCCATGGCTTTCCAGAATGTCCAGGATCTGCTGGCGCTGGGTTTGATACCTGGCGGTATCGGCGCCTTTCATGCGGTCCCTGCCGGTATAGAATTCCGGCCAGAACAGGTAATACAGCATCTTCTGCAGCTGATACTTGCTGAAGCGCTGCTGCGTAATCATCTGCTCATATTCGTCAGCCAGCACATAGTCAGGGTAGTGACTCCACTTGCTGACGACGGAGATGTTTTCATAATACAGCTTCTTTATGGCCTTCAGATCGTCATTATGGTAATACTCTTCCAGCTTATCGATGTTGGCTTCATACCATTCAATGTCCGCAAGAGCCTTGCTGTCATACTCATAGTTGTTGTGATAATTCACGTTGACTCTTAAAGCGCAGAGGTAAGCTGCCAGTACGATCACCGCCACGATGACAAACGAGCGGATCAGGGCTGACAGGATCGTCCGGCTCACCGACTGATGCGCCTCCTGTTTCAGTCCCAGCATCCGGTCGATCATGCCGGAAACGCGTTTTCTGAAGCCCTTGTAGGCGCCTTTCTTGTTCATGGTTCCGCAATAAGGGCAGTACTCCGTGTCTTCCGGATAAGCTGCCCCGCAGTTCTTGCAAATCAGTTCTTTCATAATGTCATTTCACCAGTTTACGAGTGCTTCCGTCACTCATCTTTAACCGTGTTTATTATAGGTCGGCCATGCGTAACGGTCAACAACGCCAGGCATATGCTGTTTGCGCCAATGTAAAAGACAGCCTTCAAACTGAAGACTGTCTTCTCTGAAGCAGAATCAGAATCCTCTGCGTCCGCCGCCGCCGTGGGTGGCTCCGGATGATGAGGTATGGGTTGACGAACCGCCGGAGAAGGAACCTCCGTGGCCGCCGCCTGATGAACTGCTGTGGCTGCTGCTCTCATGCGGTCTGGCTGTGCGGCTGGTCCGTGAATACAGATAGTGATCATGGAAGTTGTGCAGATTGAAACTGCCTCTCTCCACATAGCTGTCCGCCTCGTACTTGCGGCGTACGGACTTGTTCTTTCCCTTCATGATCCCGGTTCCGATCAGCGCTGCCAGTAATCCGGTGCTTCCGGATACGGCTCCGCCGGTCAGCAGGTTATACGGCAGCTTTTCGGCTACCATGTAGATGTCATATTCAGCTGATCCTCTGACGGTCAGATCATCCGGCTTTCTGTACTTGTCTGAAATGCCTTCGCATCTGATCGTATAGACCGCATTGGTGTCTTCGCTCATGACATCGGTGTAGCCTTCGCCGTTGTCCACATAGATCATGGCGATGTAGTTGCCGTTATTGTCATAGACATCGAAATGTCCGTTCAGCCTCTTTCCGTCTTCGGATGTCAGGTGAATGTACAGCCTGTTGTAGTAGATGTCCACCGGCTTGTCATTGATGGCTCTGTTCATGTAATAGTCGCAGAGATCACCGTATTTGATGATGGCCTTGGAAAAATCATCCCCCATCAGATCGACGACTTCATCGGCAATGCACTCCAGACCGTAATCAGTGAAGTATTCTATGCATTTGCCGGATGTAGTCATGTACATTTCCCGGCCGCCCATGTCGATCACCAGCATGATTCCCGACCTGTCAGAGCCGCGTCCGAAGCCGTGAGCATCGTAGTAATCGTCGGCAAAGTCGATCAGGTCCTTGCCGGCCGTGTCATTGGCGATCAGCGCAATGACATCTACGCCGTACCGGTCGCTTACTTCCTGCAGCTTCTGCTCGCAGGCGCTGAGCTCTTCCGCGGTCAGAGCGCCATACTCATCGATGACCAGTGACTGCTTGGCCAGCACGCCCAAGGGCATGCACATCATGATCATGACTGCCAGGATGGCAGATAACTTGATTAATCTCTTCATTACCTTACCTCCTAAAACAGCTTGAGCAGATAGGTTGCCACAAATACCAGGGCGCTGACAATGGCAAAGATTGAAGCGAAGGAGCGGGCATACAGGCTCTTGTCCGTCGGCAGGTCGCCGATCAGCTTGCCGGTCTGACCGTTCATGGCGAAGTAGTACTTCTGCCCCTGATAGGTCGTTACCAGCAGCCATACCGGCAGCAGGCAGTACTTGGCTCTTTCACTCAAAAGCCGCATGTTCATGCCCTGCGAGCGCACTGAGGAATAACCGCTGACCGTCGACTCAATGGCTGAGGCGGTGGTGTTGCGGATCCGCTCATTGGCCTTCCGGCCGCTTTCTTCAGCGGTAATGTCGAACTTGTCGGCAAAATAACCGGCCAGATAGTTCATGTTGAAATCGACAGCTTCACGCATGTCAAACGGCTCGATCGATTCCATCATTGCGGTATCCATCTTGGTGGAACCGTTAGCGGGAACGTTGTCAAAGCTTATTGAACCGTCACGGAAGACATTGTAGTAGCGGGTTTCCGTATAGTCGTAGTCCCGGTCCGACCAGTGTCTTTCCCTGGTGGCCACATAGCGCGCCCGGGCATTGACATCGGCGTCATACAGCCAGAACGGCACATAGACGCCCTTGATCTCCTGCATGTGCTTTTCCGCCTTAAAGGACTTGGGAGCCAGCGGCTTGTCAGAGACATGCTTGCGGTACTGTTCGATGGCCTGCTGCTTGTTGAACTTGAAGGGGATGACCTTGTCCGGTCTGAGCGAACCCTTGAACTGGTTTACCATGACGACCGGGTTGCCGCAATACGGGCAGCTGGTGGCTGCGGTGGTTTCATCAGTAATGATGTCGCCGCCGCAGCTCTTGCATACATATTCGCGGATGTTCTGGACTTCCTGCTGGCTCCACTGGCCATCAGGCTGAGCAGTCCAGCTGATGTCGTTATCAACGGTCTCAGCCAGATCCTGGTCATATTCCTTCATCATCTCGACGTCAAATTCAGAATGGCAGAACGGGCACTTAAGATTCTGTGTTGATGAGTCGAATGCAAGTATCCCACCGCAGTTCGGACATTTGTACTCTCTTAATTCATCACTCATAAATAACCTCCCGTAACAGCCGGCTTGCACCAGCTGTTATTCTTTTTAAAGCTTGTGTCCGCAGGAAGGACAGAACTTGGTGTCGGCGTCAGTGATCTTGGTTCCGCATTCCGGGCAGAATCTGTTGACTTCCGCTACCGGTTTGGGAGCGCCGCAGCTGCGGCAGAACTTGCCGCCCTCGTTCTTGGTTCCGCACTTCATGCAGTACCAGACTTCAACCTCTTCCTTCTTCGTTTCTTCTTCTTCGGTCAGTTCGCCGCCGTTCTTATAGTAGGCAAATTCCTTTCTGGGATCCTCGAAGCCCCTGTTGGTCAGCTTGGTGCAGATCTGGTTTGCCATTTCGACGTATTCCCTGTAGAGGTCGCTTTCCGGAGAAATGGGTCTCTTTTCCGTCAGTTCGAAGTTCAGGTCATCAAAGAAGTCATTTCTGACCTGAATGCAGACATTGAACTTGTACTCATATTCGTACTTGGGCGGATCGAAGGAGACCTTCTTGCCTTCCTTGTCTTCGTCGAACTGTTCATCGACATCCTCGTCAACCGTGATCTTGACGCCTAAGACGTCGCTGTAGCTGATCATGTCCGGGTTGGCATTGCGGAAGTTTGATGAAGCGGAAACCAGGAACTTCTTCAGATTGTCATCGAAGTAGACTTTGTATCTCTTACCGACGATCTCGGTCGGAGCGAAGTTCTTCAGAGCGGCCTCATTGGCCTCTCTGTACTGCAGCTGCTGTTTGATGGCAGCTACGGAAGTATGTCTTCTGCCGGTGAACCAGGGAGAAAGCTTGGAGGCGCAGTCCTTGCACATGTTGCCGTCATCAAGCTTGCGGTTGCCGAGCAGTTTGATTTCCTTACCGCAGATGTCGCAGTATTTCTTATCAAATAAGCCCATAGCGTCACCGCCTATTCAGGTTTCTTGGTTCCGCAGACGGAGCAGAAATTGCCGTTGCAGCCAGCTCCGCAGTTGGGGCAGTACCAGGCGTACTGCTGAGCGCCGGTAGCGGCTACGCCGACATTGGCGCCGGCCTGCTGAGCCATGTTGACGCCATAGTAAGCCATGGCCGGGCCGTTGGGATTCTTGGCAGCATCCTTGATGGCCTGAATGGTGGCATCAGTGAGTCCGGCATCCTTCATGTAAGGATTGGTGTACATGGCGGCCTTCTGAGCCTCGGTAATGAGCTTCTGATCTTCTTCGGTCAGAGATACGGTGGCCAGAGCGACGTTGACGACCTGAATGCCGCGCAGCTCATTCCACTTGGCGTCCAGAGCTTCGTTAAGAGTGTTCTCCAGTTCCGTATTGTGAGCGATGATCTCGCTGGGTCTCAGCTCCAGAGTTGACAGCTTGGCTAAGGCCGGCTGCAGGGCGGAGACGAATTCGATCCTCAGGGTATCCTTCAGCTCATCGACATAGTAAGCCTCGGCAACGTTGCCGCAAACATTGGCATAGAACAGGATCGGGTCAGTGATCTGGAATGAATAGGTTCCGGCGCATCTGATCTGAATGTCGACATCCAGGTTGATGCGGGAATCAACTACTCTGAACGGTACCGGGGTGTTGGTGCCGAACTTGTTGTCCAGGATCTCCTTGGTGTTGAAGTAGTATACTCTCTGATCCTTGCCCGGCTCACCGCCATAGGTGAAGCGCTTCTTGAAGGTCTCAAAGCTCTTTCTCAGACCTTCGCCCAGACTTCCGGCAAAGATTGATGGCTCGGAAGAAGCATCGAAGGTGTAAAGGCCCGGTTCGGCACAGACTTCAACGATCTTGCCGTCTTCAACAATGATCATGCACTGGC
>JAFZBT010000151.1 GCA_017561615.1 Erysipelotrichaceae bacterium
TGCTCATAGTCTTTTCTCCTCAAGTAATCTGACCGCTTCCTGACAGTCATCGCAGACATGGTACAGCTCAGCCTCATAACTGCGCATGAAGCCCTCTTCGGCGGTATGCTCCAGCATGTCCAGAAGCAGGTCGTAGAATCCGTTTACATTATACACGATGATCGGCTTGTGATGGTATTCCAACTGGCCTTCAACCAGCACCTCAAAGAGCTCATCATAGGTGCCGATGCCTCCGGGCAGGGCGATGAAGGCGTCCGCCATTTTCATCATCCTGACCTTCCGCGAGGACATGTCCTCGGTGATGATCTTCTCATCGCATTCCTTAAGCAGGATGTCGCCGACGTCAAAGAGCTTGGGGGCGATGCCGGTAATCCGGCCGCCGCCTTCCCGGAACCCCCGGGCTACGGCGCCCATCAGGCCGCGGCTGCCGCCGCCGAAAATCAGTTCGTGACCGGCTTCGGCCAGCGCCTTTCCCAGTTCAAAGGACTGCTGCTTGTAGCTGGAATCGATCCTTTCGCTGCTGGCTCCGAAAACGCATATCTTCATGGTCATTCTCCGTATTCACTGGTTATCTGGAAGTATTCCTCGATGCAGAGCCAGTTGCCGTTGTTGTAGAAAACCTGTGCCCACTGTTCGCCGACATAGGTGATGTGCCAGGGTTCAAAGACATAACCGGTGGATTCGGTCTTGCCCTTGGGGTAGCGGATGATGAATCCGTAGCTGGCGCAGTTCTTCTGCAGCCATTCGTACTCCTTCGTTTCCGCGAAGCTTTCCTTGAAAGAATTGACGTCCAGGGCGATGCCGGCCTGGTGCTCGGAATGGCCGGCCTTTTCCGAGGTCAGCAGGGCCTGTTCCATGCCGACTTCCTTAACCTTCTTGTTGAAGACCTCTTCCTGATGGCCGTAGTTGCGGTAGGCGCTCAGAACCTTCAGGGTTATGCCTTCCTCTGCTGCCGCTTCCTTCATCTTCTTCCAGGCTTCGCTGGTGTCTTTGGTAAGACCACGGGCACCGTAGGATGAGGGGAGGCCATAGGTCTTATTGATGACCGGTACGCCTTCAATGAAGGTCAGGCCATCCACAACGGTATATCCCTGATACCCGTTGGGTGTCATGAAGTATTTCTTGTTGTCATTGCCGTCCTCTCTGACGATCAGAGTGGTGGTCTTGCGGGTCTCGTTGCCGCTGGGGTCATAGGCCCGGAAGGTGAGGATCTGAACGCCGACCTTTTCCAGATCGTAGTCATTGATCAGTTCCACCTTCACCTTTCCGGTGTTGTCGCTGGCGGTAGTGAAGGAAATAAAATCCATGTTTTCTCCCCTGACGTAATTGATGACCTCAGGGACTTCAAGCTCCGGGGCAACGCTGTCCTTTACCGTAACGGTTATGCGGTCGTGGAACTGCCGTCCGAAATGATTCTTCGTCGATATGACGGCTTCCTTTTCGCCGATGACGTAGGTGTCGATGACGGCATCTCCGTTGATGAGCTCGCCCCTGCGGACTTCGCTGACCAGATCGGCCACCGTCGCCTTCTGCCCGTATTCGAATTCCAGCGACTGCTTTAAGGTGCAGACCGGGTGCTGAAAGATCACGCGCGCGCAGAGAGCACCCATCAGGATAACCAGCAGTGCGGACAGGATGACGATCCATCCTCTCTTGCTCAGATGTCTTGCCATTTTCGCTTTCCTTCCTTTCATTTTCTTCTTGATTTACATATGGTGTTATGCTAATATGATTGTGCTGCCTGAATAGCTCAATCGGTAGAGCAATCGGCTGTTAACCGATCGGTCGTAGGTTCGAGTCCTACTTCAGGCGCCATTTTTTTAAGAAAACCTAGATGATTCTAGGTTTTTTGTTGGCTACGTAGTGGATGTAGTGGAA
>JAFZBT010000152.1 GCA_017561615.1 Erysipelotrichaceae bacterium
GCCAGATAGAGATAAATGGTTTCCTTGACAACGCCCGGGGAGGTGAAGAAGGAAGTCAGGAAGGTGATATTTGCGGCCCGGTAGCCGGTTTCTTCCTCCAGCTCCCTGGCGGCGGCTTCAGCTGGATCCTCGCCCGCTTCCAGCATGCCGGCCGGCAGTTCCAGTATGGTCTGCTCGATGGCATGGCGGTACTGCTGGACCAGCATGATGTGGTCTTCGTCCTTAAAGGCCAGAATGCCGACGGCACCATTGAGGTGGAGGACGTCGCGGTAGCCGACGGAACCGTCGTCAAAGGTGACGGTGTCGTGGGTCAGTTTGCAGACGCGGCCTTCATATATTACTTCTTCCCTGATTATCTCGTTCATGGTGCTTTCCCCCTAATGAGTTTACCATATAATCAGCGGCGGAAAAAGACGGACAGCGAGAGCATCAAAGTATGTGATTTCGTTCACATGTGTTATAATATAACCAACAAACCAGAACAGATAATTAACCTTATGATCCGGCGAAAGGAGGATGAACAATGATTCTTAACGAAGAACTCAAGGCGGTTCAGAGAGGTGAACAGGGCGAAGCCATGGCGAAGGTTCTCAATACCCTGATAATGTACGGGGAAGCCTTCGGGGCCAAGCGGATGGTCAAGATCACCGGAAAGATGGGGCATGCCGTCATCGGTACCGGTTCACTGACCTGGAAACCTGTCTTTGACCTGATGCAGAAACTTATCGACGGCGGAGCGCTGCCCCGGCAGAGCTTCACCACTGACCCCCGGGGCATTGAAGACCATGTACCGATCTCGTTTGCGGACAAGGCGATGTTCAAGCTGATCTTCTCCAACCAGAAGCGGATGGAGAAACAGTGGAAGCTGATGGGCATCAAGGATGAAAACGCCTATACCTGCACCTGCTACATGGACGAGGTCGGCAACATTCCCAACCGGGGCGACATTCTCGGCTGGGCGGAATCCTCGGCTGTCTCCTATGCCAACTCCGTGCTGGGAGCCCGGTGCAACCGCAACTCCGGCATCCTGGAACTGATGAGCAACATTCTGGGCTACGTTCCCGAATTCGGCTTACTGACTGACGAAGGCCGCAAGGCGGACTGGATCATCGATGTCCAGTGCAGCCAGCTGCCCGAACCTCAGCTGTTGGGCAGCGCCATCGGCTTCAAGTGCGTAGAGGACGTTCCCTACATCAGAGGACTCGACAAATTCCTGGGCAGGGAGCTTACCCAGAGCGTCAAGGACTACCTGAAGGACATGGGCGCCGCCAGCGCCTCCAACGGCTCGGTAGGTCTTTACCACGTTGAGCATCTGACCCCAGAGGCCGTTGATCTGGGAAAGAAACTGGTCAGGAAGAACGCTCAGACCTTTGTGATCGACGACGCTGAGATCGCCCGGGTCAAGGCTTCCTATCCGGTTGCCTGGACTTCCGAAGGCCAACCGCAGATGGCCTTTGCCGGCTGTCCGCACTTCTCGCTCAGTCAGCTGTGCGACTGGACGGAAAGACTGAATGAAGGACTGAAGAGAAACGGCCGTGACAAGGTCACGATCCCGGTGATCTTCTGTGCCGCTCCCGATGTCCGGGCGCATTTCGAAAAGGATTATCCCGAGCAGGCTAACAGGCTGAAGGAGATCGGCGTGACCGTCAGCGGCCTGTGCCCGCTTTCCTATACTTCCAACCCGCTGACCGACAAGACCAGGATCATTACCTGTTCCAACAAGCTGCGCTACTACTCCAAGGCCCGCTTCTACAGTGAAAGCGAGCTGGTGGAGATCGTGACAGGAGGTGTCAACAATGGCTAAGACCTTTAAGGGACGCGTTGTCGTACCGGGAAATGTCCAGGCAGAAGCCCTGGTCACTCATACCGGTTTCAATACTCTGGCCTCGCTGAAGACGGCCGGGTCCTTCCTCAACAAAAAGGGCGAGATCCAGGACCACAACAATCCGGAACTCTATAAGAAGAAGATGCCCGGCAAGGCCCTGTGCCTGCCGGAGACCATCGGCTCAACCACCGGCGGCATGGTGCTTTACTGCGCCGCCTCCATGGGCGTGGGCCCCAGCTGCATGCTCTTCAGCAAGCCGGCCGATACCCTGGCCGTTGCCGGAGCCGTGCTGACCTACAACTGGTCCGACCATCCGATCGTCTGTGTTGACTCCCTGGGCGAGGAATTCCTGGAATATGTCAGGGAAGGCGACCGGATAGCGGTCAGTGAAGACGGAACCGTGACCGTGGAAGGAGAAAACCATGGATAAGCAGCTGGAACCGTTATTCACGCCCTGGAAGATAAACAACCTGACCATCAAGAACCGCATCGTCCTGACCTCAATGGGCGGTACGGACCTGTTCGGCTGGATGGAGCCGCTGCACTTTGACAAGGACGGCGCCCGCTTCATCCTGGAAGTCGCCAAGAACAATGCCGGACTGGTGCTGCCGGGCTGTCAGCCGGTCTACAACCCGATGCTGGGCCAGTGGCTGCACACCAATAAGAAGATGTACCGCGATCTGAAGAAGTGGATGCCGAAGTTCCATGAGACCGGCGCCAAGCTGTTCGTTCAGCTGACGGCCGGCTTCGGGCGCTCCTTCACCATCTCCCCGATGATGGAGAAGCTCTATGGCAACAAGGTCCTGCGGGCGGTCTCCAAGCCGTTCATGAACCTGGACAGAATAACGGCTTCGGCTTCCCCGGCGCCCAACCGCTGGAGCGACAAGGTGCCTTCCAGGCAGATGACCAAAGAGGAGATCCAGCAGTACATCGATTCCTTCGCCAAGTGCTCGAAACTGCTGAAGGAAGCCGGCGTTGACGGCGTGGAGATCCATGCCGTCCATGAAGGCTACCTGCTGGACCAGTTTACCCTGAAGTACGTCAACCACCGCTGCGACGAATACGGCGGCTCATTCGAGAACCGCTACCGCTTCCCGGTGGAGATCGTTCAGGCCATCAAGAAAGAGTGCGGGCAGGACTTCCCGGTCTCCCTGCGCTATTCCGTGGTTTCCAAGACCAAGGGCTTCCGGAGAGGAGCGCTGCCGGGAGAGGAATATGAGGAAGCCGGACGGGACTTCGAAGAATCCGTCCAGGCAGCTCAGTATCTCAAGGACGCCGGCTATGACATGCTCAACTGCGATAACGGTACCTATGACGCCTGGTACTGGGCGCATCCGCCGATCTACATGCCGGAGAACTGCAACCTCGCCGATGTCGAAGCTTTGCGCGAGAAGGTCGACATCCCGGTCGTCTGCGCCGGCCGTCTGGACGTCCGGACGGCAGCCCGCTCGATTTCCGAAGGCAAGCTGGACGGCGCCGGCTTTGCCCGCAACTTCCTGGCCGATCAGCAGTGGGTCACCAAGCTGATGGAAGGCCGGGAAACGGACATCCGCCCCTGCATCCTGTGCCATAACGGCTGCTTCAACATGTCCCACTACAGGGGCGTGCCCAACGATCAGGACCTCAGCGACAGCCTGCATCTGTCCCGCTGCGCGGTAAACGCCGAGACGATGCAGTGGAACAGGCACAGGATCGTGCCCGCCAAGAACCCCAGGACCGTCAACATCATCGGCGGGGGCATCGGCGGCATGGAAGCGGCCCGGGTGCTGAAGCTGCGCGGCCATAATCCCATCATCTATGAAAAGAGCGATGAACTGGGCGGCACCTTCATTCCCGCCTCGGCGGAATCCTACAAGGGCAAGCTCAGAGACCTGCTGGCCTGGTACCGCCGGCAGATGAGCGAACTGGGCATTGAAGTCCGCTTCAACCAGGAGATCCGCTCCATCAAGGAACTCTCCGATGATCCGGTGATCATTGCGACCGGCTCCGTACCCATCACCTTAAGAAGCGTGAAGGGTCAGGAGAAGATGGTTGAAGCCTGCCAGTATCTCAACGGTGAAAAGCCGGTCGGCCAGAAGGTGGCCGTCATCGGCGGCGGTCTGACCGGCTGCGAGATCGCCTATGAACTCTTCCTGCAGGGCAAGCAGCCCGTCATCGTGGAGATGAAGGACGACCTGATCCCCCAGAAGGGCGTCTGCCTGGCCAACAGTTCCTACCTGCGCGAATACTTCGCCTGGAAAGAGGTTCCGGTCTTCCTGCAGACTACCCTCAGGGAAGTTCAGGACGGCAAAATCATCTGCACTGACAAAGAAGGAAAACAGATCGAAATCGAAGTTGATTCCGTCATCAGCGCCGTCGGCTACCTGCCGGCTCCCTTAAGCGGTCAGGACCGCAAGGATGTCCAGCTGGTCGGCGACTGCAAGTCGGTCGGCAACCTGAGGACGGTCATCTGGAGCGCCTACGAGGCGGCCATGAAGATCTGATCGCCATAAGTATAAGTAATCAGTCAAAGACCTGCGCCGGCGCAGGTCTTTTTCTGTAAGCGCAGGGGAATGGTATAATGAAGACGGAAAATGAGGAAACAGCCAATGGAAAACAGAACCTCAATCGTCTTCTACAGCGGGCTCGACAGCATCGGCGGGGTCATCATGGAAGTGAGATACGGAAACAGCCGCGTCTTCTTTGAGGCCGGAACCGCCTATAATCCCGGCTTTGACATGTTCGACGGCCAGGTCAGGCTGAGAAGGAATTTCATCAGCGACTACCTGTGGGTCGGCGAGATACCCATGATCGACGGCATTTACCGCCGGCAGGACATTGAAAGATATCCCGGTCTGACGGCGGCCGAAGACTGGAAGGAGGGACCGCAGGCTTTCTTCATCACCCATCTGCACCTGGACCACATGCGCATGATGGGCATGATCTCACCGCTGGTACCGGTCTATCTGTCCGCCCCCGCTCAGAAGATCGAAAAGGCGCTGGAGGAAGTCGGAGAAGGCGTCGATAGCGTCAGGGACTTCAATTATTCCGACATGGGCGAGATCACCACCGTCGGCGAGATAACGGTGCGGCGGTTCATTCTCAACGACGATTCCTATCAGGACTATTCCTTCTACATCGAAACGCCGGATCTGAAGATCCATCATACCGGCGATCTGTTCGTCTACGGCAAGTACGGCGAAAACGTCAGAAAGGAAGCTGCCTTTCTGGCGGTCAGGCAGATCGACATTCTGGTCTGCGAAGGCACCCGCTTCTTCCCCGGTGATGAAGACAGGGAAATCGAACCGGCCTACTGGCCGGTAAGGGGCATGATCAGCCGGCAGCGCTTTGATGAAATCACCGCTCAGAGAATCAGCGGTTTCGCCGGTCTGGTCGTCTTCAATTACTACGAACGGGAAATGAGCGATGTCATGGCCTTTGAGAAATACGCTGAGGAAAGCGGCAGGAAGCTGGTCTATGAACCGGAGAGCGCCCACATCATCAACCGCTTCTTCCATAAGCCGGTCAGGATACTCATCCCGGACCGCACAGACACGCCGGATTACTATGATGGCATCGCCGCATACAACATGGTCATGGAAAAGCAGGACATCCTGGCGCAGCCGGAGAAGTATCTGGTCCAGAACACCTATTCCAACCTGCTCGAGCTGCTCGATTACCGCCATGTCCCAACGCTTTACCTGCATTACTCGGGGACGCCTTTGGGCGAATTCGATCCCCGCTATTTCAACATGAAGAGAATCGTCGAACTGGCCGGCATGCAGTACGTCAAGGCCTACGAGACGGAAGAGGGCTATTTCTCTCCCCATGCCGAAAAGGGCCAGATACTGGCCTACATTGACATGGTCTCAGCCAGACTGGTCGTCCCGGCCCACAGTTCCGGGCGCCGGGCGATGATCGCCCATCTGAAATGCCCGTATTATTACGCTTCGCTGAGAGAGCGCTATGTCTACGACCGGGAAAGAAATACCCTGGAGGTAACGGAAAATGTCTGATACGAGGGTAAGATTCTACCGCGGCACCCGCGGCATGGGCATCGTCATTTCGGTCACTTATGACAAAGACCGCATCATCTTCGACTTCGGCGCTCCCTTTACCCCGCTGGCTCAGGTCTATGACGGGCTGGTAAGCCACCGCGAAAACAACCGGGTAAAGGACGCGATCCTGCTGGGCCGGATACCGGAAGTGCCCGGCGTCTTCGCGCGCAGGGATCTTCAGGATCTGAAACTGGAGCCTTACGAAGACTCACTGTATAATACCGCCGTCTTCATCTGTCACCTGCATCTGGACCACATGAGCGAGATCGACAAGATCCACCCGGCTGTGCCCGTCTACATTCATGAAGACGGACTGACGCTGCAGAAGGCGCTGGAGGAGGTCGGCTGGGAGAAACATTACCGCGACTATTCCGGCTTCCGCTACCATGAGCCGGTACACGTCGGTCAGATCACCGTCACCCCGGTGTTCTCCGATCATCCCTGTCCGGGTTCCAGCGGCTTTGTGATCGAGACTCCCGATGCCGTTATCTTCTACAGCGGCGACATCCGCTTCCACGGCACCCAGGCAGACAGAGCCTGGAAGGAGATCGAGGAAGTGGCCCGCCGGCCTGTTGACCTTTTGATCGTCGATGCCACGACGACCTCGGCTTCCGAATTTGTCCATGACGAAAAGGATGAGGAACTGTTGCATCAGCCCGCAAAGGAGATCCTGCCGGGATGCCTGAGCGTGCAGGACATCTATGATCAGATCGCTTCCGACCTCCGGAACTCCCCGGCTCTGGGCGTCTATAACCCCTATCCCCGGGACGTGCAGATGCTGAAGGAGATGAAGCAGCTGGCCGAAGGCATCGGCCGCACCGCCGTCTATGAACCGGCCTACGCCTGGATCCTTTACCGCTGCACGGGCATCCGATCAGCCGTGATCTGGCCGGACAATGATGAGAAACATTCCTATTACCTAGAACTCAGAAAAGAGTTTGCGTCTGTGACAGCGGCAGAGATCGCCGCTCATCCGGAGAGCTATCTTCTGCAGAACAGCTACCGCAACATTCTCTCCCTGATCGATCTGGATGGCCTGGAAGGCCGGTACTACCATCTGCTGGGCGAACCGCTGGTGGAAGGCATGAAGGAATACGGCATCATGAAGAACATGATAAACAAGCTTGGCTTCTCCTTCCGTTCCTTCATCAATCTCTATTCCTTCTCCCACGCCTATCCCAACCAGCTGGCCTGGCTGGTGAAGACGGTCAATGCCAAAACGGTGGTGGCCGTGCACTCCAGGTGCCCGGAAAACCTCAATCCGGTCAACAGCGGGCAGTTCTTCCCTGAAGAGGGCGTGGAATACCGGCTGGCAGGCGGAAAACTGGTTGCCGAGGGATAAAAAGTCACAGATTTAAAATTGTCATCATGACCATAAAAATCACATAATCGTGGTGTATTATTGTACTGTATCTCAGAAAGACAAAGCTTCAGTCTGACAGAAAGGAGTTGGACAGCATGGAAGAAAACAAGGTAAACAACGAAGAACTGGCCAAGGCGGTTTCCGATCAGGTGGTCGAGCAGATCCGCAGCGAGATGCCCAAATACACCTTCAGCCGCAAGTACAACATCTTCAAGGACGTCATGTCCGTGTTTCTGGTCATCGCCGTTCTCTTAGGCGGCTACAATTGGTACCGCCAGTACAAGAGGGACACCTCAATACTGAAGTCAGTGGAAGGGTATGACCTGACCGTCAGCAACAACGGCATTCTCGGCTATACAGCCGTGGACTTTGCCGATGTCATCGTCGGCGCCTCCGAGCGCCAGGCTCTGCTGATCATCGATGAGCAGGAGCTTTCCGCTCCCTCAATCATCACTCAGGCCGGGCTTTTCAAGCTGGGCATCTTCTCCAAGAACCAGTCCGTCGTCTATAACGGCACGGCCCAGTACACGGTCGACATCTCCAGAATAACCGCGGACAAGATCAGCGTGGACGCCGCCAATCACACCATTACGGTAACCGTCCCCTATCCGCAGCTGCATGCCGTGATCTTCAATCCCGCCAACACCGTCTTCGGCGATACCGAGAAGGGCTTGCTGGCCTTCGGCGACATCAAGATGACCGGCGAAGAGTTCAGCGCCATCGAGGCGGAAGCTGTCAGCAGACTGACGGAAAAGGCCAATGACCCGGCGGTTCTGCGCAAGGCCATCAGCTACGGCAGCTACGTGCTGCGCGACTTCTATGAGACGGCCATCGACGCCATTACCAAGAGCTACAAGGTGAAGATCGTCTTCGAAGAACCGGCCGTCAATGAGCCGTCTGCGGAAGCTCCGCAGTCATAGAAAAACAGATTTGGTATAACAGATCATCAGGGCCAGGGAAACAGCCGTTTCCCTGGCCTTTTTTCGTGTGAAAGTAACGGAAAACCGGTGGACACATGAAAGCGCTTTTTCTATAATATATATGGAAATTTAGGCAAAAAATCCAAATTTGTGGAGGATGGGAATATGAAGAAACTAAGGATCGTTTTAATGGCTGTGCTGATGCTGATCACCAGCGTGCCCGTTTCGGCGCTGACGGTAAGTGCTCAGTCCGCAGATATCGCGGATGAGCGGACCATCGTCAGGGAAGTTACCGGAAACCGGAGCACCCGCGGAGATATCGAGATCAGCTCTTTTACTGTTACCGGCGTTGTTTCCGGTGCTGAACAGCAGACCAACGGCGACTGGGTCTGGACACCCGGCAACGAGTCTTCCGGACACAAGTTCGTCTTCCGGGTGGCTTTTTCCGTCTCCGGAGCTGTCAGCCTTCCCGCCGGCAGCATTTCCATCAAGATCCCCCTGCACATCCTGAAGGACAAGAACGGTTTCTTTGCCGATGCCGTCAAGGTATCCTACCCGGCCCGGGAAGATGCCCTGGACACCAACGTCTTTGCCTATGACGTTGACGAATCCTCCAATACCGTCATCATCACCAACCTCCTGGACATCAATGAAGCCATCGACAGCTATTTTGAAGTTTCCTATTTTACGACTAAGAGAACCTGCGATTACTATGATTACGACCCGCAGGGGACCCAGAGCTATGACGATGCCTCCGATCCGTTCAGCGCTCACATTGAAATCGTTGCCGAAGACGGCAGCCTGACCGCTGATACCGAGAACGTTCCCGTATACATCAATACCTCAGCCAAGCTGATTTCCACGGAAAAACGCTATCCCAACATTTACCGTTCCTTTAACTCAAGCTGGGCAACCTATGCCGATCCCGCTCAGGCTCCCGGCCGCATCTGGAACAGGGAAACCGGATCATGGCAGGATGTGACCTTCAACGTCGATGACTACGACTACCTGATCTGGGAAGTCAAGTCAAAGATCAAGAAGGACGTCACCCAGTATTACCGCTTTACCCTGGACGACCATGACTACATCGATACCACTCCGATCCAGTACCCTGAGGATGACGACCTGATCCTGGTCGGCTACCGCTTTGCCGGCCAGACGTCTTATTCTCTTCAGAACTACGTCGACAATCAGCTGCTCGACGGCGACCGTTATGACTGGGTGCTGACCGCCGTCAAGAAGAGCACCTATGAAAAGCTGAATTTCAGCTGGTACGAGGAATCTACCCAGTACATCTGGTCGGTCAAGAACAGCGTAACCGCTACTCTTGATCCCGTTGATCAGGTCGACCCCGACAGCACCGCCGGCGGAGACAGGACCTTCCAGTACGAAAACCACTTTGTTCCGATTCCCGGAATCTTCAAGGTCTATAAGTTCGGCAACATCAACTGGAACGCTGCCAAGCGCACCGAACTGCTGACCGGCTATCCGGCATACTGGGATTACTCCAGCTATCAGCTGCGGGAATTCGCCGCCGGACAGATCGACCACTTTGACCTGTTCTATGCCGTCTGCGCCTATGGAACGCCGTACAAGTGCACGGTTCTTCCGGGCGAAGATCCGAACGATCCGGAAAACTACTGGAAATCGCCGATCACCTACATCGTGACCGACGAGAATCTGCGCCTGCAGTATGAGGAAGTCAACGGCAGCCGCGAGGGCGTCAACTACAGCCCGGACGGTGAACTGCTGCTGACGGAAGGCGACGGACCGGTGTTAGGCTACCGGGATTACTACCTGAAGAAACTCTATTTCAAACTGACGATCAGTGACGCTGTCTACGCTTCCGAGGATTTCGGCTTTGTCGGTGTGGACGGAACCTTTGGCGACAGCGAGGCTGTCTACCTTGAGGTTCTGACCGGCAAGGGCTGGATGCCCGCCGCCACCTACTATCCCTCCGACCAGTCCTTCAGTGACGTTGAAACAAGATACATCACCCTGACGGAAACCAACGTCACTCCCACCGAAGGACCCAGATGCTCACAGCACGATTATGTGGCGGTCAGCTTTAAGGAAGACTACGGCATCTACGGCTACCGCCTGAAAACGACCAACACCCACTTCTACACCCGGATCGACGCCATGCCGGTGTTCACCCTGAAGCATGACGAGGAATCAGGCCGGGTCATGGAACTGGTCAACTGGCTGCTTGAGGAAGGCAACGACAAGGGCGGCACCATGTTCATCTTCAATGAAGTCAATCACACGGTCAACACGGCCTATGACCAGCTTCAGAATGAATACATCTATTCCGGCAACATCCTGCAGAGCACGGAGAGCAGCCGGTACACCTACAAGGAATACGAATGGGCAAGAGACGCCGTCCGCGTCTCGGAAATGGATTCCTCTCTTTCCAAGAAAGTCATCGGCGCTTCCAACAATACCGCCAACGAGGAATACACCATCTCCTGGAAGGTCATCATGAAGGAAGAACTGACCGACCAGCAGGGCAGAAGCTACATCCCGCAGAACAGCGGCACCTTCTACGACCTGCTGCCGGCCGGCCTGACTCTGGACCGCAACTCCGTTGCCGTTCAGTATGATGGCGGCTATCTGACGGTCAATAACGGCATCAGCATCCGGACCATTGACAACTATCAGGGCACCGGAAGAACGATGCTGATCGTTGATGTGACCACGCCGGGCAAATACTACAACCTGTATTACGATACCATCTGCAGCTGGGACTCCCTGAGCGCTTTCGGCCGGGAAGTCCTGAACCCCGTTGCCTATCAGACCGGCAACGACAGGATCGCCGAAGGCTATCCGGATGACGGCGGCAATCTGACCGGCGACAACAAGGATCTGATGTCCAATCTCTGCTACGATGAGTCGCAGACGGACATCCCCGAACAGTTCATCTATGCTCAGCAGACCTTTGACATCGATGCCATCACCAACGCCATCGCCGGTCTCTACAAGAGAGTAAAGAACGAAGCCGAGGATTCCCGTTACAAGGCGGAAACCATGGTGGAGCCCAACGGCACTTATTCCTATCTGCTGCGCTTCAAGAATACCCTTACTACCTCAGCCAGGGATCTGGTGTTCTTTGATTCGCTGGAAAACTATGCCCGGGGTTCCGAGCATCAGTACCCCAGCGACTGGCACGGTACGCTGATCGATCTGGACCTCAGTACCCTGATTGCTCAGGGGATCAAGCCGAAGGTCTATGTCAGCACGGTCAGCGATCTTGACGTCAGCGAACATAACGATCTGACGGAGGCCTCCGTCTGGACGCTGCTGGACGAATCCAAGTGGCATGATGCCGCTGCGCTGGCCGGCGTCAAGGCGATCGCCATCGACATGCGGGAAGCCGCAGACGGCAAGGATTTCGTCCTGGAAGCCAACGGCACCATCATGGCTACCCTGTACATGAAGGCACCGGCGGCGGCGACCAGAAGCTCCGGCGAGATCTACCCGGAGACCTACAACAACATCTACATCTCTTCGACCCTGATCAACGATGTTCATGATGAGGAGTCCTTCTTCATCCATCAGGACTACACCATCGTAAAGTTCAGGCCGAAGGCCGATGTTCACATCCACAAGGTCAACGCCCAGGACCGTAACGAAAGCATCAAGGGCATCGTCTTCACCCTCTATGGCGAAAGCGAATACGGCACCGTCTATGACAAGAACGAAAACCTGGTAACGACAGATGCCGGCGGCAACGCCACCTTCAGCGCCGTTGAACCGGGCACCTACATCCTGCAGGAATTCGCCGGCAATGACGACTGGGTCGAAGACCATACCGAACATCAGGTACAGGTCGTCCTGAATGACGACGGCACGGTATCCGTCTTCATCGACGGCACGGAAACCACCGATGCCTACTATGAGATCACCAACATCCCGCGTATCCACACGGACATCCAGTTCTTCAAGCGCGACCTCTCTGATCCATCCGCCGCGGTAACGGTAGTTACCTTCAAGCTGCATACCGACTGTTCCTACTACGGCAGCGAGATCACTCTTTATGCCCAGACGGACAGCCGGGGCATAGTGAATTTCTACAACGTGGAGAGAGGCACCTATACCCTGAAGGAAATCGAATGTACCGATGAGAATTATCTGATCAGCGATACTGTCTGGACAGTGGTCGTTGACGGCGACGGCAACTATTCCATTTCCGGAGACAACAGCGAACTTCTCGGCGGCTTCTACCGCATCTACAACGAACCGCTGCATGATTTCTCCCTGGTAAAACTGGACAGCTATTACAAGACCCCGATCACCGGAGTGAAGTTCCGGCTGACCGGCACCAGCAGCAACGGCACCGAATACGACATTGAAAAGACAACAGGTGCTGATGGTGTCATTACCTTCAGCGGTCTGGAATCCGGCAAGTACACTCTTCAGGAAACCTATGTTGATGAGGAGATCTACATGCTGGATGCGGCCGAACACGTCGTGCAGATCAATGAAGACGGCAAGGTATACGTTGATCCTTACCGTGACCAGTACAGCGGCTATTGGTACAGCCGGGTAAAGCAGGACTCTGTCGGTCACTTCATTTTCTACAACCAGCGCAAGGAAGGCCAGATCACGATCCACAAGATCTGGCATGACCGCGATGATGCTGACCGTCCCACCAACAGCAAGTATCCCGCTGTCGTGATCAAGGCTCTTGATGTTCCCACTAACGAGAAGACCTACTGGAGAATGGATTATCCTCAGTTCTACTATTCCTGGGAAACTGACGCGATGAGCAGGATCGTTTCCTTCCAGCGCAACAGCGAGCTTACCGAAGAAGAGGTCCTTGCTCTGAACCCAACCAGGGTTGATGACGGCGGTTCTGACTGCAAGATCTATATCTGGTACGATGAGGATTACAATGCCTATTGGTGGTCAGATGCTCCGGTGACTTATGCGATGATTGAGGAACACGACGGTTTGAACAATCACCCCATGATGCGGCATTACTCCATGTTCCGTGATCTTCCTTCCATTGAATACATTGACATTACCGGCATAGATTTTACCGCCGATAATCTTGAATACCTCTTCTACAACGACAAAAAGCTGAAGAAGATCGACGGTCTGGAAACCATCAATACCACAAATACACGTTCCATGGAGAACATGTTCTACAACTGCAGCAGTCTGGAATCTGTTAACCTGAGCAATTTTGACACCAGCAACTGCCAGACCATGGCCAACATGTTCTACAACTGCTCCAAGCTGATCGATCTGGATCTTTCCAGTTTCGACACCACCTATGTCAAGGACATGAGCTACATGTTCTATAACTGCAGTTCGCTGGTTTCTCTGGATGTATCTTCCTTCAATACCAGAAGCTGCACTAACATGGCTTTCATGTTTGCCGGCTGTCAGGCGGTAACCGCCATTGACGTCAGCGGCTTTGACACTTCTCATGTAACCAACATGGGCGGTATGTTCTACAATTGCAAGACCGTTAAGGTTCTTGACGTCAGCGGCTTCAATACTTCCAATCTGGAAACCGTTTTCCTCAGCAACCGCGGCATGTTTGAGGAGTGCCAGTCAGTAAAAGTGCTGGATCTCAGTGGCTTCAATACTTCAAAGATCACCAGAATGTCAAACATGTTCTATGACTGCAAGAGCCTCGAATCCCTGGACGTCTCCGGCTTTGACACTTCCCATGTCAACAACATCGGCGGCATGTTTGCCAATCTGGCCAAGTTACAGGTACTGGATCTCAGCAGCTTTGACTGGTCCAATATGAGCCTGTCAGCTGACGCTTTCGTCAGGTATTGCGGAAACCTGGAAACTATCTATGTGTCATCCAATCCGACTTTGAGCGGTACGTATTACTATCTGAGAGGCTGTGATAAGCTGACTGGCGGAAACGGAACGACGATGGTCAACCTTTGCCCGCATTATCCGAATAATGTTTATGTTAACGCTCAGTATGTGTGCATCGATACCGACGAGACGCCCGGCTTGCTGACTTACAAGGCTTCCGGCGGCATCACGCCGGCTACCGCAGCAACCGCTGCCCCGGAAAGGGAAATGATCGACATTGAAGTCCGCATTCACTGGGAGGTCATGGACCCTGCCAGCGCTGGAACCTGCATCGTTCTGTTCCCGGGAGACAACTATATGGAGCCTCAGCTCTGGAGTCTGTACAGGGACTACAAGTATGTCGGCCCCGAAGATCTGACTGAAGAAGATCCGACAATGGCGGTCATTACTTTCCATGTCCCTGCCGGATACGACTATTACATCGAGCAGTACCACAATGTAGAGGGAATGTGGAACGGCGAAGAATACTACAACATGTTTGTCAGAGGCACATCCTATTCCTCCGTCACCGAAGGTAACGCGGAAGATGGCTTTGATGTCTACAACCGCCAGGTCTACTACGCAACCACTGACGCCAATCAGGGTACCTGGGTACATAATGCCGACGGTACCTGGACCTTCCTGTTCAAGGTGATGGACGACACTCTTGACTACATTGCCTATGAGTACAAGTACGGCAGCTACGTTACCGACCATCCATCCAGCAACCCTGCCGATGTTGAGAACAAGGAAGCGGAGATCAACAACACCTATTACCGGGAAATCAACGAGGATCTGATTCTGAAGAAGGAACTGGTCGGCCATGGAGATCCCGATGCCGAATTCCGCTTCAAGATCACCCTGGATGTTTCACCTGATGATCCGTATCATGACAGCAGGTACAATGGCTGGATCAAGGGAATGCATACGTATGGCGAGGTCAATTTCTATGACGGCGTCGGCTATGTAACTCTGAAGGATGGCGAAAGCGCCTATGTGTCAGGACTCTCAAAGTGGTTTATTTACCGGATCGAAGAGATCGTTGAGGGAAGCTATGAAGTGGAAATTCCTGACAACGCTCAGGGAGCGATCATTGAAGACGTCAGACTAAGCGTTAATGTCTATGCCAACAAGGTCAGCCGGGTTTATCTCTATAATGATGGCTCTGACATTGAATACACTGACAATGGTGACAACACCTATTCCTTCAGTTATGAAGGCAAACAGTATACGGCGGTGTTGGCATTTGACAACCCCGACATTCCCGCCAGAGCTACCAGCATCACCCTTTCAGACGGCGAAAAGGAAGTCTCGTCGAATCTCACGTATGGCTCCGGTGCTGTCTCCTTCCTCATACCGAAGGTTCAGGAAGTCATCTTCAGGAACACGCCGGTGGAAATTCCCGTGGGCTCCTTCTCCGTAAGGAAGACCACTGACGGCAACGAAAGCCTGCAGGATGTCGAATTCACCTTCTACGGCGAACTGAGCGGTCTGAATGCCGGAGCCCGGTATTATCTGTCAGACGGTTCAAACTTCAAGGCTGACAGCAGCGGCACTGCCGATGTCGTCTTCACCCTGAAGGCTGACGAAACCATAACCTTCCAGGATCTGCCCATCGGCTGCACTTACCGGATCACTGAAAAGGGCGGCGAGTATCAGGCTTCATATACGGTTACTGACAGTGCTCAAGCCGGCTCCATAAGCAGCTCCTCTGGCTCCGGAAGTGCCGGAGAGAATCTCTCGAGCGGAAAGGAAACTCTGGAAGAAGGCGAAGAAGTCACGGTTACCTTCAACAACACTCTTAAGGAATACACTGATCTGGAAGTGACCAAGAAGGTGGAAGGCAGCGATACCGAAGAGGCGTTCTCCTTCCGGATCACCCTCAGCGGCCTGGAAGCCGAAACCACATACTTCACTTCCGCCGGCACCATGACCTCTGATGAGGAAGGCCAGGCGGTCAAGTCCGTCTTCCTGGCGGCCGGTGAGACCTTCGTGATCAACGACATCCCGTTGGGTGCACAGTATGAGATAACTGAATTGGCCAATTCTGCCGTCGCCAGCTATGCGATCGGCGATGAAAAGGCGCAAAACCAGCAGCCCTACACGGCGCTGTCAACCGGTGTCCGCGTCATTGACAGCCCGGAGAAGATCACTGTCGAGTTCGTCAACAAGTTTGACATCACCATACCTGAGGAAGTCAGATCGCCGTTAAGCGTAACCAAGAAGGTCGTGGACTCCAACGGAAACGAATTTAAGTGTACGGAAAGCTTCCGCTTCACGGTTACCCCGGCGGATGAAAACAACCCGATGCCTGAAGACGCTTCCGGCAACACGGTTACCGAAGTTACGGTCTCCGGCAACGGCACGGTCAGCTTCGGCAACATCACCTTCAGCGAGACCGGAACCTATGAGTATACGGTCAGGGAGGTCACTGAGCAGCGCCAGGACATTGAGTATGACCAGGAAGTCTACACGGTCCGCTTCACCGTCGGTCATGACGATGACGGCAACATGACTGCTCAGAAGCAGATCTTCGACTCAATGAAAGTCGGCTATGAGGAAATCGTCTTTACCAACAGCGTCAAGACCATCGATATCTCCGGAACCAAGACCTGGAACGACAACGGCAACCAGGACGGAAAACGTCCGGAAACGATCACCGTCTTCCTGAAGGCCGACGGCATGATCATCGATTCCCGTACTGTCAGCGAAGCGGACGGCTGGGCTTATGAGTTCACCGGTCTGCCGGTATATGACGGCGAAAAGGAGATCAAATACGAAATTGACGAGGCGGAAGTCAAGGACTATGAAAAGACCATCAGCGGCTACGACCTCATCAATACGCCCATACCGCCGGAGACGCCTCCGACCGGAGACATCAATTCACTGGGTCTGGGCCTGACGATGATGATGTCCAGCGCCGCCAGCCTGTGCTGTCTGAGCATGCTGAAGCGGAAAGAGGAAGAGCAGGCATAAACCTGCGAAAGACAAAAAGAAGAGCCATTGGATCACCAATGGCTCTTTTGTGTCTGGAACCGTTATCTATTTCTGCTTCATCAGCTTCTTGATGGCGCTGACGATCTGCTTGGCATATTTCTTGCTCTCGGCGTAGGTGGGATGGTAATAAGCCTTCCTGTTCTTGGACCGGGCGCATTTGAGGATGCCGGTATTTTCCTGTTTGGCTACCTCGCGGATAATCTCTGAGTAACCGTCGTTCTTGATGTTGTAGACCAGAAGGATCTTCACCTTTTCACCATTCTTCAGCCGGACCATGGCGATGATGTTTAACAGCGCTTCTTTGAACTGTTCCTCTCCGACTCTGTTAGTGTAATCGTTGGTTCCAAGGTTGATGACCACGACATCGGCCTTGCGGGAAAAGCTGTATTCTTCATCGCCTCTCTCATAGGAGGCCTTCAGATAGCAGTCCTGAACCGACGGGTTTCCGCAATAGGCTCCCTGACCGGACATGGCGAAGATGGAATAGTCGGCTTTCAGGGAACTGGCGACCAGATAGGGGTAGGCGAGGGTGCCGTCTACGGAATCGAACTTGCCGTTGCGGTTGTTGGTGATGCCCCAGCCGCAGCACAGGGAATCGCCGATGAATTCAACGTAGATCTTCTTGTTGGCCGGTTTCTTGTCGACGATGTAGCCCTTGAAGGTAATGGAGTTGAGCTGCGTCTTGGCCAGCCGATAGTGGGTTACTTTGACCAGCCGGACGGTATGGGTGCCCTTCCTGATGTTGAAGCCGATCACGCTGTCGCCTTCAGGTACGGTGAAATAACTGCTCTTGCCGTCTTTGACCAGCTTGTTGTCGACGTAGATCTTGAACATGCAGTTATCATCGGCGGTGATGGAGAACTCCATCCGGCCCTTGTTGCAGACAGCCTTGAACTCTACGCCTGAACAGGTGTAGTCCATGTAGATGCACTCATCGGACTGCAGATGACGCACGCCCAGGACCTTGATGCCCCTGGTCTGATCACTGACCTGGTATTCCTGATAGGTGTTGGGTACGCTGGCTGCCTGCGTGTCGGGCACAAAGCCCGCCAGCATCATTAACGCCAGCATGACGCACAGTATCTTCTTCATTTTTCCGGTTTCTCCTGATTTGATTCTAGCACAGAACGGCCGGAAGGAATCAGCGTTTTTTCCCGTCGGGGGAGAAGAAAAAGCAGAAGTTTGGTAATACTAAAAAAATTATTTAGTAAAACAACAAAAAGGTATTGAACAAATACAGAAAAGAAGTATAATGGTCTTGTCGCATTAATTAACTTTTTGTTAAGTAATACAAAACAGAAGGAGGTGGACACATGGATATCGGAAACCGAGTAAGACAGCTGCGTCAGAAAAACGGTCTGACCCTGGAAGAACTGGCCAGCCGGACCGAACTTACCAAGGGTTTCCTTTCCCAGCTGGAAAGAAACCTGTCATCACCGTCCATTGCCACCCTCGAAGACATCGCCGAGGTACTGGGCGTCTCGCTGGCCGACTTCTTCAAGGAAGAAAGCCGTCAGCAGATCGTCTTTACCCCGCAGGACAGCTTCGTGGACGAGAAGGATGACATCACCATTACCTACATCGTCCCCAACTCCCAGCGCAACATGATGGAACCCCTGCTGCTGAAGATCAGACCGCAGGGCAGAAGCCAGGTCATTGAGCCCCATGAGGGCGAGGAACTCGGCTACGTGCTGCAGGGAAAGATCGAGCTGGAAAACCTGACGGCCGGCAGCGTCCATGCGGTCCGCAAGGGAGAAAGCTTCTACATCAGCGGTGACTTCCGTCACTGCCTGACCAACAGCGGCAGCAGCGATGCCCTGGTGCTGTGGGTATCCACACCGCCGGTACTTTGAAAGAAGAGGAAAGAAGAATGGAAAAGAGAAAGAAACTAATTGAATTCCGCAACATCGTCAAGTCATTTGACGGCCAGGTGGTCCTCAAGGGAATCAACCTGGACATCTACGAAAACGAATTTGTCACCCTGCTGGGACCTTCCGGCTGCGGCAAGACCACACTCTTGAGGATCCTGGGCGGCTTCCTGGATGCCGATGAAGGTGAAGTCATCTTCGATGGCGAGGAGATTTCCAAGCTGCCGGCCTACAAGAGAGAGATCAATACCGTCTTCCAGAAGTACGCTCTTTTCCCGCATCTGAACGTCTATGACAACATCGCCTTCGGACTGAAGCTCAAGAAGCAGTCCAAGGACGTCATTGAGCAGAAGGTCAACAGAATGTTATCC
>JAFZBT010000153.1 GCA_017561615.1 Erysipelotrichaceae bacterium
CGCGACATCGCCATGGTCTTCCAGTCCTATGCTCTTTATCCGCACATGACCGTCTATGACAACATGGCTTATTCCCTGAAGATCAAGAAGGTTCCCAAGGACGAGATCGACCGCAAGGTCAGAGAAGCTGCCGAGATCCTGGACATCACCCAGTATCTGGACCGCAAGCCCAAGGCTCTTTCCGGCGGTCAGAGACAGCGCGTTGCCATCGGCCGGGCCATCGTCAGAAATCCGAAGGTCCTGTTAATGGACGAACCGCTTTCCAACCTGGACGCCAAGCTGCGTAACCAGATGCGTTCCGAGATCATCAAACTGAGACAGCGCATCAACACCACCTTCATCTACGTCACCCACGACCAGATCGAAGCCATGACGCTGGGCGACCGGATCGTCGTCATGAAGGACGGCTACATTCAGCAGATCGGAACTCCTCAGGAAGTCTTCGATCATCCGGCCAACCTGTTCGTTTCCGGCTTCATCGGAACTCCGCAGATGAACTACTTTGATGCCAGACTGGTAAAGAAGAACGACAGATACTTCGTCGAGACTGACGGCATCAGCGTTGAATTGGCTGAGGACAAGCAGGCCAGACTGAAGAAAAACAAGGTTGAGGAACAGGACGTCATCCTGGGCGTCAGACCGGAACACCTGAGCATTGCCGACAAGGGCATTGAGGGCAAAGTCGACGTATCTGAGCTCATGGGCTCTTCCTGCCATCTGCACATGACCGTCAGGGACAAGGATGTCATCATCATCGTTCCCACGGAAGGCAAGGCGACCAACTATGCCGGCAAGGACCTCCATCTGAGTTTTGACGGCAACGTTGCCCACGTCTTCTCCAAGGCAACCGAGAAGAATCTGGAATACTAAACAGAAAATGCCCTTCGGGGCATTTTAAGGAGACAGCATGAAAAAACTACTGACAATACTGTTATGCCTGCTGATGCTGGTCGGCTGTCAGCCGAAGCAGTCGTTTGACGGCAAGGACCGTCCCTCCGTCTGCGGACGTCTGCAGGTCGTCGACGGCCGGCTGTGCGACAAGAACGGCAATCCGGTAATGCTGAGAGGCATTTCCAACAACGGCGTGTCCGCTTCCCGCTCCTTCAGCAATGAGGACAGCTACAAGGACATCTCCCATTTCCTGGGTGCCAATGTCTACCGTCTTGCCCTTTATACCTACGGCGTCGGTGCGGTGGGCTATTGTACCGGCGGCGACAAGAACCTGCTGATGCAGGACATCATTGATGGCGTTGAATATGGGAGAAAGCAGGATATGTATGTCCTGATCGACTGGCACATCCTTTCCGACGGCAATCCCAACAAATACATCGAAGAGGCAAAGATCTTCTTTGATGAGGTCTCAAAGAAGTGTGCCAAGGCGGAAAACGTCATCTATGAGATCTGCAATGAGCCCAACAAGTGCAGCTGGGACGACATCAAGGCATATGCCGATGTGATCATTCCGATCATCCGGGCCAATGACCCGAAGTCGCTGATCATCGTGGGCACTCCCAATTGGTCGCAGGACGTTGACGTGGCGGCTCAGGATCCGCTGAACTATGACAACATCATGTACACCCTGCATTTCTATTCGGCGACTCATAAGCAGGAACTGCGCGACAAGGCCAGGTCAGCCATGAGCCGGAACCTGCCGCTGTTTGTGACCGAATTCGGCATTACGGCATCCTCCGGCGGTTTCCCGGTAGACGAAGATGAAGCCAATGTCTGGATCGACTTCCTGGAAGAAAACGGCATCAGCTACGTGATGTGGAACTTCGCCAGAACGGGCGAACCGTGCGCGGCCTTGAATTTTGCTTCGTTGAAGAC
>JAFZBT010000154.1 GCA_017561615.1 Erysipelotrichaceae bacterium
ATCTGTCAGGATCTCGATGGGATTCTGCAGAAGATCGAAGATAACGCCTTCTTCCTTAGCGTGATGCACTTCTTCCTTTCTCGCCGGCAGTTCCGCTTCCGAGCGGCGGTAGACGATGTGAGTCTCCGCGCCCAAGCGCAGCGCCGTACGCGCCGCATCCATGGCCACGTTGCCGCCGCCGACTACGACAACCTTCTTGCCGCATCTGATCGGCGTATCGGAATCCTGACGGTAAGCCTTCATCAGGTTATTGCGGGTCAGAAACTCATTGGCGGAATAGACGCCGTTGGCGATCTCACCCGGAATGTTCATGAACTTGGGCAGACCGGCACCGGTACCGATGAAGACGGCATCATAGCCCTGCTCATCCAGCAGTTCGTCAATGGTTATGGAACGCCCGACGATGACGTTGGTCTCAAAGCGGACGCCCAGCTTTCTGATCTTTTCGATTTCCGGCTTTACGACCGCGTCCTTGGGCAGACGGAATTCGGGAATGCCGTATACCAGAACGCCGCCGGGCTGATGGAAGGCTTCGAAGACGGTTACCTGATAGCCCATCAGCGCCAGATCGCCGGCGCAGGTCAGCCCGGCCGGACCGGATCCGACGATGGCGACCTTCTTTCCGTTGGGTTCACCGGCTTTGGCAGCCTGATAATCGTTATCTCTTGCCCAGTCGGCAACGAAGCGTTCAAGCTTGCCGATGGAAATGGCTTCCCCCTTGATTCCCCGGATGCACTTGCCTTCGCACTGGGTCTCCTGCGGACATACCCGGCCGCAGATTGCCGGCAAGGCACTCGACTTGGCGATCACATCAGCTGCCGCCGCAAAGTTTCCTTCTCTTACCTGCCTTATGAAGGCGGGAATGTTGATGGAAACCGGGCAGCCCTGCTGACACATCGGGTTCTTGCAGCTGAGGCAGCGGGAGGCCTCGGCCAGGGCTTCTTCACGGTTATAGCCAAGGCAGACTTCGTCGAAATTAGCAGCTCTTACCTTGGGGTCCTGCTCCCGGACCGGTACTTTCCTATTGAGATCCATCATGCCGCCTCCTTTCTGCCGGAGCAGCTGCAGTGATGCTCTTGGTATTCATGCATGGCAGCTGTTTCCTCTTCCTTATACTGTCTGGCTCTCTTCATGGCCAGGTCATAGTCAACCAGATGACCGTCGAATTCCGGACCGTCGACGCAGGCGAACTTCACCTTGCCGTCGACGACGATGCGGCAGGCACCGCACATTCCGGTTCCGTCGATCATGATCGGATTCATGGAGACAATGGTGGGGATTCCCAGTTCCTTTGTGCACAGGCTGGTAAACTTCATCATGACGACCGGTCCGATGGCAACGCAGCGGTCATAGTGCCGGCCTTCTTCGCTGACCAGTTTTCTGACCATGTCGGTACCCACACCTTTCATGCCGTAGGATCCGTCATCGGTAGTGATGAAGACGTTTTCGGCAACTGAGCGCATCTGTTCTTCGTAAAAGATCAGATCCTTGCTGCGAGCAGCCATGATGACATCGCACTTTACCCCGTGCTGAGACAGCCACTTTACCTGCGGATACACCGGAGCGATGCCGACGCCGCCGCAGACAAACAGGTAATGCATCTTCTGCAGCTGCTCAGGATCCTCATTGACGAAATCAGAAGGCCGGCCTAAAGGACCGACGATGTCGGTAAGGCATTCACCTTCCCTCAGCTCGCTTAACCGGGCGGTAGAAACGCCGACGACCTGGAAGACGATGGTGACCGTTTCCTTCTCCCGGTCATAATCGCAGATGGTCAGCGGGATTCTCTCTCCCATTTCGCCGGTGCGGACGATCAGAAACTGACCGGGCTGACACCGTCTGGTGATGTAAGGCGCTTGTATTTCCATCAGCCAGTTCTTTTCGGATAAATGCTGCACTTTCAGGATCCTGTACATTGTTCCTCACTCCTTGTCATTACCATATCATTATAAACCAAACGGCCAGCCATTCCCATTGCTTCATACTGTTCAATCCCAGCAAATTACAGTAAAATGAAATTACCTGATAGGAGGATAATCAATGCATAATACTAGAAGAGTTCTCGATGATCTGCTCTGGGTAGGAGCGGATGACCGCCGACTGTCCTGTTTTGAAGGCGTCTATGACGTCCCCAATGGCGTATCCTACAACTCATATTTATTGCTGGACGAAAAAACGGTGCTGTTTGACACCTGTGACCACGCCGTGGAGGTCCAGTTTCTCGAAAACGTCGCCTACGGTCTTAACGGACGTAAGCTCGATTACCTGGTCATCCATCACATGGAGCCCGACCACGCTGCCACTCTGGAAGCACTTTATCTGCGCTATCCGGAGGTCACCATCGTCTGCAACGCCAAGATCGCCACGCTGATCAGCCAGTTCTTCGCTACCGACATGTCCGCCAGCATTAAGACCGTCAATGAAGGCGACACTTTGAACACCGGAAAGCACGAACTGACCTTCGTCAACGCTCCGATGGTCCACTGGCCGGAAGTCATGTTCAGCTATGACAAGACCGACGGCATCCTCTTCTCGGCTGACGCCTTCGGCACCTTCGGTGCCCTGAACGGCCATCTGTTTGCCGATGAAGTCGACTTCTTCCGCGATTACGTCGATGAAGCCAGAAGATACTATACCAATATCGTCGGCAAGTACGGCCCGCAGGTTCAAAGCGTCCTCAAGAAGGCCGCGACCCTGGACATCAGATATGTCTGTCCGCTGCACGGCTTTGTCTGGAGACGAAACTTCGGCGATTTCCTGGAAAAATACGATGCCTGGAGCAGCTACCGTCCGGAGGTAAAGGGCGTCTGCCTGGCTTACGCCTCCGTATACGGCCATACTGAAAACATGATCAACATCCTGGCCGGCAAGCTTTCGGAAAAGGGCATCCCGGTTGAAATGTTCGACACTTCCGTAATCCCCGCCAGCCACATTCTGTCGGCCTGCTTCAAGTACAGCCATCTGGTCTTCGCATCAACCACCTATAATGCCGGCATCTTCGTCACCATGGAAGCCCTGCTGCACGACATCGTCAACCACTCGCTGCGCAACCGCCGTATCGCCTTACTGGAAAACGGCTCCTGGGGTCCCATCAGCGGCAGGCTGATGCACGACCTGCTGGAGAAGCTGCCGGGCGTCAGTTTCATCAATGAGCCGCTGACAATTAAGTCAGCCGTCAAGAATGAGACTGTCGATCAGTTGGAAACTTTGGCGCAGACGATCGCCG
>JAFZBT010000155.1 GCA_017561615.1 Erysipelotrichaceae bacterium
CCAGCAGATCAGAGCATCCGGCTTTGACGGCATCATCATTGTGGCCTCCAACCCCTGCGACCTGATGACCTACGTGGCCTGGAAGGTCAGCGGACTGCCGAAGGAGAGAGTCTTCGGTTCCGGAACGATGCTGGACACCGCCCGGCTTCGCTATGCTCTGGGTGATTTCCTGCAGATCAATTCCTCCAATGTCCACAGCTACATCATGGGCGAGCACGGCGATTCGTCGTTTGTCCCCTGGACGCACTGCTACATCGGCGCCAAGAGCCTTCTGGAAGAACTGGAAGAGCGCAACATCGACATGAGCGTGCTTCTGGAGATCTATGAGAATGTCCGCGATGCTGCCTATGAGATCATCGAAAAGAAAAAGGCCACCTACTACGGCATCGGCATGGCGCTGTGCCGGCTGGTACTGGCCGTACTGAACAACGAAAATGCCATCATTCCTCTGAGCGTCTATCAGGACGGCTGTTACGGACGGCAGGGTCTGTATATCGGCGTGCCGGCGGTAGTAAACCGCCAGGGCATCAGGGAAGTGCTGGTGCTGCATCTCAACGAGGTCGACCAGGACAAATTCAACCGCTCATGCGACAGCCTGCTGGAAATCATCAGGGAAACCATTGACCCGATTCTTGCCGGTGACTAGAAGAGACCGAACCATATGAACAAATTGAGAAGGAAACACATCTATGTAATCATTGCCACAAGCTGCCTGATCGGAGCCACGCTCGGTCTGACCACCAACGTAGCGGGTCTGTACATCAACAGCGTCTGTGAATACCTGAACGCTTCCCGCGGTCAGGTTTCCCTGACCATTACAATCTGCTCCGTGGCTTTTGCCCTGGCCGGCATGCTGGTTCCCAGGCTGCTGAAAGAGCAGAACTACCGCCTTTTCGTGGCTTCTGCGACAGTGCTGACCGTTGTCTGTACGGTCTGTCTGTCGCTGGCTGAGAAACTGTGGGTGTTTTATCTGCTGAACGCTCTCAGAGGTTTTGGGGCCGGATTGATCAGCAGCGTTCCGGTAACCATCATGCTGAATAACTGGTTTGTCCGAAACAATGGGCTGATCACCTCACTGGTGCTGGGTTTCAGCGGCATCATTGCCTCACTGTTTTCCCCGGTGCTTGCCGGAGTCATTGAAAAGTATGACTGGCAGAAGGGCTATCTGTTCAATGCCGGGGCAATCGCCCTATTATGCGGTCTTGCCTGGCTGCTTCCGGTCGGCCTGAATCCGGAAAGCGTCGGTGAACAAGCGTATGGAGCTTCCGAAGAGAAAAACAGCGCTTCGAAAGAGCAGTCTGACGACGAAATAGATAAGATAAAGTATTTGCTGATTGTGGCCTTTGCCGTCTTCTGTGCCATGGGCACTTCCTTTGGTCAGCATCTTCCCGGACTGGCCAGCTATTACGGGCTTCCGGAAAGTCTTGGGGCTACTCTTCTCAGCATGGCTATGCTGATCAACACAATGGGTAAGCTTATGCTGGGGGCGGGTATTGACCGATTCGGCAGCCGTTTGACCCTTATTTGCGGCTGTCTGATCTGTGCCGTCGGTTACCTTCTGCTGATGAGTGGCCGAGTGATCCTTCTGTATGGCGGAGCACTGCTCATGGGTCTGAGTTATGGGCTTACCATTGTCGGTGTTGTCTTTCTGATCAGAAAGTGCTTCGGGACACGCAATTACAGCCGGGTCTATCCGTCTGTTTCGATGCTGATGATGAGTTTTTCCGCCTTTTCCTCGTCGTTGGTTGGATTCAGCTATGACCTAAGCGGCAGTTACTATCTCATTCTGTCCGTAATGGCCGTAATGCTGATTCTCAGCGCTCTGATCGTCATGACGGTCGATCGCGACTAAACAGCGGTTTCATGAAACAGTTTTCTGCGGCAGCCTTCTGCCGTTTTTTCTGATCATCAGCTCCTGGTTCTCCTGTTGTCTGGAATTGCCTGGAATTAAAACTTCCGAAACCCAGATTAAAGGTCCTGCATGATTCTCTTTTCGGCGTTGAGATGGAAGGCTGTGCTGTGCTAAAATATACTAGCATCATTATGGGGTGCGCTTTTTGATGACGAGTCAATTATGCTATAATGATACGAAAGGGAGTTGGTAGAAGTGACTTTTTCATTCAGTTATGAATCAGTAATTCATTATATTCAGGCCATCGCGGACATCGTGGTCGTCTGGATCATCCTATATTACATCATGAAGGTGGTTAAGAGTAACCAGAAGACCATCCAGACCTTCCAGGGTCTGGTTCTGGTCATCATCATTCAGGCGGTTTCCAAGCTTCTGGGCCTCAAGACGGTCAACCAGCTGGCCTCCACGGTCGTTTCCTGGGGCGTCATCGCCATCATCGTCATCTTCCAGCCTGAGATCAGGCTGATCCTGGAAAGACTGGGCAAGAGCAATGCCTTTGCCCGCATTTCCACCCTGACCAGCAGCGAGAAGGAAAACCTGATCGACGAACTGATGACCGCCACCGCTCAGCTGTCCGCCAGCAAGACCGGCGCGCTGATCACCCTGGAACAGGGCCATTCTCTTTCCCAGTACATCGATACCGGCATCAAGATCAATTCGCTGGTTTCCGCTGAACTTATCTGTTCGATATTCATGACGACTACGCCGCTTCATGACGGCGCCGTCATCATCCAGGGCGACAAGCTGGCCTGCGCTTCAGCTTATTTCCCGCCTACGACCATGGACCTGCCGTCCCGCTACGGCGCCCGCCACAGAGCGGCCATCGGCATCAGCGAACTGACTGACGCCATCACCATCGTCGTTTCCGAGGAAACCGGCCGGGTAGCCCTGACCAAGGAAGGCAAGCTTCTGCAGATGAATGAGAAGAAACTGCGCGACTATCTGGAGAAGGTCATCCTCAACAAGGAACAGCTTTCCGGAAGCTTCAGCACCGTTACTTCCCAGCAGTCCGTTTCCGTTGATTCCTTCATCAATGAAAAGGAGATCGACTACGCTGCGACCGCCAAGGGCCGCAAGGGCGAAGATGAGCTGCAGAATGTCTCCAATCATGACATGAAGAACTTCCAGACCATGAACTTCAAGGCCGTGGATCCGGAAGACCGGAAGACCGGCAAGATCGTCGACAGCGTCATCAGCAATGCCATCAACGAGGACAAGCTGAATGACAATATCACGGTCAAGACGGTTTCCGTTCCCAAGGAGCCGCCAAAACCGGTGATCAACGTCATCAAGACGACCAACGTCACCACTCCCAAGAAGGACAGCAAGGAAGAAGGAGGTAAGTAAGTATGGCTAAGGATAGAAAGAAAAAGATCGATTCCTCGGAAAAGCTGGAATTAGCCCAGCGCATCGCTGCCACCTCTCCCAACGCAGCCCGTACCTACGCAACCATCGAAAACATCTTCGTATACATCTCCCGTGCCATTTCCGGCCTGCTCAACAAGATCCTGATGTCTCCGCGCATCTCCAAGCTCTTTGCGCTGGTTTTGGCGGTGCTGATGTATTTCGGCGTCAACTATTCATCCGGTTCAGCCCTGGGCGTCAAGCAGTCGGCCACGCTCAACAGCATCCCGGTAGTCATCGTCTACAACAGCGAGATGTATGAGGTTTCCGGCGTGCCGGCAGCCAGCGACGTCATCGTCGCCGGCGACATGACCGACATCAACCTGCAGAAAAACCAGACCAACTCATCGCTGATCTGCGATCTGTCCGGTCTTACCGAAGGCACCTACACCATCAGACTGACTCCCAGCAACTTCAACTCGCAGCTGGAAGTCAACGTCCTGAACAACCCCACCGTCAACGTTACCATCAAGAAGAAGATGACCTCAAAGTTCAACATTTCCTACGAGTTCATCAACACCAACCAGATGGCATCCAAGTATACCCTTTCCGAACCGGTCTTCGACACCACCGAGGTGCTGATCCGGGCTTCGGAAGATACCATTTCATCAATTTCCTTCGTCAAGGCCCTGATCGATACAAGCGGCCGGACGGCGGACTTTACCACTGATGCCCGCGTGGTCGCCTATGACTACAACGGCAACATCGTCAGCTGCGACATCATTCCCGAAAAGGTCAGCGCCAGCGTGGCCGTAACGGAAGTCAGCAAGGAAGTGCCGATCATCGTCAGACCGGTCGGCGAGATCATGGAAGGCTATGCCATTGATTCCATTGCCCTGGACCACTCGGCAGTGACTCTTTACGCCCCCAAGAACGTCCTGAATCTGATCGATGCCGTATACGTCAACATCGATGCCACGCAGCTTACCGCTGACAGCAACGTCTTTGCGACCAACCTGGAACTGCCCAGCGGCGTCAACTCCATGAGCGTCACCAAGATCAACATGGAGATCACCGTCGACAAGGAAGCCAGCAAGACCGTCAATGATGTCCGCGTCAGCTGGATCAACTACGATGATACCAAGTACCGCTTCAAGGTCATCAACGCCGAAGACGCGGAGATGGACGTCGTGATCTACGGAACCCAGAAGAATCTGGACGGCATCACCGCCAATGACATTACCATCAACATCGACCTGGCCAACGTCGTCGTCGGTCAGCAGCAGGCACCGCTGGTCGTCTACGGAACCAACAATCTGGTGAAGTACGAGATCTACGGCGGCAAGAAATACATAGAAGTAGAGATCGTAGGAGTGGAACCTTAAAATGAGAGTACATTTCGGTACGGACGGCATCAGAGGCCGCGCCAATGAGAATCTTTCCGTCGACATGGCTTACCGCATCGGCCAGTATCTTGGCCAGACTTTCCGCGGCGGCCGCATCCTGATCGGACGGGACACCCGTCTTTCCGGCAGCATGTTTGAAAGCGCCCTTTCCGCCGGCATTACCGCCCTGGGCGCCAATGCCTGGCTGCTGGGCGTCTGCTCGACGCCGGAGCTGATCTACCTGGTCAGAAACCAGAAGTTCAGCTGCGGCATCATGATCACCGCCTCTCACAATCCCTATTACGACAACGGCATCAAGATCATCAACAGCGAAGGCATGAAGATCGACGCCGCTCTGGAAACCGCCATTGAGGACTACATCTACGGTGACGGCCAGCTGGAGTTTTTGACCGGTGAGGCCATCGGCCAGACACACCGCTACGAGGAAGGTTTGGAGGAGTATCTCCGTTTCCTGCAGTCCCATTTCCCCAGCGACCTGTACGGCTATAACATCATCATTGACTGCGCCAACGGCTCCGCCAGCGTAACGGCGGAAAGGATGCTGAAGCGTCTCAACGCCAATGTGACCGTTTTGGCCAATGAGCCCAACGGCTTCAACATCAACCGCGGCTGCGGTTCGACCCACATTGAAAACCTGGTCGCCGCCGTCAGGGAAGGCCATTACGACATCGGCCTGGCCTTTGACGGTGACGCCGACCGGCTGATCGCCGTCGCTTCCGACGGCGCCGTAGTCGATGGCGACAAGATCATCTTCTGCTGCGGCAGGTACCTGAAGGAGCGCGGCCTGCTGGATAACGGCAAGGTCGTTACCACGGTCATGGCCAACCTCGGTCTGTTCAAGGTTCTGGACCGCTACGGGATCGGCTATGAGAAGACCCAGGTCGGCGACAAGTACGTCTATGACTGCATGTGCCGCAACGGCTACGTGCTGGGCGGCGAGCAGTCCGGACACATCATCCTGTCCCGCCACGCCACCACCGGCGACGGTCTGATGACCGCCCTGCAGCTGCTGGAGATCATGAAGGCGGAAGATAAGACGCTTAACGAACTGACTGACGAGCTGCAGGTGTTCCCGCAGCTGCTGGTCAACCTGGAAGTCAAGGACAAGGAAGCCGTCATGAAGGATGAGGACGTGCTGGCCAAGTGCCGCCAGGTTGAGGAAGTCCTGGCCGGCGAAGGCCGGGTTTTGGTCAGGTGCTCGGGAACCGAGCCGCTGGTAAGGGTAATGACCGAAGCCAGGACGGATGAGATCTGCAGAAAGTATGTCGATGAGATCATCGAAGTCATAAAGAACAAAGGATATTAGAAAGCCGCTGATGATTCAGGGCTTTTGAAGCGTTAGGATTATGATCAGTTACGATTTGAAGAAGATCAGTGAAACAGTCAACGGCACGTTGCTCGGCGATCCCGAGGTGCGCATTAAAGGCGTCCATTTCGACTCCCGCGCCGCCCGGGAAGGCATGCTATTTGCCCCGATCATCGGCGAAAAGGTCGACGGACACAGCTTTGTGGCCGACCTGCTCAAGAAGGGCATTGCGGCATCCTTCTGGCAGAAGGATGACCCCCTGCCGGTTCCCGAAGGCAACATCATCATCGTCGATGACGTCCAGACAGCTTTACAGGCGCTGGCGGCCGATTACCGCCGCACGCTGAGCTGTCATTTCATCGGCGTAACCGGCTCTTCCGGCAAGACCTCGACCAAGGACATCGTTTCCAGCGTGGTCAGCCGCAAATACCGCACCTGCAAGACCTTCGGCAACCAGAACAACGATCTGGGCGTACCGCTGACGGTCATGAATGTCGATGACGACGCGGAATATGTGGTCGCCGAGATGGGCATCAATGACATCGGCGTCATGGACCGCCTGGTCACCATGGTCCAGCCGGAGATCACCGTCATCTCCTCCATCGGTCCCGCCCACATTGCCCAGCTGGGCTCCATGGACGGCATCGTGGAGCAGAAGTGTTTGATCAACCGCGATCTGGGTGACGGTCAGTGTTTCTACAACCAGCACTCCTACGGCCTGAAGGAGCATCTGCAGTCCCTGAATCTGCATAACCGTCCCATCGGTTACGGCTTTGAGGAGGACTGCGACATCCGGGCTGAGGACTACTGCCTCAATGACGAGGGCACCAGCTTCAGCTGCCGGGGACGCAGCTACAGCCTGCCGATCCTGGGCCGCCATCAGGTGCTCAACGCCCTGGCTGCCATCGGCATCGGCGAAAAGCTGGGCATTGAATACGAACAGATCAGGGAAGGTCTGGCTTGTGTACAGCTGACGCCGCATAGGCTGCAGCTCAAGAGGATCAGGGATGCCGTCATCATCGACGACTCCTACAACTGCAATCCCTCTTCGCTGGTTGCTTCCCTGCAGATGGTTCGGCAGTACAACCGCTCCTACCACAAGACCGTGGTCATCGGCGACATGCTGGAGCTGGGTGAGACTTCGCCGCAGCTGCACAGCGGCATCGCCGATGAGATCGACTTCCGGCAGTTTGACCAGATCGTTCTGGTCGGTCGGGAAGTGGAAGCCCTGGCGGCCAATCTGGCGTCGCAGGGCATCGCATACCGCCTGTTTACGGATAATGCCGAGGTCCGGCAGTATCTGTTACCATATCTGAAAAAGGGCAATGTGCTGTTCTTCAAGGCCTCTAACGGCATGCACTTTGCCTCACTGATTGACAGTCTGGAGGAATAGAGAATGGAAAATAAGATGATAGCCGTATTATTCGGCGGACAGGCCAATGAACATCCGGTTTCCCTGATGTCGGCGGCCTCGATCCTGCGCAACATGCCGGCCTGGTACGATACTTACCTGGTGGGCATCACCAGAGACGGCCGCTGGTACCATTACACCGGCCCGATCGACGACATCGAAAACGGCAAGTGGGAAGAAAATGAGAACAATGAGGAAGTCATCCTTTCCCCCAATACCGATCATCACGGTTTCTATCAGCCGGCCAGCGGAACGGTCCAGAGAGTTGACGCGGTCTTCCCGGTGCTTCATGGCCGCTATGGCGAAGACGGCACCGTTCAGGGACTCTGCCAGCTCAACGGCATCCCCTTTGTCAGCTGTACGATGACTCCCAGCGCTCTGGTCATGGACAAGCAGTTCACGCACATCGTCTGCGAGAACGCCGGCATCAAGATGGCCAAGTACATGATCTTAAGACGCTTTGAAAACTACGATCTGGAAGAGATGTTCCATGAAGTTGAATACCGGCTGGGATTGCCCTGCTACGTCAAGCCGGTCTGCGAAGGTTCATCCTTCGGAGCCCACAAGGTAAGCAATCTGATGCAGTTTGAGGAATACGTGGCTGATGCCTTCAGCTACGACGACAAGATCCTGATCGAGGAATTCGTCGACGGCTATGAGGTCGGCGCCGGCGTCATGGGCTATGAAGGCAACGTGGAGGCCGGCGAGGTCTTCGAGATCATCGTCTCCTCGGAGATGTACGGCTATGCCGAGAAGTATGACGGCTACAAGACCGTCATCAATACCCCGGCCAAGAGCCTGAGCAGGGAACTGATGGAAAGGATCAAGAGTGAAGCCATCAGGATCTACAGGCTGCTGGACTGCGACCTGTTTGCCCGCGTGGACTTCTTCTACGGCTCCAAGGGCCTGGTCTTCAACGAGGTGAACTCCATTCCCGGATTCACCTCTCACTCGCTCTATCCGGCCAGCTTCAAGGCCGCCGGCATGAGCTACAGCACCATCATTGACAAGCTGATCAAACTGACGCTGGACAGGAAATAAGATGAGCAGATCACGTTGTTATCTGGAATTAGACTGGGAAAACTTCCGGCATAACCTGGCCGGGCTGCAGGCCATTCTGCCTCAGCAGACCGGCATCATCGGCGTCATCAAGGCCGACTACTACGGCCACGGTGACTGGCAGCTGGCGCAGATCATGAGCGAGATGGGCGTCAGCGACTTCTGCGTCGCCGCCCTCAGCGAAGCCGTCAGGCTGAGAGATCTCGGCCTGAAGGGCAGCATGCTGATCCTGGGCTATACCGAGCAGAAGGACTGGATGAAGGCTTATGAGAACGACTGCATCCTGACGCTGGCATCCTATGAGCAGGTTGAAGCCATGAGCAGGTTTGCCCGCAGCTGGGGAATCGTTCTGAAGGTGGAAGTCAAGGTCGATACCGGCATGCACCGCATCGGCATTGATCCGCTGATCAGCGACGAACAGCTCTCGGCGATCTACGCGGATCCCTGCCTGAAGGTAATGGGAACCTATTCACACCTCTGCCGGGCCGACAGCTTCGCCCCGGAGGACATTGAATATACCCATCGCCAGAGAGACGTCTTTGACAGTTTCCTTGCCAGAGTTGCCCAGCTGGGATATGACTGCGGAAGAAGACATCTTTGCGCTTCCAGCGGCATTCTCAACTACCCGGAATTCGTCTACGACTATGTCCGCCCGGGATTCATGCTGCTGGGCTTTACGGTCGGCGAAGTGCATGAGCGCTACCAGCGCCTTCCGGTATTGGGCTGGTACAGCCGCATTGAGATGATCAAGACGGTCGGTGAAGGCGAAGGGCTGTCCTATGGCCACATCTACCGCTGTGAAAAGCCGATGAAGATCGCCACGGTATCCGTCGGCTACGGCGACGGCTATCCCCGCAGGCTGTCCAACCGCGGCTATGTGGTGATCAACGGCCAGAGAGCGCCGATCCGGGGACGGATATGCATGGACCAGATGATGGTCGATGTCTCCGGCATCGACTGCAAGAGAGAGGATCCGGTTACCCTGATCGGAGAAGGCTGCAGCGCCGAAGCCCTGGCGGAGATGAGCGGCACGATCGTCGATGAGATCGTCTGCGACATCAACGGCCGGGTTGAAAGAGTATACAGATAAAGGAAAGTAAGAATATGAAACAGAATTTGGGAAAAGTTAAGCCGATCGATACCGATCTGGTGAAGGACGAAAGAGGACGTCTGATCCTTCTGGATTTCAAGGGTCAGCGCGGTTATCTGATCGATCATGAAGACGAGCGAAAGCTCAGCCTGTTTACCTCCCGCCACCTGCTGTCGGTCATGCTGGGCGTCTTTGTCGGCTTCTACGGCAACTGGATCATCGGCATCGCTTTGGGTCTGCTGCTGGCGGGCGTGATGGAATATTTCTACCGCAAGCGTTTTCTGCCCTCTCTGCAGACCATTGAATCCAATGATCTGCCTGAAAAGCGGATCCCCCGCTACGTGATCATGGCCAACAAGGACCGCAAGTCGGTCATCATCCTTCTGGTCTGCTCACTGGCTCTGGCGGTCCTGCTGATCCTCAACTGCAATCTGACGATCAGGCAGAACGGCAAGGGAATCACCCATGTCGACAATCTTCTGCTGATCATCGTATCCGTCTGCCTGGCTGTCTACGCCTGCCTGCAGTGCGTCAACGCCGTCAAGGCTCTGGACTATCTGAAGAAGAAGGAAGGTTAACAGGATGCTGGAATTCAAGTTTGATACGCAGCTTCTGATCGCCGGTCACGACCTGGACGAAGACGAGATCCATGACTACATCATGGAGCACTTCCAGGGCGACTGCCTGCTGGCCGTCGGCGATGAGGATCTGATCAAGATCCATTTCCATACCAATGAACCCTGGCAGGTGCTGGAATACTGCGCCTCCCTGGGCGACATCTACGATGTCATCGTTGAGAACATGCAGCGTCAGGCTGACGGGCTGAAGGGCTAACCTTCAGCCTTTCTCCACATAACCGTCACATATGCCGATTATCATCAGAGTACGGAGGTGAGAGCATGGCAAGACTTCTTGTTGTTGACGACGAAGAAAAGATCCGGGAAATGATCCGCAAGTACGCCCGCTTTGAAGGCTACGAAGTCGATGAAGCTTCTGACGGCTTTTCCGCGGTAGAGAAATGCGAGCGCGAAGATTATGACCTGATAATCATGGACGTCATGATGCCCGATCTGGACGGCTTTTCAGCCGTCAAAGCCATCCGCCGCTTCCGGAATACGCCGGTTATCATGCTTTCCGCCCGCGGAGAGGAATATGACCGCATCCATGGCTTTGAAGTCGGCGTTGACGATTATGTCGTCAAGCCTTTCTCAGTCAAGGAACTGATGATGCGCATCGCCGCCATTCTGGCCCGCGGACGCACCCAGAATCAGCCGGCTGGGCAGACAGCGCGCTTTGAAGGCCTGGAGATCGACTATGCCGCCCGCATCGTAAAGATCGACGGGCAGCGCATCGACATGTCCCCCAAGGAATACGAGCTGCTGTTCTTCATGAGCCGCAACAAGAACATGGCCCTCAGCCGGGAGACCCTGCTGACGGAAGTGTGGGGCTATGACTACTATGGCGACGACAGGACGCTTGATACCCACATCAAGCTGCTGCGCCGTTCGCTGGGCGAATATCAGAAATTCATCGTTACTGTCAGAGGGGTAGGTTATCGCTTTGATGCTGAATAATAACGCAAGCAGAGAAAAGAAAACGTCAGGTAAATCAGGTTCCCTTCAGTGGAAACTGTTTTACTATTTCCTGGCTTTCACTGCGGTTTTCATCGCCCTGCTGTGGACCCTTCAGGTTCTGACCCTGAACTATTCCTACAAGTCGGCAAGGCTGAATGAGATCATGAAGACCGGCCGGCAGATCCGCCAGCAGCTCGCCGATGATGACGAGGCCGATCTCATCGAAGAGATTCAGATTGACCGCGATACGGCGCTGATCATCCTTGACGGCGGCAAGGGCAAGCTTTACTCCGCCAATGAAGCCGTCATCGATGATCTCAAGATCCGCTTTGACCTCCGGGAACTCTTTTCGGCGCTCAACAGCAGCGGCGATTCTCCGGAAGTACTGCTTTACGTAAACTCCATGGGCTTTGAGGTCAGCCGCTACCAGGTCATCAGCGGCCGGGCCGACCGTTCCTACTACAACGCCGATGTCCGGGCGATCATCTACATGAGCACCACCCGCAACGAAGACGGCCGGCAGATCGATCTGATGGTCATCAGCTCGATCGTTCCCGTGGAGGCGACGGTATCGACCATCCGTTCTCAGCTGGTGATGATCACCGTCATCCTGCTGGCGGTAAGCCTGTTATTGGCCTTTGTCTCTGCCCGCAACATTTCCCGTCCGATCGGCGAGATCAATGCGAAGGCCAGAGAGCTGGCGGAAGGCAATTACGACACGGACTTCAATGCCCGGGGCTACCGGGAGATCGAGGAGCTTTCCGGAACACTTGACGAGATGGCCAGGGAACTGGGCAAGGCGGATAAGATGCAGAAGGAACTGATCGCCAACGTCTCCCACGACCTGCGCACGCCGCTGACCATGATCTCCGGCTATGGCGAACTCATCAGAGACATTCCGGAAGAGAACACGCCGGAAAACGTGCAGATCATCATCGATGAAGCCAACCGGCTGACCTCGCTGGTCAACAACATGCTGGACATCTCCAAGCTGCAGTCCGGAAACGAACAGCTGAATCTGAGCATCCTCAACTGCGAAGACCTGGTCTACGGCGTGGTAAACAGCTACCAGATGCTGGAGGCGCAGGGCTACCGGATCGAAGTGGAGACAACGGAGGAAAGCTGCTATATCGAGGCTGACCAGACGCGGATCCAGCAGGTTCTCCACAACCTGATCAACAATGCCCTGAACCACTGCGGTCAGGACAGGCTGGTCATCATCCGCTACCGCCGGGAAGACGCCTTCGTCCGCTTTGACGTAATCGATCACGGCGAGGGGATCGCTGAAGAGGAACTCGACAAGATCTGGCAGCGGTATTATAAGGCCGGCAGTAACAGGCGCTTTGTGGCCGGCAGCGGCATCGGCCTGTCGATCGTCAGCACGATCCTGGACATGCACGGCGCCCAGTACGGCGTCAGCTCAAAGCTCAATGAAGGATCAGACTTCTACTTCCGCATCAAATGTGTGGAAAACGAGGAGAGCAGATAGTAGAATTAGTTTCGGAGGAATATGAAATGACAGAATGCAATCACGACTGTTCCAGCTGCGCGGCGAACTGCGGTTCCCGCACCCAGCCACAGGACTTTTCCATAAATGTAAATGAGAATTCATCGGTAAAGAAGGTCATCGGCATCGTTTCCGGCAAGGGCGGAGTGGGCAAGAGTCTGGTAACTTCCCTTTTGGCCTGCGCCAGCCAGAGAGCCGGAAAGAAGACCGCCATCCTGGACGGCGACATTACCGGTCCGTCAATTGCCCAGAGTTTCGGTCTGACCGAGCGGCTTTACAGCACCGAGACGGCCATCATCCCCGCCTACAGTTCAACGGGAATCAAGATCGTCTCCACCAATCTGATGCTTGACGATCCTGCTCAGCCGGTCGTCTGGAGAGGAGCCATCCTTTCCGGCGTCATCAAGCAGTTCTTCTCGGAAACCGACTGGGGAGAAGTCGACCTGATGTTCGTTGACCTGCCTCCGGGAACCGGTGACGTACCGCTTACCGTCTTCCAGTCAATACCGCTGGACGGCATCATCATCGTCTCCACGCCTCAGCAGCTGGTCCGGATCATCGTCGAAAAGGCCGTCAACATGGCCAGAATGATGGACATTCCGGTTCTTGGACTGATCGAGAACATGAGCTACGTTGAATGCGACAGCTGCGGCCAGAAGCTTCACATCTTCGGTGAAAGCCACGCGGAAGAGCTCTGTCATGATCAGGGCATCGAACTGCTGGCCCGGATCCCCATCAACACCGCCCTTACGCAGGCAATCGACAGGGGAGAGATCGAATCCTACCCGGTCAGCTACCTGGACAAGGTCGTCGAAAGCCTGGCAGAGTAGCAGCCGGAAAAATCTGACAGCAAGGGTCCCCAGAGGATCCTTTTTTCCGGCTTCCGGGCATGAATTTCGACAGGTTTAACCGGTATTGTGGTTGCTGAAAAGAGCAGGAGAATGTTATGATTTAAGCAGATAGTGAAAAAACTAACAAAGGAGGATTTCCGGTGCATACACAATATGATGTCATTGTCGTCGGCGCCGGTAACGGCGGTCTGGCCTGCGCGGCCACGACAGCCAAGGCCGGACTGAAGACGCTTTTGCTGGAGAAGCACAACCTGCCGGGCGGGTGCGCTTCCAGTTTTGTCCGCGGACGCTTTGAGTTCGAGCCTTCCCTGCACGAACTGTGCATGGTCGGCGATGAGGAAAAGCCCGATCTGGTCTATAACATCTTCAGGGAACTGGGAGCTGAGGTAAACTGGTGCTACGAAAGGAATCTTTTCCGCGCCATCTGCAAGGGTCCAAACGGCTACGACGTTACCCTGAAGGCCGGAAAGCAGCAGTTTATCGAATCGTTTGAGCAGTACTGTCCCGGCAGCCGGGAGAAACTGGAGAATCTCTTCAAGCTCCAGGATACTGACAACCAGGCCATTGAATACATCTATAAGATGAAGGGCAAGCCCAACGCTCTGGTCATGGCCTTCAAATACGGCGACTTCATGCGCATGGCTTCCCATTCCGTCAAGGAGGTGCTGGAAGAACTGGGCTTTGATGAAAAGGCCGTCAACATCCTGTCCAGCTACTGGGGCTATCTGGGAGTGCCGGCTGATGAACTGTCCGCCTTCCACTACTTCAACATGATGACTACCTACATCAACGACGGTGCCGCCATGCCGAAGGACCGTTCCCATGAACTGTCCCTGGCGCTGGTCAAGGTCATTGAGGATCACGGCAGCAGCGTCTGGTACAATGCCGAAGTAACCCAGTTCCTCTACGATGAGCAGGGAAAGGCCATCGGCGTGGAGATCAACCACCAGCAGAAGCTTTACGCCAAGGAGATCGTCAGCAACATCATGCCCAACCGGGTCGCCAACCTCTCCAAGGCAGAGTATGTTCCCGAAAGGACCAGAAAGCTGATGAACGCCCGCCGGTTCGGCATCTCGACCTTTACCGTCTATCTGGGTCTGGACTGCACCCGGGAACAGCTGGGCTTTGACGACTATACCGTCTTCATCTCCGAAGATCCCGATTCCCGCAAACAGTACGACACCAAGGGCATGTACATCGTCAACTGCCTTAACAAGGTGATCGAGGATTCCTCACCTGAAGGCACCTGCACGCTGTTCATCACTGCCCTGTTGGAAGACAGCGATCTGCCGGAAGATCTGGATGAATACAACTATGAAAAGTTCAAGACCGACATGGCGGAAAAGTACATCGTCGATGCCGAAAAGGTTCTCG
>JAFZBT010000156.1 GCA_017561615.1 Erysipelotrichaceae bacterium
GACAACTACGTCGCCTGCAAGACGGCGAAGAAGCTTTTCAATGTCCGCAAGTGCATTGCCACGGTCATTAACCCTAAGAACGTTGAACTGTTCAAGAACCTGGGCATTGATTCCGTCATTTCCTCGACTTACCTGCTGGCGGAGCAGATCAAGAACACCGCCAACATCGAGAACCTCATCAGCAACCTGTCGCTGGAAGACGACAAGATCAACATCATGGAGTTCATGGTTAAGAACAGTCACGATGTCTGCGGCAAGTCCCTTAAGGAGATCAAGGTCTCCGACATCGCTTCGGTCTCTTCCGTCATCCGCCAGCAGCAGGTGATCATTCCCAACGGCGATACCGTGCTTCAGGAAGGAGACAAGGTCTTACTGGTAACTACCATGGAACACCACAATGAGATAACCAAGGTATTCCAGAGGAAAAAGGCATGAAAAGAAAGTACTACCGGCTGATCTTCTACTATCTCAGCATTTTCATCATGATGATCGGCGTGCTGCAGCTGATGCCGCTGATCATCCTGCCCTTCTACCCGCAGGAAAGCGTTTATCTGCGCTGTTTTCTGGTGCCGGGATTGGCGACGGTAGCCATGGGCGGAATTCTGAGATATCTGCTGAAGGACACTGAGATCATCAAGCTGGACAAGCACTATGACGCCGTGCTGATCGTTTCGATCTGGCTTTCGGCGATCCTGATCTCCATGGTACCCTGGATGATGACCGGACAGTACAACTTCTCCCAGGCTGCCTTCGAGATGACTTCGGGCTATTCGACCACCGGACTTTCCGTTGTCGACTCCGACACCTGTCCGCGCATCTTCCTGTTCTTCCGCAACATCACCCTGCTGGTCGGCGGCGTCGGTCTGGTACTGATCCTTACCTGCGCCATGAACGACCGCTACGGTCTGAACCTGTATAACGCCGACGGCCACTCCGACCGTCTTCTGCCCAATCTGGCCAAGACGGCGCGGGTCATCTTCGCCATCTACATCGGCTACATCATTCTGGGAAGCGTAGCTTACATGCTGGCCGGCATGAGCTTCTTTGACGCCTTCAACACCGCGATTGCGGCGATCTCCACCGGCGGCTTCTCCACCCGCACCGAGAGCATCTACGCCTACCATTCCCTGGCTGTTGAAATCATCACCATCGTGCTCATGATGCTGGGCCAGACCAACTTCTTCATTCACTACAGCCTGATCAAGGGAAGAAGCAGGCCATTGAGAAAGCACTGCGAGACCCGTTTCTTCATCTTCGTGGCCGTGGTTTTCCTTTTCTTAATGAATTATAACCTGATGAAAAGCGGTTATACCGCATCCCTGGGCGAAAGCCTGAGAGTCACGGCCTTCCATTTCACCACCTCGATCACCACGACCGGCTTCGTCGGCGTCAAGGACATGAGCGTCTTCCCCAGCGGCTTCGCGACGGCGATGATCATCCTGATGCTGATCGGCGGCGATCTGGAGAGCACCGGCGGCGGCATCAAGCAGTACCGCGTCATCGTCGCCCTGAAGGGCATCTACCATTCCATCCGCGACCTGCTGGTCA
>JAFZBT010000157.1 GCA_017561615.1 Erysipelotrichaceae bacterium
ACCGGCACGTGGGCCGGGCAGGCTGCCTTGCAGGGTGAAGTGCCGGTCTTGTGGGTATTCACCCGGGCGGTGTCGCGGTAGTTCTCATCCCAGGCATACTTGCCCCATCTGATGCGGTCGGGCAGTACCGCCTTGGGATATTCGATCTCGGTGCCGTCCTTGGTGCAGAGCTTTTGACCGAGCTTGACGGCGCCGGCCGGGCAGACTTCCACGCACATGCCGCAGGCGACGCACTTTTCCTTGTCCACGTTGGCCGTATAGGCGCTGCGGGAGAGGTTGGGGGTATTGAACAGCAGCGAAGTGCGCAGGGCGTTGCAGATCTTGACATTGCAGTTGCAGATGTCGAAGATGTGGTTTTCGCCGTCGATGTTGGTGATCTGGTGAACGTAGCCGTTCATTTCCGCCTTCTTCAGGATCTCCAGGGCCTCTTCCTTGCTGATGTAGTGGGCTCTGCCGGTTTCAACCGTGTAGTCGGCCATGTCGCCCAGCTGGATGCACCAGTCATCGGCATCATCGGTACAGCCTTCGCCCAGAACCGCTCTGGACTGACGGCAGGAACAGATACCGGCGGAAATGTGGCCGTCATACTTGTTGAGCCAGTAGGAGATCTTCTCCAGCTTGATGGCCTCATTGTTCATGCTGACTTCCTTTTCGACCGGAATGACATGCATGCCGATGCCGTCGCCGCCCTCAGGAACCATCGAGGTTATCTTTTCCAGCGGCAGGAAGGTCATCCTTTCAAAGAAGGAAGTGACTGCCGGGTTTCTGGCAATGCGGTCCCTGGAGGAGTTGAACAGCTCGGCGCTGCCGGGCACGAAGTAGGAAAGGCGGTATCTCTTCTCCCTGACAGCGTCCTTGATCGGCCCGTTGTCGTCATAGTGATCGCCGTAGTCGTACTCGACGATGCCGTGAACGCACATCAGATCGACGGTCTGCTTGAACTGCAGGGGATCAAACTGATCCTTGAACATCTCGTAGAGCTGCTCATAGGTATACCATTTGCGCTGCTTCATCTTCAGCAGGATGTCTACTTCATCCTCGTTGAGCACTTCCCTTAAGCCCCAGTATTCCGCATCGGTACTCTTGACGCCCAGGATCTTGTGCTCGGCGTTGTCCGTGATCTTCCGGGCCAGCTTGGCGTATTTCTTCTTGAAGTCCAGTTCTCCTTCGTACTTGGAGACGGTTTCCTTATTGTCCTTGTAGATTTCCGGCATATTATTATCCTCTTATCTTTCTTTCCATAAGCTGATCTGCTCCCTCAGCCAGTCAGCAACCTTTTCTATGTTTTCGCCCGTCTTGGCGCAGATGGGAATGATGACCGCCCTGTCATTACGCATCAGAACGTTGTCGCGGCATCTTTCCATGCTGAAGTCAAAGTAGGGCATTACGTCGATCTTGTTGACGATCACCAGATCGCAGACCTGAAACATCAGCGGATACTTAAGCGGCTTGTCATCGCCCTCGGGGACCGAGAGGATCATGGCATTCTTGCTGGCGCCGGTATCGAATTCCGCCGGGCAGACCAGATTGCCGACATTTTCCAGGATGATCAGATCAAGATCATCAAGGTCCCCCAGTCCTTCCAGACCCTGGGTGGTCATCTCGGCATCCAGGTGGCACATGCCGCCGGTATGCAGCTGAATGGCTTCTACGCCGGTGGTCTCGGCGATGGTGCGGGCATCGACATCGGAATCAATGTCGGCGTCCATGACCGCGATGCGGTACTCGTTTTTCAGCAGATTGATCAGTCCGGTCAGCGTGGTAGTCTTGCCGGAACCCGGTGCTGACATCAGATTCAGCAGA
>JAFZBT010000158.1 GCA_017561615.1 Erysipelotrichaceae bacterium
AATCCGCCAGTCTTTCACTGATGTATTTCTCATTGAAGATCCAGCGGGGGATCTCCACGATGATCTCCTTGTCGGTTTGCGGAACTTCCATGCTGATGGGGATGATGAGTCCGTCATAGGTGCTGACGGTAGGCATCTGCCGGGGACTGAACAGCCGGACATAGGTCTTCTTCAGGCTGTGCCCGGCGTTCTGATCGGGCATGGTAACGGGATTCTCCCGTCTCTGCGGCAGCCGGATGGCTTCTTCGCTGAGCTTTTCCACCAGCATTCTGCGCAGCTGGTTAAGCGATGAAGCGCGCACGAACAGTCCGTCCTCAACTTCACCTTCCACTTTCTCAGCATAGTAAGGGGTATTGCCCAGCCTGCTCAGACTGTCATAAGCATCCTGCAGCGTCGTCGGCCGGCTCTGCGCCGGTAACGGAATCTCGCCGCTGACGGTAACCTGACCGGCACTGACAGTGACCGGCTGGTCTTTTTTTATTTCCACTTTCAGATCAACGGCGACCTTCTGTCTTTCCTGGCGGTAAAGCTCGTGGATGCGGTTGAAGCTCTCCCGGGATGCCTTCTCGTCTTCCTCAGTGCGGATGCCGAACATCTGTCTTCCCAGTTCGCCCAAATAATAACCGCTGGTAAAGCCGCTGCGCGAGAAAACGCCGCGCAGAAGGTCAACATCATAAGGCTGACCGTCGACGGCCTGCCGGCAGCAGTACGTCGCCAGCGCCACATACTCCGGTCTCTTCATTCTTCCCTCGATCTTCAGAGAGACTACGCCCATTTCCTCCATCTCCCGGACATAGTCAAACAGGGAGAGGTCCTTGAGGGAAAGGTCATGTCCGGTTCCTCCGGGTGCCGCAAAGGGCAGACGGCAGGGCTGAGCGCACAGGCCGCGGTTGCCGCTGCGCTGACCGATCAGCGAGGAAAGCAGGCACTGCCCGGATACGCACATGCACAGGGCTCCATGAACGAAGTGCTCGACCTCGATTCCGTATTCGCCGGCTTTCCGGCAGAATTCCCTGAGTTCCTCACGGCTCATTTCCCGGGCGGTGACAATGCGCTTGTAGCCCAGTTTCGCCAACAAAGGCAAAGCGCTGCCGTGATGAACGCTCATCTGCGTGGAACCGTGCAAAGGCAGATCCGGAAAGCTCTCATGGATCAGCGAGGCAATGCCCAGATCCTGTACGATGACCCCATCCACACCGTGCTCGTTGAGGAAGCGGAGAAGCTCGGTGACTTCCGCCATTTCGCTGTCCTTGACCTCGATGTTGACGGTCAGATAGACCTTTACATTATAAAGATGGGCATAGTTGATGCCCTCGATGAGTTCCTGATAGTCAAAGTTGGTCGCATTGCGGCGCGCCGAAAAGCTCCTGGCGCCCAGATAGACGGCGTCTGCTCCGGCACGCACGGCAGCGGTAAGCGCTTCGCCTGAACCGACCGGTGAGAGTACTTCAATCATTGCTTACCTCACTGATAGGCCTTGTCGATGTCCCGGTGGATGACAACGGTCCGCTGATTGCCGGCAGTCAGCTTCTCGTTAAGGGCGTTGGCGAAGGCCACGGAACGGTGGTGACCGGAAGTGCAGCCGATGCCCACGACCAGTTCCTTCTTGCCCTCCTCCACATAAAGAGGCAGGGTATAAAGGACAAAGTCGGTGATCATCTGCAGAACCTGCCGGGCATTCTCAAAGGAGAACACGTAATCGTAAACCGGCTGATCGTTGCCGGAAAGGTTCTTCAGTTCGTTGACGTAGTAAGGATTGGGCAGACAGCGGACGTCATAAAGAAGGTCGGCATCAGCGGGAATGCCGTTCTTGTATCCGAAGGAAACGATCTTGACGGTCATGCCGTTGTGGTCTTCGCCCAGGAAGGTGTCGGTCAGGATCTTGCGGAACTGGCCGGGTTTCAGATGTGAGGTATCGATGACGGTATCGGCGCGGTCCTTGATCTCGTTGCTGAACTGGATCTCGTAATCGATGGCTTCCTGCAGGCTGGGGAGTTCCGCGCTCTGCAGCGGATGGGGTCTTCTGGTGTATTTGTAGCGGCCCAGAAGTTCATCCCTGTCGCAGTCCAGAAAAAGCAGATGATACTCGATGTTTTCCTTCTTCAGCGTTTCCAGCTGCTGCAGAAGGGTGTCATACTTTTCCTTGGAACGGCCGTCGATGATGACCGCCAGGCGGTCTACGTCGCTGATACGGCTTACCGACAGCAAAAGCTCGGGAGGAAGATTATCAATGCAGCTGTAGCCGACATCCTCCAAAGTGTTGCTGGCCATGCTCTTGCCCGCTCCGGACAGTCCGGAAATAACCAGTAAACTCATATCATCACCGCCTTTTCTTTTATTATATCATTTTCCCAATCTCTGATTATCTCAGTTGTTCGGGTGCAAAGATAACGGCAGTCCGGATAACCGGACTGCCATCAGATGATCTTACCTATCAGTCTTGTTTTTGATATCGGAATAATCAATCCTGTTTTTCTCAAGCAGCTTTTTCAGCTCTTCAATAATGCTGTC
>JAFZBT010000159.1 GCA_017561615.1 Erysipelotrichaceae bacterium
CGAAGCCGCCGGTATGGGTATCCTGGATGGAGATCACCGCATAGCTGTCGGTCAGCTGGGCAAACTCTTCCAGGCCATAGGGGTAATAATGTTCCATGACGTAATCAAAGGCGTCATAGACCGATTTGACGATGACCTTCTTCATCAGTCCTGTTTCTCCTCGCCGGCATGTCTGCGGCGGTAAATGACACAGGGATAAATGATGGAAAACAGGGTGGTGACCATCATCATGACCATGAAGACGATAAAGCCGTTCTTCTTAACCAGTAAGGCCGAGACGATGATGGCAATACCGGTCAGCATGTACAGGTAGCCGGCCAGCCGGTGCGTCCGGTCCCAGACTTCCGCGTCATTCAGCGTCCAGGGCAGCCTGATGCCGATGGTATGGTTCTGCCGGCACTTGGGCAGATAGTTGCCGATCAGCACGAACATTCCTCCCATTAACAGCATGCTCCATTTTTCCACCGACAGCTTAACTCCCAGAACGCTGCCGTAAACCAGTAATGACAGATACAAAGCCAGGAAGGGAACCAGCAGGAGCACCATGTTCATGACGCTCTCAGAGACATTGACATTCTTGGGGTCGCGGCCGGTGATATAAAGAGCGAGGATGTTGAGAACAAACAGGATCGATCCCAGCCCGAAGACCGTAAAGCCGCGGCTGCTGTACTGATCCGGTTCGCCAAGATAGTTGAAATGAGTAGGCAGCCTGTCCGGCAGCTTATTCCATAGCACCAGGCCCACAAACAGCGGCATCAGGGAAAACAGACAGCTCAAAACGACCTTCCATTTCTGATTACTGAATCTTTTCATCGTTACCCTCTCCCTTCAGCTGCGCCAGATACAGCATGCACTCTTCCACTACGGAAGTATTCAGCGTGTAGTAGATAAAGTTCTTTTCCTTTTCCTCGAAGACCAGATCGGCTTCCTTCAGCATCTTCAGATGATAGGAAACCGTGGCCTGCGTCATTTCAAACTGCCGGCTGATCTCGCCGGCGGACATCCTGCCATTTCTGAGCATGAACAGGATCTGTCTTCTGACCGGATCGCTCAGCGCCTTGAACGTCTCTCCGTAACCCATAAGCGCCCTCCTTGCTATTTAGAAATAATTCTAAATAGATTATACTGCTTTTTTGTCCGCCGTCAATGGTCATCCGCACGAAAAAGGAAGGACTGCGTCCTTCCCGTCATCTTATTCAATTGCGAGCTATCGGGCTCCGTACATGCACTCCTTGACGATCTTTTCCGTCCGCTCGCGCCCGAAGAGCTTGACGAACTGATTGACAGCCGGACCGCCTTCATCCAGCAGCCGCTGAGCGAAGGACAGGCTCTTCTGCATCATTTCTTCCCGGTCAGCCTCAGGAGCGTCTTCAAGCATCTGCATCAAAAGTTCAATGTGCTTCTCCCCAGCCGCCAGGAAGCGCTCAGTCAGCTTCTTGCCTTCCTTGCGGTAGCTGCAGGGCAGCAGGTATTCCCTGTACCAGATGTCGCCCATGGGACTATCCTCAATGTCACTGTCGGCCAGCCTGATGGCATCCAGCTTCTCATTGTAGCCTGACGGCAGGCCGCTGTGGTCAGTGTCATAGTATTCCGCCATCATGGTTTCCTTGCCCATGGCATTGACGTAGTCGATGTTGACTAACGGCAGGTTTCTTTCCATGGCAGCCAGCACGACGGTCTCCATTTTCATCGCTCCCAGCATGCCGCTCATGTCCATGATGAAGAAGTGTCCGATATCCTTTACCTCATAGCTTCTTAGGGCGAACTTCAGCCCCGACTTCTTCAGCAGCGCATTCTCCTTCAGGTCGATCTCCCTGACTTCATATTTATCCTGCAGCTTCTTCAGAAACATTTCTCCGAATATCATCCCTGTCCTCCTTATCTGTAGTTTATAAGATTATTTTATCATTTATGCGCCTTAGCTGCATCACGTCCGGCAGCCTCATTTGAGAATGCCGAAGATCAGCAGGGCGCCGATGATGTTGATGGCCACGTTAGCGCTACCGTGGGCGATCCAGCTGGCCGCAATGGAATCAAAAGCCTCGCACAGCCACTGCAGAAACAGCCCAACGGCCGCCAGGCCGCCAATGCAGAGAATGAAGATCAGCGGGCTGAACCAGCCGGTCACGATGCCGATGTGGTAGACGGCAAACAGCACGGCGCTGATCAGGAAGCTGAGTTTCCGGTTTTCCAGCAGGTGAGCGATGAATCCCCGGAAGAAGGCTTCCTCCAGGAAGGAGTTGACGATGATGATGTAGGTGAAGACAAACAGACAGTTTTCCCTGGTCAGATTCTCCTTGGCCATCAGGTTATCCCTGATGTTACCCAAGTCCAGCCGGCTTTTGAACAGCAGGAAGGCCATGCCCATGCCGAAGAAGCAGAACAGCACGCTTAATAGCAGCGGCTTAACATTCCTGCTCAGCTTATGAAAATGGACGACCTCGGTAAGCTTCTTCCCGGAAATCAGGCTGTAGATGACGATGGCCGCCAGAAAGCAGGTCAGCTTGACGGCGCTCTTTCCCCAGTAGCCCGGCCGGATGTACTGCTCGGTTACCAGTTCAGCTCCGATGGCTGCCAGGGCCAGCAGCAGGCCGATGATCTCGTTTTTCCTATTCCGCATTTTTCTTCTCCCCGGGAAGCTCTTTATCCAGCCATCTGATCGGGTCAGCCTTTCTGACGATCAGGTAGCAGATGATCGCCAGGCCGACGCCGGTAGGCACGTCGATGATGTAATGCTGCTTGGTAAGGACGGTGGAGGCGCAGATCAGGATGGCCACGATCAGGGTATAGATCTGAAAGCCCCTGGGGACATCCGGCTGCCGGCGGATGAAAAGATAACAGACCGTCGAAGCCAGACAGTGCAGCGAGGGAAGCAGGTTTCTGCCCGTCTCCCAGCCGTCAAAATGGTAGATGAAGCCTAACAGCCAGTTGAAGAAGCCCGGCTGATAAGTCTGCGCTATCGCTCCTTCCGCTACCCGGTCCATGTAGGTCGGGGCGAAGATGAAGGTCAGAAAGCAGATGAAGCAGGACAGCGCCAGCGTGCAGAGGTAGTTGACATAGTTTCTTTTCGGAGTCAGCGTGATGATGATGTAGCCGACGATCCAGAAGGCGAAGGAAAAGACATAGATGACAATGAACGCCGGGATCAGCGGTATCTTATCATCGATGGCGGGTATCTTGCACACGAAGGCCCAGCTGTCCGTGCCGGTCAGATGGCTGATCAGCTCGCCCAGCAGATAGGACGCGTACTGCAGCATCAGTACCACCGGTCCGGCGATGTATCCCCAGCGGGGGATCTTACGTATCATTTCCTTATATTTCTCCATTGCTTGCTCCCTGCCCGTGAAGCGGCATTTCTTACTTGAAACTCATTGAGCTGATGATCTCATCAATCAGTTTAAGGCTCGGCTCACGCAGTGCCGAACGGCTGTAGAAATACATGTAGTACAGCGTCCGGCGATGTTTGACGACGATCGCCCGGCCGTCCATGTCAATGTCCTGAGCCTTATAGTGGTAATCAAAACCGGCTGACTTTTCCCCGGCAACCGAACCGGTAAAGCAATCTGACTGCCGGTGGTCATATGGCTGATCAGCTTCACTGACATACTGCGCCATCTTCTGAGCCAGTTCCCTGACATTGACCAGCAGAGCCAGTAAGCCGTTGATCGGCCGCCAGGCCAGAGATACGGTGATGTGGCTGTCCCGGTTTTCCAGAATGCAGCCCGGCTTCTCATTGGGAAAGCTGAATTTGTTCATCTCTTCCTCGCTGAGGACGCGGAAGCCCTCAGGACAGGTAAGTTCCAGTTCGTTATTAAGAAGGACTCTTTCCATCTCTCTTCTCCTTTCCGGCGGATGTGCTTATTGTTATTATGGCACATTTCCCCGGTACATTCACCCTCACTTTTCCCTCTGATTCTGTCTTTTCGGTTCGGTCATTCCTTTTTCCAAGACAAAAGCCAGTTCGTCTGAACTGGCTTTTTTCATTTAGATCTTAATGATGATCAGCTGACTGCTCTGTCCTGCCGGCGCTTGAGGCTGCAGTAGAGTGCCAGTTCCATCATCAGTGATACGGCCATGACCGTGATGTACAGGCCCAGATGGCTGTAATCGCCGGTATCCGGGGTAACAGGCGTGGTGCCGCCGGAAGCCTCTGTGGCAATCGTCAGCGTGGTCTCCGCCTTGCCGTCATCAAAGACGACCTTTACTTCATGCCCGCCTTCTTCCAGGGTCTCCAGATATTCAGCCTTAACGGTAGCTTTCAGGCTTCCCGGTTCGGCCTCGTAGTTGTCCGGAGCGACGATATTTCCGTCAACCTCGATCCTGACGAAGTGGCCGAAGGTGCTGGCGTCATCTTCACTTCTGTGTACGACGATCAGCAGGTTCTCTTCCGAGCCCTTGATCCAGGTGCTGTCAGCGCCGGTGTCAACGGTGTACTCCGCGCCTACCTGACCGGTAGCCGGATCGCCCTTGACTTCCTTTTCCTGCTTTTCGAAAGCCGGATTCTGGAAGGTGGCGGTGTAGATTATCCTGCCGTCCTCGGTTGCTGTCGGCTCAATGACCGTTACCTGGCATTCAACAGTCTCAGTTTCCTTATGATCGCTGTTGGCCTGGCAGACTCTGATGGCGGTACAGGTGGTATTGTCGTTTGACCATATGTACTCAACATCGCCCCAGAGATGGTCGCACACGACATCGGCGCGGTCTCTGACACGGATCCGCGGGAACGGTCCGGCGAAGCTATCATCGTAGCTGGCCAGACCGGTGACCTCGATCGATCCTCCGACTTCCAGATTCTCAACTTCGTTTTCCTTGGTAATGTAGCCGTCGATGAATACCCGTCCGAGGTTGCCTTCGGCGTCCCTGACCATGATGGTCTGGACCAGTCCGTTGACAAGCTCATAGCTTTCC
>JAFZBT010000160.1 GCA_017561615.1 Erysipelotrichaceae bacterium
GATCAGAAGAGGCCACAGAGGCCAGTTCGAGATCACTCAGTGCAAGGCCGTCGAAGTACCGGCCAAGAGCCCGAACTTTGACTTATGCGTCAGCACGCTGACCATGTCCTACAAGTGCGAATGCCCGATCATCGTTGCCACGAACCTGCTGCTTAACCGCAACGTCGACGCAACTTACGATCAGATTGAACAGGCGCTGTTTGCAGAAGAAGAGAAGTAGTATTATAATTTGCTAAGTACCGGCCTCAAAGGGGATTTGGGACCGGTATGACATAAAACCAAACGAAAATAAAAGGAGGATTTTGGATTTTATGAAGTACATTCTGGATTTCTTTAGCTTTATCCAGGGCGCCGGTAACGTCGTAATGATGCCTATCATCATTACCCTGATCGGCCTGGTAATGGGCGCTGGAATCGGCAAGTCAATCCGTGGCGGTTTAACCGTTGGTGTTGGCTTAATCGGTCTGAACCTAGCTACCGGTCTGATGGGTTACCTGGCCACCGCAGTTGCCTCCATGTCCGAGAGATTCGGCCTGACGCTGAATACCATCGACATTGGTTGGCCTGCCGCAGCCGCTGCTGCCTTCGCTACCGAAGTCGGCACCTATATCATCCCTCTGTGTCTGCTGGTTAACATTCTCATGATCGTTACCTCAACGACTCAGACCGTTGATATCGACGTCTGGAACTACTGGCACTTTGCCTTCACTGGTTCTCTGATCGCTGCTTTCACCAAGAGCGTTCCGCTGGGACTGGTTGCTGCTGTCGTTAACGAGATCATCGTTCTCGTCTTAGGCGACATCACCGCTCCGGCCTTAGAGACCACCTTAGGCATGCCCGGCGTTTCTCTGCCGCACGGCTTCACTGCCGCTTTCGCTCCGATTGCCTTAGTCTGCAACTGGATCATCGAAAAGATCCCCGGCCTCAACAAGGTAGACTTCACCTTAGACGGTTTACAGGATAAGATCGGTGTCTTCGGCGAACCCGTCATCGTCGGCTTCGTCTTAGGCTTAGTTATCGGCTTCTTAGGCGGACAGGATTTCGTCACTGCCATGACCACTGCTGTCAACCTGGCTGCTGCCATGGTACTCATTCCGAGAATGGCTTCCCTGTTAATGGAAGGCTTAATGCCGATCAGCGATGCTGCTTCAGCATTCATTGACAAGCACTTCCAGGGCAAGGGCAAGATGTACATCGGTCTGGATAGCGCCGTTGGCGTTGGTCACCCGCTGACCATCACCTTAGGCCTGATCCTGGTACCCATCAGCGTATTACTGGCTGTTGCCTTACCGGGCAATACCGTATTACCGGCTGTTGACCTGTCAGTCTTCCCGTTCATGTTCGTTCTGATTCTCCCGATCTGCAAGGGCAATGGTTTCAGAAGCTTATTAACTGGTTTAGTCTGCATCATCGCCGGTCTGTACATTGCTACAGCCTTAGCTGCTCCGACTACTCAGGTATGCCATGAGATCGGTCAGTACACTGACATCGCTTCACTGTCTTCAATCTGTGACGGCGCCAACCCGCTGACCTTCTTACTGTACAAGCTCGGAACTTTAGGCTCACAGCCGATTGCCTATGCTGTCTTAGCTGTTATCGGTGTTGTATTCGTTATCTTCAACGGTATCAGAATCAGAAAAGTAAACAAGGCAGAATAGTTTTAAACTGTAAGGGGCTTGCAAAAGCCCCTTCTTTTGTTGAGGTGAAAATATGAAGAAGTATGTTTACCAGAAGAAGTTCTACAATGTCCGCATTGCCTTTGCCGGTTACTTTGCGGCCGGATTCCTTCTCTACAGCATCTACCGCTACATCGTAACCAAGGACATGCTATGGGGGTTTGCGATCATGGCCTGCGTATACGTCGTGTTCAACACCTTCTTTTCCATGTCCTATCCGGAAGAGATCGACATCGACGATCACCGCATAACCTTCCGGTCATTTGGCAGGACGCACAGCTACGACTTCAAGCAGATCGAGGATTTCCGCTGCAAGGAGTCAGCCGCGTCCAAACGTGTTTACCTGCGCATAAACAAGAACACGGCCGGACTGCTGAAGGGACGCTACTGGGTCGAATGCGCATACTTCAATGACGGCATCGAACTGTTCAACTGGCTGCTGGCCAAGGAAGACGAGATCCATCCGGGCACCGTCAAGGCTTACGCGCACAAATCCAACGAATTTTCACCTGAAGAAAAGAAGGCGATCGAACAGCGCCAGCAGGAAAGAAAGGAAAAATCGGTTTTCAACCGTAAGAAGAAAAAATAAACACAAGGGGGATATAATCATGACAGTTTACAGAGAAGAGATCACGGGCATCCAGTCCAAGGGGGTCAGCCCGACTTACGTCAACATTACTCAGGAAGTTAAGGACATCATTGCCAGAAGCCGCATCCAGAACGGCATTGTCAATGTCATCTCACCGCATACCACATGCTCCGTCTTCTTTGAAGAGTACGTGCATGATACCATGCCCAACGGCAAGGAATTCATCCAGCAGGATCTGGACAACGTTCTGGCCAAGATCATTCCCGATCAGACAGCCTGGGGACAGTATTTCTACCCCGGCCTGAAGCACTTCGAGGATGTCGAGTCCTGGCCTGATTACCTGAAGTATCTGCCCAGCGGCACCAGAGAAGAACTGTTCAACGCTGACGCTCATCTGAAGGCCACCATCATCGGCTCCAGCCAGACCTTCGCTCTGGAGGACGGCAAGCTGGGAATGGGCCAGACCGGCTACATCTACTTCGTTGACTTCGACCGGACGCATCCGCGCAGCCGCCGCTGCAAGGTCGTCATCATTGGCGAGTAACATTCAGTCAGAAGAAAAGTCCGCATCACGTGATGCGGACTTTTTGTGTGGCTTGTTAACGATTACCAGATGACGATGCGCTTTTCGGGGGCGATGTACATCTCGTCCTTTTCGGTAGCGCCGAAGGCTTCATACCATTCCGTA
>JAFZBT010000161.1 GCA_017561615.1 Erysipelotrichaceae bacterium
AGATGAAGCTGGTGCCTGTTTTCCAGATCATCAACAAGAAAAAGTTCGTACTGGTGGATGACTCCATAGTCCGCGGAACGCAGCTTTCGGAAACAGTAGCATACCTGCTGGACAACGGCGCGGAGGAGATCCACGTAAGATCCGCCTGCCCGCCCATCATGTACGGCTGCAAATACCTGAACTTCTCCAGGTCGGTCACCGACATGGAACTGATAACCCGCCGCGTCATCCGGGAACTTGAAGGACTTGACGCAGGTGAAGGCAATGCTTCCGCCAACCCGGACGGCAGCGACCAGGCGGTCAGCGCAGCAGAGATACCCGACGAGCTCATCGCTGAATACGCCGACGCTTCCACCGAGCGCCACGCCAAGATGGTGGAAGTCATCAGAAAGAAGCTGAAGTTCGACAGCCTGCGCTTCCAGGAACTGGACGACCTGATGGAAGCCGTCGATATAGACCCCTGCAAGCTCTGCACCTACTGCTGGAACGGCAAGGGCTGATGATACAGTTAAATATTTAATAATTCATATAAAACACAAAGGAGAGAGAAAAATGAGAGCATTACTGAGTGTTTCCGACAAGACCGGAATCGTGGAATTCGCAAAAGGACTCGAAGCTTTGGGGGTAGAGATCATCTCCACCGGCGGTACTCACAAGAAACTTGAGGAAGCCGGCGTGAAAGTGACGGGCATTTCCGACGTTACGGGATTTCCCGAATGCCTGGACGGCAGAGTGAAGACCCTGCATCCGGCGGTACACGGCGGACTTCTGGCAAGAAGAGACCTGCCTTCACACATGCAGCAGCTTGAAGAGCTGGGCATCCAGCCTATCGACATCGTTGCCATCAACCTTTACCCGTTCAAGGCCACCATCATGAAACCGGACGTTACTCTGGCAGACGCCATCGAGAACATCGACATAGGCGGACCGACCATGCTCAGGTCGTCGGCCAAGAACCACAAGGACGTTACAGTAGTCTGCGACCCGGCCGACTATGACATGGTCCTTGATATGCTGAAGAACGGCGGAACGGACTACGACACCAGATACAGGCTGGCGCTGAAGGTTTTCCAGCACACGGCGGCTTACGACGCAATGATCTCCGATTATCTGAGAAAAGAGATCGGCGCTCCCCTTCCTGACAATCCGACTTTCACATTCGAGAAAAAGCAGGAGCTGAGATACGGCGAGAACCCTCATCAGCACGCTGCATATTATCAGGAAATCAAGCCATGGGCCGGCTCACTGGTAAACGCCGAGCAGCTTCACGGCAAAGAACTCTCCTTTAACAACATAAACGACACCAACGGCGCTCTTGAAACGCTGAAGGAATTCAAGGACAAACCGGCGGTAGTCGCTGTCAAGCACGCAAACCCCTGCGGAGTTGCTGTAGGCGACGACCTTTACACCGCATACACCAAGGCTCACGACTGCGACCCTGTTTCGATTTTCGGCGGCATCGTGGCATGCAACAGGCCTGTTGACAAGGCTACGGCCGAAGAGATGAACAAGATCTTTATCGAGATCGTCATCGCTCCCGACTTCGAGCAGGAAGCTCTCGACATCCTGACCCAAAAGAAGAACATCCGTCTCCTGAAGCTGCCCGATATCCTGGCAGACGCTCCGGATGACGCCATCGACATCAAGAAGGTGGCCGGCGGACTTCTCGTACAGGGTCTCGACACCGAGCTTTTCGATGTGGAGAACGCCCCCAAACCGGATCAGCCGGCAACGGACAGCGCAGCAGCGGGAACTTCCGCATTTGGAAAACTTGTTGCTGACGGCAAGCTGATGGTAGTAACCGACAGAGAACCGACGGATGCTGAACTTGCCGACATGGAAATGGCCATGAAGGTGGTCAAGCACACCAAGTCCAACGGCATCGTATTCGTCAAGGATCAG
>JAFZBT010000162.1 GCA_017561615.1 Erysipelotrichaceae bacterium
CGGATCACTTCCCTGACCGCTTCCGGCATCAGTCCCCGGCCCCAGTAATCCCTGGCCAGCACATAGCCGATCTCCCGGCACTTCTTCTCTGCCAGTTCGGGCATGATGCTTTCATCATATTCCTCGATTCCCAGCGAGCCAATGACCCGGCCCTGGTATTCAAGCGCAAAGGTCTTCTTATGGTCAATGAAGCGCTGCAGGATCTCTTGCGACTGCTGGCGGTTTTCATGCGGTTTCCAGCCGGCCATCTGACCGACGCCGTCCACGGAAGCGTAGGCGTAGAAATCCTCCAGATCGCTCTGTTTCCAGGGGCGCAGGATCAGCCGGTCGGTTCTGAGAATGACGTTGCTTATGTCGATCTTTTCGTTCATTCCCCTGCCTCGCTGACTTCGGCCGCGCTTTCCCTTTCTTCTGCCTGTCTTTCGCTTTCCGCCCAGACGTCATTGGCTTCCGGCCGGTTGCGGTTGATCACAAAGATCGCCACGGCGATGACGGCCAGCAGCGCGCAGGCGCCGACGGACCCCTCAACGCCGAAGTTGACGTTATAGAACAGACCGTCACGGGCCGAAGCCGCCACCAGGGCAAAGATCGAGTATTCGGATACGATGCCGCTGTTGGGCAGTCCGAAGATCAGATTCTGCGTGAAGTTCCAGGCGGCATGAAAGGCCATGGCGCCCCACAGGTTGTTATAGTAATAGACCATCATGGAAAAGACGATGCCGATCAGAAAGATCTGAATGCCGGAAACAACGGTGAATCCGGGATTGCCGACGTGCAGCAGCGTGAAGGCCAGGCTGTTGACCAGCACCGCCCACAGCGGATGGCGGTAGCGTCGGCGCAGCTTCTGATAGAGGTAGAAGCGGTCGGCCAGTTCCTCGGCGCCGGACTGAATGAATACCGCAATGGCAAACACCAGCAGCACGACAAAGTCAAAGCCGTAGAAGGACAGCTTGATGTCGCCGCTCATCAGCGAAAGCAAAACGCATAAACCGTTAGTGCCGAAACCCATGAGGATACCGAAGATGAAGCCCTTCAAGTTGTTTCCCCGATGACTGTACTTTATTGCCTTCAGCATCGGCCGGTTAGCTGGGAAAATGATGACGATCGGCAGGATCACCAGCCAGATGCCGATGAAGATCAGGTAGTTGTCCAGAAACTCCACCATGCTGGCGGAGTAGACCAGCGAAGCCATGGCATTTCTGATCACCGGTATCTTGGTGACGAGCATGCCGACAAGGGAGCCGGCAAACACGTGGATGACCATCAGAGCCGCCGCCGCAAAGAAAACGTCGCTCAGCTTCCGGCTCCTTCTCAGCAATCTGTCTCTTACCTGTACATACAGTTCCTTCATGTCCGCATCCTCCTCTTCCGGTTGCCTTATTGTATTTCATTCTATCACAGGCAGGGATAATCTTCGAGCCTGCCGTATTTCACCTTGGAAAGGCATTTGAAAACCGGTCTGCTCTCTTCTATAATGCAGATAGAGGTATCAGCATGACAATTGACGTGGTCGGCGTCGGCGCCGCTGCCTATGACTATCTGTGCATCATCGACAGATATCCGCAGGAAGACGGCTCAGCCAACATTCTGGAGATCCACAATCAGGGCGGCGGATGTACCGCCACCGCTTTGGTGGCCACTCAGCGGCTGGGCTTTTCGACCGCCTACATCGGCAACACCGGAGACAATTTCGGCGGCCGGTTCATCCGCGAGGATTTCCTGCGGGAAGGCGTTGACATCAGTCAGGTCGAGGTCATCGAAGGCCGCCACAGCACCGAAGGCTATGTGCTCATCGACCCCGCCCGATCCACCCGCACCAAGTTCCCCTATTCCAACAATCTTCCTGACATCACCTGGACAAAAGATAAGGAAGAGATGATCCGCAATGCCCGCGTTCTTCACATTGACGGCACCAACTACAACAACTGCCTTCACGCTGCCCAGATCGCCAGAGAAGCCGGGGTACCGGTATCGCTGGACGGCTGCGCGCGCAAGAAGGACACCAGGCTCAACGCCAATCTGGCGCTGCTGGCGGACATCCTGATCATGAATGAGGAATTCCCCTATTATGCCTCCGGCAGGGAAGATCTGGAAGAAGCCATGAAGTATTTCGCCAATCAAGAAGGCAAGATAATCATATCCACTCTGGGCTCCCGGGGCTGCGCTGCCCTGATCAACGGTCAGCTGGTCCGCTTCCCGGCTTATGAAGTCGAAGCCATCGACACCACCGGAGCCGGCGACGTCTTCCACGGCGCCTTTCTGGCCGGCTGGCTGCGAGGCTGGGGGCTGGAAGAAAACATCCGCTACGCCTCGGCGGTAGCCGCTCTGAAATGCCGCATGATCGGCGGCCGGGCCGGCATACCCAGCCATGAGGAAACGCTGGCGTTCATGAAGGAAAACAAGGAGGATCGCTGATCCTCCTTTTTACTTACTGGGGCTGACTGAAGAGCGTGATCGCTCTTCCGACTTTTTCTCTTACGGCCTGACGCATCAGTACGGCCAGCTCATGCACCTTCCAGAACTTCTCGGGTTCGCTGGCAAAGGCATTGCGCACCGCGTCGGAAGCGGCTAAAGAAGCATAGGTATAGTAGTTTATCTTGCGGATGCCGTTTCTGATGACCCTGGCGTAGTCTTCCTCATTTACGCCAGAAGAGCCGTGCATGACTAACGGTATGCCGGTCTTTTCCTGAATCTCGTGCAGCAGTTCGACGTCCAGCACCGGCGGTTCCTTATAGATGCCGTGGGCGTTGCCGAAGGAACAGGCCAGCATGTCAACGCCTGTTCTTCTGACGAAGTCACCGGCCTGATCGGGGTTGGTGTAATTCTCCCTCTTGACGTCCCTGACTTCCATCTTCTTCTCATTGGTCAGGGTGTTGCCGGCCATCTTGCCGATCTCGCCCTCAACCATGACGCCGTAGCTTCTTCCCAGCTCGACGGCCTTGATGGTGTTGGCGACGTTTTCCTCGTAGGGCAGCCAGGAGCCGTCATACATGATGGAGGTGAAGCCGATGTCCAGCGCCTTGCGGAGGTAGTCCAGTTCCACGCCGTGGTCAAGATGCACGGCCACCGGTACCTTCGCCCTTCTGGCATACTGCATCATGATCGGTCCGATCTCTTCCAGGGTAATGATTCCCCGGGTCTCATGGGATGTCGCGAATTCAATGATGATGCCCTCGCCCGCGTCTTCCGCTGCCTCAATGATTCCCTGCAGCATTGACAGCGTGGTGACATTGAAGGCGCCCACGCCGATGTTTCTCTTTACGGCATTGTCGATCAGTTCTCTTGTGCTTACCAGCATTTTCCTACCTCCTGCAGCACTTGCGTTGGCGGCTGTTCTCTGCCTCCATTATAGCAAATTCCCCCTGTCTTCTTCCCGCATATAGTATAATGGAGCTGTAATAAACAGGCCGCCAGAGCGGTCAGGGAGACAGATAAATGAAAATCAGCGAAGTAATTCTCACCATTAAGAAAAACTGCAAGGGCTACGGCACCATCGACGAGCAGAGGACCCGCGACCAGGTCCTTTACGGCCCGACCGACGGCCAGTGCACCGGCATCGTGACCACCATCTATGCCAGCATTGAAGTCATCAGAAAGGCTCACGAGCTGGGCGCCAACCTGATCGTCAGCCATGAAGCCTGCTTCTGGAACCACGGCGACCATACCGACTGGCTGAAGGACAATGAGACCTTCCAGCTGAAGAAGGCCCTGCTGGATGAGTACGGCATCACCGTCTGGCGCGACCACGACTACATCCACTCCGGCGTCCTTTATCAGGGCAACTACGTCGACGGCATCTTCTACGGCCTGGCCGACGTACTGGGCTGGCACGATTACGTCATCGGCAACAAATTCATGCCCATGATGTTCGAGATCCCCAGGATCCCGACCAGAGAGCTGGCTCAGCAGCTGATGGAGAAGATGAACCTGAAGGGCATGAAGACCATGGGCAACGTTGACGGCTACAGCCAGCGCATCATGATTCCCATGCACATCATCGGCCAGTTCGACAACGAAGTACTGAAGAATACCGAGGAGAATCACATCGATACCCTGCTGTGCATGGAGATCACCGACTTCACCGTCGGCATCTACATGCGCGACGGCGCTCAGCTGGGACTGCCCAAGGCCGTGCTGGCCGCCGGGCACTTCAACGTTGAGGAACCGGGCATGAAATGGTTCGCCGAGACCATGCTGCCGCAGCTGCTGCCGGAGATCCCGGCTACCTTCGTGCAGGCCGGCGATTCCTATACGATGCTGCTGAGACAGTGATCCCCACGGCATCAGGACTGTCTTAAAACGCCGTATCAGCCCGATACGGCGTTTTTCTTTTTCGCTGAAGAAAAGGCAGAAGCGCTTCTGCCTTTGAAGGTCACTGTCTTTCGATCAGCCCGGTCACCATGCTGACATATTCACCGGTGAACCTTACGGCATCGACGTCCAGCGCCACCCGGTGGCGCTTGGCGGGCAGGTTGAGCTGCTCGAAGGTTCCGATCATCCTGCCGGTATCCTCAACCGTCAGGTTGCAGGGGAACCAGTTGGTGATGATCGAGGGGTCAAAGCTGGCATAGGCGGCCAGGGGATCGTGCATGGCCCCGCCGGTCTTCTCGTCGTACTCGCCGATGTAGTAGAAGCGGGCGATGTCATAGATGTTCTTCCCGGCCTGATTGATCTGCGGCCATTCGGCGATGTCATTGGCGTTGAACAGGGCCTTGAGCGTGGCGTCCAGGGGGACGATGTCCAGATGCGCCCGGCTTTCAAAGACGTAATTGGCGGCTGCCGGGTCATCGCCGATGTTGGCTTCGCTGTAGATGTTGCGGTTGCCCCTTACCGTCAGGGCGCCGCCCATGATGGTGATCCTGCCGACTGAACAGATGGCCTCTTCGTCCTTTTTCAAGCACTCAGCCAGATTGGTCAGCGGGCCGACAAAGACCAGATGCAGGTCCTTTCCGTATTTCCGGGCGCTATCCAAGATGAAATCGACGGCATGCTGTTTCTGAGGGATACCCTTGGGCTCGCCCAGATCAACGTTGCCGATGCCGTTGCGGCCGTGCACCACATCCAGGTGCGGATGGCGCTCATAGATCTCCGTGACCCAGCTGTGCTCGCAGCCCCGGTAGACCGGAACATCGCCCCGGCTGAAGTTTTCCAGGATCAGCAGGGAGTTTCTGGCTGACTGGTCCACGGAAACGTTGCCGAAAACCGCGGTTACGCCCAGCAGTTCGATCTGCGGGTTGGCCAGGATCCAGGTGATCGCCAGCGCGTCATCAACGCCGGTATCGCAGTCAATGATCATCTTTGTCTTTGTCATGTGCTTGTCTCCTTTATGTGTTTGTTTATTTAACGGTTATTCTGCCCTGCGGTAATTCGTACTGCCCGTAATTGCCCAGGCACTTTTCAAACCAGGCAATCAGCACTTCCAGATCCATCGGCCCCTTGTCAACCAGGACCTGACTGTCAGCCAGCGCCGTATTGCCGTCGCCGCCTTCCAGAAGCACGTAGCGGATGGAAGCGACGCTGTAGGTTGCCTGCGGTTCGATCGGCACGTACTGGCCGTCCTTGAGCACCTGAACATCGCAGACTCTTCTCTGACCGGCAACGCCGGCAAACAAGCCTTTATCATCGGTCACTACCGATGATTCAATGCTGGTATCGATGGTGTATTTCAATCCGGAGACCTGCAGGAAGCCGCCGTTTTCACCTACGGAATTGTCCTCGAAGACCGCCAGTCTGGCGGTAGAGCGGCTGGTGAATTCCAGACAGTCGAGGATCTGCTGACCGGTACAGATGCTGGAAGAAACGGTGTTGTTGAAAGGCATGACCTTCAGCAGGTCGTCATAGGTGACCTCGCCGGCCCTGACGGTGCTGCGGATGCCGCCGCCGTTGAAGAGAGCGATGTCGGTATTCATGTAATCGCGGAGGGCATCAGCCACGAAGTCGCCCAGGTTGGTTTCCCGGTTTCTGATCAGCCGCTTGCCGTTTTCATCCGTTATGGTCAGATCAAAGGGGATCTCTCCGACTTTCTGGGAGAGGATCTCGCTGAGCTGCTCATCAGCCCTGGCGACGGCCTCTGCGATCTTTTCATCTTCCCGGTCATACTCGGAGATCAGGACGGTACTGATCCTGCCGTCGGGTTCAATGATCAGTTCGCCGACGTTCTGCATCTTGGTGCCGACCGAGGAAAGAATGACGTCCTTTCCCTCGGCATTGGGATAGAGGTCGCCGATGATCTCGGCATGGGCGTGTCCGTCAAGGACAACGTCAATGCCGGTGGTATGCGAGATCAGAGAAACGGAGTCGTAGGGCCGGTAGCCTTCGCTGTAGCCCAGATGGCTCAGCGCCACGACGTAATCAGCTCCGAGAACGCGCACGACATTGACGGTCTGCTGGACCTTCTGGTAGAGATTGTTGCCATCGTCACCGGAATAGAAATCGTAGACGAACTGCCCGTCTTCCATGAAGAAGGCCGGTGTGGAATCGGTAATGCTGGCGGGCGTCAGGACGCCGATGAAGGCAACCTTCCGGCCTCCGAGATCCATGATCACATACTCCGGGATATCGGCAAAGACGCTGCGGCCGCTGCCGGTATACCTGACATTGGTGGCGACGGTTTTGAAGCCGGCCATGGCAATCAGTTCGCTGAGCCTCTCCATGCCGTAGTCAAACTCATGGTTCCCGAAGGTGACCAGGTCATAGTTCATTTCATTCATCAGATCGATGATCAGGCTTCCCTGAGTCAGCGTTCCGTAGGTTCCGCCCTGAATGTAGTCGCCCAGATCGACCAGAGCCACATTGCGGTGGGCTGCCCTGGTATCATCCACCAGGGCCTTGAGCTTCGCAAAGCTCATTTCCTCCTTGATACCGCAGTGAACGTCGCTGGTGTAGAAGATGAAGATTTCCTCCTGCGGCTTCGGGGCACTGCAGCCGCCGGCCAGTAACAGGGCCATTATCATCATGATCGCTGTGATTTTCTTCATGTTCTTTCCTCCGGTTTCCCCTTCGGGGGTCTGTTCACATCTTTGTTGCTTACCATTTAATTATACCGAACTGCCGGTCCGTTGTTAACCGGCGCTGGGGCGCGCCGAAAGAAAACAGAGAACGCAGTCTCTGTCATTCGTTTCTGTCAGTTATGATCAGACGTCGAACTCTTCCTTCAGTTCGAACAGGCCTCTGATCTCGGCGTGACCGTCTTCCAGATAGAACATGCCCATCTCCCAGCCGTTGGCATCGTACATGCCCATGATCTGGGGCATGGCTTCTCTTACGGCATTGAGCAGGTTGTCGTCCTTGACGACGACGGCCCGGCCGTCATAGCGCAGAAATTCGTTCTCCTGCAGAGCCAGCACCTCGACCTGAGGATTGGCCGTCAGCTGCCTGAAGACATTCTTGAAAGTGCCGCAGCCGAAGAACAGCTTGCCTTCATACAGCATGTGGAAGCCGAAGGGACGGCCCTTGGGCTGCTGACCGTCGGTGGTCAGGAAGTAGAACACTCCTGCCTTGTTCAGATATTCATTTACCTTTTCAGCGTTAGTCATATATTTTCTCCTTTTCAGTTTTCCTTTCCTTCAACGTCCTTCAGGCCTCTTAACAGAGCCCGGAAGATGACCATGATCTCCAGACGGCCGAAGAACATGCCGACGATGCCCGTCCACAGAATGACCGGATGGGCGTTGTAGCCGGTGATGCCCAGCGACAGGCCGACGGTCGACAGGGCGCTGGCGAACTCGAACATCGCATCCTGCAGGTTGTAGCCGAACATCGCGAAGATGAACGAGCCTAAGAAGAACAGCAGGATGTAGAAGAGAACGTAGCTGGTGGTCGAGGATATCTCGTCATCAGTCAGCTCCACCTTCTTGCCGGTCCGGCAGATGTAATTGGTCTTGACGATCTTGCGGTTGACCAGCAGGTCTCTGATCGAATAGTAGATGCCCTTGAGAGCGACGATGACCCTATACTGCTTGATGCCGCCGCCGGTAGACTCCAGATCGCCGCCGATCAGCATCAGCAGGATCATCGCGGTCGCAAAACCGGAGGGGAACAGGCTCATGTCCCTGACGCCGACAAAACCGGTCGTGGTTATCGAAGTGGCGAAATGGAAGACCGTTACCCGTAGGCTTTCACCCAGAGAAGAAGCGTAGCCGTAGCGCAGCAGGTTGTGGGTCATCAGCGAAATGAAGACAACAGCCACGAAGATGAAGAAGCGGGTCTCGCAGTGCTTTCTCAGCGGCCTGGTTCTTCCCTTGATCAGGCTGTAGTGGATGAAGAAGTTGGTCTGGCCCAGCATCATCAGTACGATGGTGATGATCTCCACCGGCAGGGAATGGTAGGCATAGATGCTTTCCGTGCGGGTCGAGAAACCGCCGGTCGAAATGGCCGCGATGGCCGTATTGACGGCGTCAAAGACGCTCATGCCGGCCAGCAGATAGGCGATTGAACCCAGAATGATGTAGCTGATGTACAGGGCAAAGATCACCCGGGCGGTCTTGGCCAGGTTGGGCAGCAGGCGGTCGGAGTGACCGTCGGCGTTATACAGGTTCAGGCTGTAGCTGTCGTTGATGGCGCAGGTGAGGATCAGTACCAGGCCGACACCGCCGACCAGCAGGGTGATGTTGCGGAAGAACAGGAAGACGTGCGGACAGCTGTCGGAATCCACGACCGAAAGGCCGGTGGTGGAGTATCCCGAGGTCATCTCAAAGGCAGCCTGAGAAAAGTTGTAATCACCGCTCATCATCCAGGGAACCGTGGAGATCAGGATCGCCAGGATCCAGATCAGCACGATCAGCACGGAATCGTAGTGCTTGTCCAGCTTGATGATCTCCGTATCTCTCAGCCGGTATCTCAGCAGGGCACCAAAAGCGATGGCTGCGATTCCCGGCACCAGAAAACAGGGTAGGTAAACGCTCTCCTGCGGATAGAACGGCAGGATGGCCAGCGGCATGATCTGCAGCACGCCGACCATCATGATGAAAATGCTGAGATAGTAAAAGATCAGCCGGTAGTACTTTCTCTTCATATCTTCTTCCTCTGGAAGATCTTGGCTACTTCGTTGTAGTGTTCCTTGGTCGTTACCAGCAGCACCTTATCCCCGGCTTCCAGCATGGTGTCGCCGTTGGGGATCAGGGCCCGCTCGTTTCTGATGACGGAAGAGACCGAGGCCGTGTCGCTTACCTTGATCTCCTTCAGCGTCTTGCCGCAGACATCGTATTCTTCCCTGACCATGATCTCCAGAATGTTGATCTTGTTGTCTTCCAGCGACAGCGTGTTGATCAGGTTTTCAATGTGCGAGGTATTCTTGATCTGCTCGCCCAGCAGGTAAGTCGAGGAAATGACGGAATCGACGCCCAGCTGCTTGAACAGGTCAACGTTCTTGGGGTTGATGACCGTGGCGATGCACTTGCGGACGTTGAAGAGCTTCTTGGCGGTCTTGCAGGCGACGTAGTTGTCGACGTCGTTTTCCGACAGGGCGATGAAAAGATCGGCATCGTCAATGCCGGCATCGAAGAGGTCGGATTCCTTGGTCGGCTTGCCATTGAGGACGGAGATGCCGTTTTTGGCGCTCAGATACTTGGCTACCTGAGAATCGGAGTTGATGACGATCAGCTCATTCTCCCGGTTGTTGTACATGCCGATAATGTAGTCGGCCTGATGGGAACCATCGGCAATGACGATCTTCATAAGGTTTCCTCCCCGTAGTGGCTACGGAAATGATCCAGAGTCAGATCAAACGGGCAGACGCACCTGACGTTTTCGTCCGCTACCAGCTTCTCCTTGCGGGAGTCCTTCAGACGGATGTAGACATTCTCGATGTTATAGATCTGCTGGCAGATGTCCGCCAGCATGATGTTCTTGTTGTCGTCTTCGGTAATGATGACTACCGTCCGGCAGTCCTTGATGCCGCAGTTTTCCAGTACTTCCCTGTCCAGCGCATCCCCGACTTCCATGAAGCCGCTGTACTCATCCAGGTCGTTGAAGGCGCTGCGGTCGTTGTCGATAAGCATTACGTTGTTCTTCTTGCAGAGCATCATGGCCATGTTCTTGCCAAGCCGGCCCGCTCCGATCACGATGCAGTTAATATCACTCATACTATCACCAGCTTCTATTGAAATTAACAATAAATATCTTACCATATTTTCCCTTTCTGTCCACTACTGCCGGCCTGCCTTCCGGCGGTCAGGGACTTTCCCTGAACGGCGCTTTTGGATTAAGATATAGGTAAGCATATGAAGAGATTTCTGGTATTATTACTGACCATTGTCACAGTCCTGTCGCTGACCGGCTGTCCCCGCTCATCCGGAAAAGAAGATGAGCCTTTCAGTGTGGAGCTTGTTCAGCTTCCGGACCTTCATACCTGTCCTGGCGCTCCCGGCCGGCCGTCTTCCGGTTTTGGCGAAAAGCCGCCGGCAAGAGGCGACAACCTGCACAGCCACACGGCGGAAAAGCCGGACAGCAGCCAGTCATCGATTCAGCTCAGGACGACCGGGCAGATGCCCTATTATCTGTATACCCCGGCCAATCCGCAGAAGGGCATGAC
>JAFZBT010000163.1 GCA_017561615.1 Erysipelotrichaceae bacterium
CTGAGAGGAATGATGGCGTTTTCGTTGTTCAGTACCGCCAGCACCAGCCGGCACAGCGCCATGCCGATGCCGTAGTAGGTGGCCTTTTTCTTTTCGATGATCTCATAGGCGGCATCGCGGACATTCTCATAGATCTCCAGAAGCACGCTCATGTCGATGTGGCGCTCTTCCAGTTCCTCCAGCAGGCTCTTGGCGCCGATGTAGCAGTGCGTCCAGGGCACAAACGATGAGTCGCCGTGCTCACCCATGATGTAGCTGTGGACATTGGAGGAATTGATCTGCAGGAAATCACCCAGCGCGTAGCGCAGCCGGGCAGTGTCCAGCATCGTTCCGGAACCGAAGACCCTTTCCTTTGGCAGGCCGGTGACCTTCCAGGCTACATAGGTCATCAGATCGCAGGGATTGGAAGCCACGATGATGATGCCGTCAAATCCGGACGCCTTTATCTGCTGGCAGATGCTCTTCATGATCCGGGTATTGACCGCTGTCAGTTCCAGCCGCGTCTGTCCGGGTTTCTGAGCCGCGCCGGCAGTGATGACGATCACCGCAGCATCCTTACAGTCCTCATAGGTACCGGCATGGACACTGATGTGGTTGCCGGTATAGGGCAGGGCATGCTGAAGATCCAGAGCCTCGCCTTCCGTCTTTTCCTTTACGACATCTACGAGAACCAGTTCATCCAGACACCGGTGAGAGATCAGGGCATAGGCAAAGCTCATGCCGACGAATCCGGTTCCCACGAGTACGACCTTTCTGTTGAGAGCCATTTAAAACACCTCGCTGTTCCTGCTTTCATTATAAACGGATTCCGGCAGCTGTGTTGAAGATAAGCACTCAAAGGCTTTATAATATAGCCATGGAAAACAATGTCATTACCATAAATCTGGACGGCAAGGAAATCACCCTGATTCCCACCGCTCACGTGTCCAAGCAGTCGGTCGAACTGGTGGAAAAGACCATCGATGAGGTTCATCCCGACAGCATCTGCATTGAGCTGGATCAGGACCGCTACAACTCCCTGACCGATCCGGATCGCTTCCGCAACACCGACATCGTGAAGATCATCCGCGAAAAGCGGGTGGCAATGCTGCTGGTGAATCTGATCCTGGCCAATTACCAGAAGAAGATGGCTGCCAACCTGTCCTCTACCTCCGGCGCGGAAATGCTGATGGGCATAAATAAGGCCAAGGAACTGAACGCTCAGCTCATCATGGCTGACCGGTCGGTCCAGACCACCTTCAAGCGGATCTGGGCCAACATGGGCTTTAAAGATAAGATCCAGATGCTCAGCGCCGTGATCTCGGCGATCTTTGACGACGAGGAGATCAGCGAAGAGGACCTGGCCAACCTTCAGCAGTCCGACATTCTCAACAGCGCCCTGAAGGAAGTATCTGAGAAGTTCCCCAGGGTCGCCGAGGTACTGGTCGACGAACGTGACCGCTATCTGGCCAGCAAGATCCGCCACGCTCCCGGCAGCAGGGTGGTCGCCATCCTCGGCGCCGCCCATACCCTCAACGTACCGAAATACATTCAGCAGGAATATGACATATCCCAGCTGGACGAGATCCCGCCCAAAAAGACTTCCAGCAAGATCATCGGCTGGGTCATTCCGGTCCTCATCATCATCGCCATTCTCTTCAGCTTCAAGGTCAATGCCGACATCGGTCTGAAGCAGCTGAAAACCTGGATCATCTTCAATGGCACTCTCTCAGCTCTCGGCGCCCCGTTAGGCGGCGGTCATCCCCTGAGCATTCTGGTGGCCTTCCTGGCTGCCCCGATCACATCGCTCAACCCGCTGCTGGCTTCCGGCTGGTTTGCCGGGCTGACGGAAGCCTGGCTGCGCAAGCCGACCGTTGAGGACTTTGAGAAGCTGTCCGATGATACGTCAACCTTCAAGGGTTTCTGGAAGAACAAGGTCTCCCGGATCCTGCTTATCGTTCTGCTCGCCTCCTTAGGCAGCAGCATCGGGACCTTCGCCTCCGGCCTTTCCATCTTCTCATCGTTAATCAATAATCTTTAGCATAAGGAAAAGAGGTATCACATGAAAAACAGACTGAACCAGTACATCGACGATCATAAGCAAGAGATCTATCAGCTTGGTGATGCTCTCTTCAACAGCCCGGAACTGGGCTTCAAGGAATTCCATACCAAGCAGATCATCATCAGCTATCTTGAAGACCACGGTCTGAAGGTCGACAGGACCTTCTGCCAGAGCGGTCTTTCCGTAAGAATCGGCTCCGGGGCTCCGCACATCGGCCTGATCGCCGAAATGGACGCCATTCCCACACTGGGTCATCCCTGTGCTTCCGCCACTGACAACGCAGCCCATGCCTGCGGTCATTCCACCCAGATGACTTCCATGCTGGCGGCTCTGGACGCCGTCAATCAGATCATCAGTGACCTTCCCGGTACGGTAACCCTCTACTTCACTCCGGCTGAGGAATTCACCGACATGAACTACCGCCGTCAGGCCATCAGCGAAGGCAAGATCAGATATGCCTCCGGCAAGCAGAACATGCTGGTGGAGCGCATCTTCGATGAGGAAGACCTGCTGATTCACCTGCACGCCTGTTCGCAGACCGACAAATATCATTTCTCCATCGGTTCCCGGCTGGCCGGCTTCATCTACAAGCGCATCACTTTCCATGGCAAGACGGCTCATGCCGCCATGGGGCCGGACAAGGGTCATAACGCCCTGAACATGTGCGTACTCTTCCTGGATGCTGTCAACATGCTGAGAGAGACCTTCCGGGAGGAAGACTCGGTCAGGCTGCACGGCATGATCGACAAGGGCGGCGACACCGTCAACTCGATCCCTTCGGAAGTGGTGTACGAATGCTACGTGCGCACCAGCAACTTCCAGTTCCTGTTTGAACTCAATGATCAGATTGACAACGTAGCTAGCCATTGCGCCCAGGCGCTGGGCGGCAGTGCCGAGATCGAAGATACCCCAGGCTATCTGCCCCTGGTTCAAAGCGATGAGCTTAACGAGGTACTCTACCCCAATCTGCTGCAGTTCTATCCAGAGGATCAGATCAGGCATGGCGAAAGCTCGATGGCAGCCGGCGACGTCGGCGACATCGCTGCCTTCAAGCCGCTTATCCAGTACGGCTACTGCGGCATCGGCGGCAATCTGCACGGTGCTGACATGTACATCAAGGATCCTGAGGAAGTCTACATCACCCAGGCCAAGGTTCTGGCTGATACCGTTTACGACCTGCTGGCCGACCCGCAGAAAGTCAGAAAGGTTACGGAAGCCTTCAAGCCTTCGATGACCTATGATCAGTACATTGCTTACCTGGACGGTAAGAGGAAAGGATAAACTATGAGCGACATCACCATGCTTGACTACATCAGGGAAACTCCCGAAGTGATCCTGAACAACATTGACCATGCTGATGAGATCACCTCCCAGCTGGTCGACTTCTACCTTGACAACGGCTACGACGGCATCACCGTCGTCGCTTCCGGTTCCTCCTGCAACGGCACTCTGTGCGCTGAGGAACTGATGAGGAAGTACTTCAGCAGCGTCAGGATCGTCAACCCCTATACCTTCATCCATCACCGTGATGAACTGGGAAAGACGATGCCGCTGTTCATTTCCCAGTCCGGCTGCTCCACCAATACCCTGGATGCCCTGAAGCATGCCAAGAAGAACGGAGCCAAGACCGTCGCTCTGGTGGGACGCGATGACTGCGATGCCAAGAAGCTCGCTGATCTGACCGTCAACTACCGCTGCGGCGAGGAAAAGGTCGGCTTCGTCACCAAGGGCGTTACCTCCCTGGCCGCCTATCTGATGCTCTTCAGCCTGAGAGTTGCCCTGAACAGAGGCAAGCTGAAATACCAGCAGTACCAGGACGCTCTTGAGGAAATGCGGAAGGCCATGAAGCTGCATGTTGAAGCCACCGACCGGACCATCGAATTCTTCAATGATCACCGCGATGCCATCACCGGCTGCAACAAGGTCTGGTATGTCGGCTCCGGTCCGGCTCTGGGTGTTGCTACCGAGGCTGCCCTGAAGACTTCGGAAACCAGCTGCATTCCCGCCATCGCCGATGAGACCGAGGAATTCCTGCACGGGCCCATCTACCCCTGCGATCCCGAAAGCCTGGTCGTCTTCATCGACAACAATGATCATTCTTCTTCAAGACGGGTCATCGACTCCGCTGAAGCCGTCCGCACCATTACCGATCGCGTCATCCTGGTCAGTAATGACGCCAAGAGCGCCGACGCGATCACCCTGCGGCTTTCCGGACAGACCGATTACCTCTACGGCCCGCTCTACAAGCTGGCCGTCATCCAGACCCTCAGCTATCTGCGGACGGAAGCCACCAACAACTTCCATCCCCATGAAAACCTGCTGAAGTTCCGCGATGAAAACAAGGTCAAGACCAAGAGCCGCAACGACCTCTACCTGGATCTGCAGTCCGAAAAGAAGTAAACGGGCATTATCAAGCAAAGGCCGCCTGCTCATGCATGCGGCCTTTTATCATGTGGTTTACTGATCCCTGTTCAACTGATTCAGAATATCATCAAGCTGCCGGAGATCCCCGATCATGTAGTCAGCTGCTGACTGATCCATGCCGAAGGTATTATCCTTCCGGGCCACGACCTTCATTCCGGCGTTTAAGCCGGCCAGAATGCCGTTGACGGAATCTTCGACGACCAGACATTCATCGCTGGTCAGATCAAACTGATCACGGGCATGATAATAAACATCGGGGAAGGGCTTGCAGCGGTTGAACTGATGACCGGAAACGGCCAGATCCAGATATTCGCGGATGCCGCACAGGTCAATCGCCCTGTCAACATAATACTGTGAAGAGGAGGAGCAGACAGCCAGTTTATAGCCTTCCTTTTTCAGCTGACGCAGCACTTCCGGAACTTCCGGAAACATCAGCTGGTCAAAGGGATAGTCGTCGCGCTTGCTGTCCATCAGTTCCACCCATCTGTCCAGCAGTTCGTCCTTGTCATCCCGGGGATCCATGTGCTCTTTCAGAATGGCCCGCCAGTCCATGCCGGCGCCGATTCCGATGATGGACGTGAAGGCGGAAATATCGGTTTTATAATTGTACTCTTCAAGAAAACGGGCGTTCAGCCGCTGTTCATAGGCCTCACTGTCGATCAGTACGCCATCCAGATCAAATAGTATTGCCCTTATCATAAGCTGTCCTCCCGTCTTTCCTGCACTCTTATGATAACCGTTAGCCAGCTGCCTACGCAACGGATATGATTGTCTTTCCCTGAAAAAAGGGAGCCTGCGCTCCCTGATCATCAATCCCTGGTTATTTCTCCCGGCCAGGTTATGATGCCGCCGAATTCCATGACGTTCTCATAGCCCATGGCGGCCAGCTTTTCCGAAGCCTGCTTGGAGCGGTTGCCGCTGCGGCAGTAGACCAGGATCAGCTGCTTCTTGTCAGGCAGAATATCCGGCTCAGAGGTACCGATCTGCTCATTGGGCAGGCAGATGGCGCCTGGAATGTGCCCTTCGGCAAATTCATCCGGTCTTCTCACATCGAGAATGATGTAGCCGCTCTCGCTTTCCATGATCTCCATGGCCTGTTGCTGGGTAATCTGCCTGTATTCTGCTTTTTTCTGACTGCTGCAGCCGCTTATCAGCAGACACAGCAGGATGATCATCGCTCTTTTCATATCCTAGTTCTTATGCCACGGATTGTTCGGGTCCGGATCGGTCGGATCCCAGCCCCGGTTTGGTGAATTGACGTCGATCTGCTCAAGCCACTGTACCGGTATGGTATCGGCAGGATCATCCTTAATGACGACCGTGGTGCCGATCGGACAGTTGTCATAGATCCACTTGACGTCGATGACCCTTAAGCGCACGCAGCCCATCGAAGCCGCGGTACCCAGCTTGTTGTACTCCAGGTATTCCAGTGAATCCGGTTTTCCGTTCTCGAAATAGGGAACCGAATGGAACAGACAGGTCTGAATGATCCGGGTCGCATACTGCCCGTACACGCCGCCGAAGAGCCATTTCCAGCGATAGTTAATCGGCGTCTGCCAGGTGCCGATGCGCTTGGGCGTAGAATCACCGGTCGAGCAGGTGAAGATCTTCAGAAGATCATTGTAGTCACTGCCGTCCCAGCGGTAGATCCTGACCGTCTGGTTGTGAATGTTGACGATCAGCTTGTAGTCATAGCCCTTGGGATGATGCGGATAGACGGATGCGAGATCATTCTTGCTCTCGACGACCGTAAGGGTAAAGTCGGCTTCCGAGCGGTTGCCTGAGGCGTCCTCAGCCACAAACTTAACCGGGTAGATACCGGCTGAGCGATAATCATATTCGCCTTCCAACTTCAAGATGACATGGTCATCCAGATTGTCCTCGACGATGGCATAGGGAAGCAGGTCAATGGTCTCGCCCTTTACGATCTGCTCGCTGTCATGAAGAACTGTTATCACTGGAGCCGTCCGATCCTGAACGTCAACTACGACTTCCCTGCTGATTTCCTCACCGGTATGGATCTGCCGGAAGCGGACCGTGACTGTCTGCTCACCGAGGACGGAAGTATCAATTTCCTCACTGCCATTAAGCAGTTCCACGTTTTTCCCGGAGGTCACCAGATCCCTGATCACCGCCTTTTCTCCATAGGAAAACTCTCCCCTGTCCTTAAGGACGATGTCGTATTTCTGACGTGCCGTAAAATACCGGCAGGCGAAGAATGAACCGCCGGCCAGTAGCAGGGCTAAAATGATTATCAGAGTAATTTTCTTCTTCATGTCCGCATGCTCCCTTACTTCATCAATTTACTAAAGAAACAGGGCTTTGTAAAGCCGGCTGGCTTTCAAGGCCCTGCAGCTGTCTCTAGTGTATCTGCGGTCTTTCGATGAACCTCTTGCCCTCCTCCAGAAAGAGGTAACGCTGCTGAGAGCCGATGCGGCAGGTGTAGCGCAGGCCCATTCCTCCGCTGCGCAGGGAAGCGGCGGGAACGATCTGGGTGATGCGGTCAATGGCATAGCGGCTGCCGTCTTCCCAGAGGATGTATAACGGCTTGATCTGGCCGGTGCGCTGATACAGACAGATGACGTCAACAAACTGTTTCATGATCTCAATTCCTCTCTAAAAATATGATTCCGGAAAGATGACGTGCTCACCCTTGGGGTCAAAGCTGCTCAGAGGCTGGTCCATCAGCATGGACAGCCGGCGGATACTGTAAAAGCCATAGCGGCTGCGGATGTCATCGATCGTCCGCTCCAGCCGGCCTTCCTTCTGCCGCTGTTCTTCGTCCGTAAACAGGGACAGCTGTCTTCCGCTCTGCTCAGCGACCAGCTTTCCTGCCCGTACCCCGACACTTCTTAACGGTTTTTCCCAGTGATAGTTGTTTTTGTATAATGTCCTGACCGCCTTCATGATCTCGCTGGCCAGGTTGGTCGGCTCCACGATCATCTGCCGGCTGAAGCACAGCAGCTCGTTGGTGCGCAGGTAGATGCTGACCAGCCGGCACTGGAAGCCATGGTCCCGCAGCCGGGAAGCGACGCTTTCCGCCAGCACATACATGACGATGTCCAGATCCTGCTCAGTCGCCAGATCGCGGTAGCAGGTGACGCTGTTGCCGATGGACTTGATGATCTCGCTGCTGTCATAGCGGGCTACTGGTGAGTCATCATAGCCGTTGGCAAACGACCACAGTACCTCTCCCCACTTTCCCAGTATCTTCCGCAGCATCTTCGGATCGGTCTGCGCCAGCTGACCGATGGTCTCGATGCCGCATTCGGCCAGACGGCGCTGCGAGGACCGGCCGACATACAGAAGCTCTCCGCAGGCCAGCGGCCAGACCAGCTGCCGGTAGTTATCGCGGCTGATGACGGTAGTGAAGTCCGGTTTGCGCAGATCCGAGCCCAGCTTGGCGAAGATCTTGTTGAAGCTGACCCCTACCGAAGCGGTAACTCCCAGCTCACTGAAGATCCTCTTTCTCAGTGTGTCGGCGATCTGCTCACCGGTCCCGTAGATGCCGCTGCCGGTCACATCCAGCCAGGCCTCATCCAGCCCGAAGGGCTCGATCAGGTCAGTATAGTCATGGAAGATCTCCCTGACCCGGCGGGAAAACAGCATGTACCTTGGATAGTTGGGCTTGTAGATGATCAGATCAGGACATTTGACCCTGGCCTGCCACAGAGCCTCACCGGTCTGTACCCCGGCTTTCTTGGCCAGCTGGTTCTTGGCCAGAATGATGCCGTGGCGCGCGTCAACGTCCCCGCCGACCGCCATCGGCAGTCCCCGGGTCTCCGGATGGTAAAGTTCTTCCACGGAAGCATAGAAGCTGTTGAGGTCGCAATGCAGTATGACTCTGTTCATATCTGCATTCTAGCATCTACTTGAATCATATTCAATATATAAACTTGATTTATTTTCAATTTTCCGCTATACTGAAACTGGATAAATGGAGGTTACCATTATGGAATTTGCCAGAAACCTGCGCTATCTGCGCCGACTCAACCACATCTCCCAGAACGAACTGGCCGATCAGATGGGCTATAAGTCCTTTACCACCATTCAGAAGTGGGAAGACGGCAGTGCCGTACCGCCCTACAAAACCATTCTGAAGCTGGCGGAATACTTCCAGGTGGAAGTCGAGGACTTCATGCACAGCGACCTGAGCGCCGGACTGAAGAGCGAGATCCCGATCCTGGGCATTGTCCGGGGCGGCGAGCCGCTGGATGCCCAGCAGCAGTACATCGGCTTTGAGCATGTCTATCCCGACGATGCCCGCCATCCTGACTGCTTCTATCTGCAGGTAGTCGGCGATTCAATGAAGGATGCCCGCATCCTGCCCGGCGATCTGCTCTACGTCCACCGTCAGGACTACCTGGACAACGGTGACATCGGCGTCGTATTGCTGGACAATCAGGACGCCACCGTCAAGCAGGTCTTCTTCAGAGACGACTGCATGATCCTGCAGCCGGCCAACGAAGAATACAGCCCCATCATTCTCAGCCGGGACGATGTGCTCTCCCGCAACGTCAGGATCATCGGCAAGGTCCTGCACAACCGCATCAAACTGGCATGAAGTACCTTCTTGTTTATCTGGCAGTCATTAACGCCTCCGCTCTTCTCTGCATGCTTGCCGACAAGCGCAAGGCCGTAAAGGGCAGATGGCGGATCAGTGAGAAAACGCTGTTTCTGCTGGCCCTGGCCGGCGGCAGCGTCGGCGTGCTGGCCGGGATGAAGTGGTTTCATCACAAGACCCGGCACCGTCTGTTTACCATCGGCATACCGGCCATCATCGTGATTCAGCTGGCATTGCTGTACCTGTATCTGAAAGCGAGGAACATGATATGAAGTTATTGAAAGCATTGCTGGTATTCATTCTGATGATGGGCATCAGTACCGCAGGCGTCTCGGCTAATTCTGCCCTGATGTACTGGTATGGCAGCGACAACAATGACGTCTACGCTCTTTCCGAAGACTGCCCGCTGCAGGTCACTAACGAAAAGCTGATTTTCAATATCAACGAACTGCCGGAAAGAGGCTACGACAGCACCGAAGCCTTCAACAGCATCGACAGCAGCGTCACCGCCGTCTATACATTCCATAATCCGGCTGACTATGATGTCAATGCGACACTCTACTTTCCCTTCGGAAGCCTTCCCTTCTACGCTCCCGAATTGGATTTCCTGAGCAGCGATCTCTATGCGGTCGTTACTGACGGCAAGCCGGCTGACAAGCAGCTTCGCTATTACTATCAGAGTGGCGAATTCGACATCGCCAAGGCTCTGAACCGTCTTCAGGACGGAAAGATGGATGATCCGCTCTTCAGGGAAGACACGGTGCTGACCAGATATGACTATCGCATCGATACCAACGAGGGCATTTACTGTGCTCTCACCATGGCCAGTGATAAAGTTGCCATTATCAGCCAGCTGAACGGTTATAACGATGATGACGGGAAAATCCGCTTCGGCATTTTCTACTCGCGTGAAGATGACCGGATCTTCAGCCTGTATCTGATCGGCGAAGAAAACTACATTGAAGATGTCCGCTTCTATCAGGCTGCCGATCTCAAGCAGGAGGTCAGCGGCCACCTGACACTGACCGGAAGCGAAAAGATCATGCTGACAGATCTGGCGGAAGAAGTGTTCGACATCGAGGGAATCAGCGAAACCGACCGCTACAACTGCTTCATTTCCTGGCTCAGAGACTCACTCAGCGACTATCCGGTCATTGATCTGCTCAACTGCCGTTATGTGATGCACGACGGCCTGATCTGCGGCTATGTCTACCAGCTTTCCGTTCCGGCCGGCCAGTCCGTCGTCAACGAGGTCACCGCTCCGCTCTATCCAGGCATCGATGGCTACTATGACCCCTTCTATTACGACTTCACTTATCTGAGTTCCCCGGCCAGAACCTGGTCTTCCTTTGGCAGTCTGGACATTGAAATCAGGACTCCCCATTATGTATCTCAGTTCAATGCCGGACAGCTGAACAAGGAGGAAGAAGGCATTTACCGCGCTCATCTGCAGGGGCTGCCGCAGAAGGAAATAACCTTCCGGGTATGTGAGGTGGAGAAGCCCAACCACAACCGCAACAGTTCCTACAACATCATCAGCTGGATGATCCTCGGTTTCTTCGCTCTATGCGTTCTGATCGTCGCCGTTATCCTGGCCCTGATCATCCGGGCGCTGAAGCGCAGACGCAGAAGACATCATTAGTCACAGATAAAACAAAGGCCAGTACAACTGGCCTTTTATCATGTCCTGCATCAATTCCCTGAACAGCGAAGTCTTCACCATCCGGTTCTCTTCGTTGTCGGAAATATGGCTTCACCGGTCTTTTTCTGTCTTTGACAGGATCTCTCTGATCCTGTCCAGATAATCACGGGTATCTCTGATCATCTTCTGCCCGTGTCCGAATCCGTCAAATACCGTTTCCTCGTAATCTATCAGGTGCTTCTTAAGTATTGCATGGGACTTAAGGGCATAAGGTTCCCTGCTTCCGCACCACAGATAGACCTTCGTGTCATCGATCCGGAAACCGTCAGGAACTCTGTAGGTATAGTTTTCCAGAAGATTCGCCTTCATGCTTTCCTGGCTGCTGTTCCAATACATCAGCTTGAATTCATCCAGATCGCTTTCATCAAGCCCCATGAGGGGAAGCGCCTTCACAAAAGCCCTGGAAGGCATGCCGCCGTTTTTCTGCATTCTGGCAAAAGCCCTGAAGGCCAGCTGCGCGCACAGTTTCCCCTGATGAGCCACATAGACGCCATCCAGTATCGCCTTTTCAGCCTGAACGCCCCGGCGGGAAAGCAGAATGGACATCAGTGTCGCTCCCTGGGAAATGCCGATCACGGCATCCAGCTTTCCGTGATGGTTTTCCGCTACATACCGCTCTATTTCCGCACATTCGCTGCCGAAACTCTGAAAATCCGGTGAATTCTCATAACACCCGGTCATGGCCGGATAGATCACCCGGAATTCCTCTTCCAGCGGTTTGAAGATCTCACGGAATTTCTGCCAGTCGCACAGCATTCCATGCATGACCATTACCGTTTTGCCCGCTGTGCTGCCGTATTCGTGAAACTGCATATGCACCTCCTGATCATGACAGATGAACTCCTTTTTCCTCAGCTTTGAGAGAGGTCACCTTCGACATTTATGTGATACACCCGAGCGTAAGCCTCTTTTCCCGTCTGCCGGCTGACGACCTTGCGGTATTCATTCAGCTGATCAAGATACTTTTCATCCAGATCATCTTCATCAGCGTTCGTCTTGTAGTCTACGACAAACCACTGCTCGCCCCTGCGGTACAGCACGTCGATGATGCCGGTGGTGACGGAATTTTCTCCATCGCGGAAGGAGAAGGGGATCTCGCAGTATGCTTCATCAGCCGACAGCAGTTCACTGAGAATGTCGGGCTCCGTCCCGTTAGCCTGCGGATAGCCGCCTTCATGAACCGTAGTCCATACACTGCGCAGGATGTCGGAATAGTAGTGATCATCCGGCGTATCAAGGCTTGCGCACAGACTGCCGATCAGTTCCTGCCGATCAGCATTATCAGCTGATGAAACAATGATCTCCATCATCCGGTGAACCAGCGTGCCGATGAGCTTGGGATTTCTCTTCGTACTGACTGTCTCGATTCTTTCCGTAACCGTTTCAAACTCAATGTCGCTCGGCTTATGGATGCTTACGGAAGACTGTCGGCTGAGGGAATCGTTTCTGATTATGCTCGCAGACTTATCATAAAGGATCTGCCCATCCGCCTTCTCCGGGACAAACGGCTGCGGCTTTCTGACAGCGAAGGCGTCGGTGAAATCCTGAGAGACAAACTGGGAAAGGTCCTTCCAGGGGTTCTCATCAGCGATAATGAGGATCCTTCCGGCTCTGGTAGCCGCCACATACAGCTGTCTGATCCTTTCCGCTTCCGCTGAAATGGCCTCCCGGTCTTTCTTTCCGAACCTGTCCTTATAGGGAAGATATACTTTATTGTCATCGCTGCTGATCAGCAGCATGTAGCACTTCGGTTCGTCGCCGCTGTACTCGACCCGTTTGCTCGGCGACCTTCTGGCAGCTGTCTTTCGGGTACCGGCCAGAATGACGACCGGAGCTTCCAGACCCTTGACCTTATGCAGGTTGGCCAGATGGACGCGGTCATCGTTCTTTTCCAGGGAAACGCATCTTTCCATCCTGGTCTTATTGCTCATGAGGTCATTGAGATAGCTGACTGCATCCTGACAGCAGGATATCTCGCCGCTGGCTTCCCGTTCTCTCAGCAGTTCCAGCACATAATACACGTATTCCGTATTGCGGGTACCGGAAACCGCGAAGATCCTCAGCTCATCGATCATCTCGGACAGAAGCGCTGAGGGTGAGATGTTCCTGCTTCTGGCGGACAGCCTGTTCAGCAGTTCCGTTTTTTTCTTTACAGATTCATTATCCGGATCAAATACGCCGCCGGACTTCATGTTCCTGATATCCGCCCTGATGGCCATCAGAACTTCGGGAGTAATGCCGAAGATCCGGCTGTTAAGGGCATCATAGAGATAGAAGCCGCTATCCGGATAGACGACCGCCCGGAAGACGGAAACAAGATCACACAGGGCCGGGCATTCATTGAAGTCGATGTCGCCTTCTACCCTGAAGGGAACATGGTTCTGAGTAAAGGCCTTTACGTATCTGTTGAGCTGGGCCTTGCCCGAGGTAATGATCATGATGTCCTTATACCTGATCGCCTTGCCGTTACCGATAAGTATCTCCGGATTGCCGACCAGCGTACTGATCATCTCGAGCACTTCCGGGGAATCATCCTTCACGTTTTCCGGCCGGTATCGGTATACGCCGGTGACAAAGCCGTCGTCCTGGTCCCTGTTTGTGATCATCTCATAGCGGCTCTGATCTTCCGTATCAGCGTTCAGCAGATGCTCTCCGAACACCGTGTTGAACCACCGGTGCAGAGTCAGGGTCGACCGGAAGTTGGACGTCAGTTTCAGAACTTCGCCGTTGCGTCCGCTGAAAAGGCTTCTGACCTTCTTGAAGGAAGCCACGTCAGCGTTCTTGAAACGGTAGATGGACTGCTTGGGGTCACCGACGATGAACAGCGAGCCCGGGTGGGCGATGCATTTCTTCCAGTCGGAATCGAACTGCTGGGCAGCGAGATAGAAGAAGATCTCCGCCTGCATGGGATCGGTATCCTGGAATTCGTCGATCAGGAAGTAACTGTGTCTGCTGAATATGTGGTCGATCAGCTTATGGCCGTTTCCGGCATCCTCCCTGAGCATGTCGCGGAGGTACAGCTTGTAGTCAAAGAAAGACAGACTGCCCTGTTTCCGCATGACGCCGGACATTGTGCGCATGCATTCAACCGTGAAATCCAGGGCAATGGTTGCCTGATAGTCGGTCAGTGTTTCCAGGACGTCCCTGAAACCTTCAGCCGCAAGTTCATACCAGCTGATCTTTCCCCGGCTTTCATGAGGATCCAGCCGCCGGAAGGAGGCGCCGAAATATTCCGCGATTCCTTCAAAAGGCCGTACCCTCAGATCGCGGATCTTCTTCAGAGTGTCAAGCACGAAAGTGAAGCGGCTGTCCCAGCTGGCTTCGGCGAGATCCGCAAAGCGGTCCTCAAGAACGTCCCATTCAGGATCTCTCTCCCCGCTGTTCTGTTTCCGGTAGGCGATATCCGGGTTCTTCTGCAGTTTATCCAGCAGTTCGATCAGATCAGCCCTGTCCCGGGCAAACTGCCTGTCAACGCTGGCAAACTGCGGCTTTTCGTATACGAAATCCGCATCTCTTACCGAAAGAGTTGCCGTCAGAACTTCCCGGAAGACCTTTTCCGGATCACGCTGGGTATTGACGAATATTCTGAACTTTTCCCGGAGATCAGCGTAGTCATCGCTGACCATGATCCGGGAGTATTCCTGCAGATATCTGTCCACGATGTCGGCTTCCTCAACGACGGTTGAATTGGCGGGGATTGAGGCTTCCAGCGGATGCTCGGAAAGGATCATGTTGCAGAAGGAGTCAATGGTGCCCATGAAGCACGAATCGATGTTCAGCAGAGCTTTCCGGCACCTTTCCCTGGTTTCTTCAGTCTGGACGGTAAGCTGTCCGGGATGGTATTGATCCCGGTGCTCGTCAGCGCTTCTTTCCGAAAGCCTCTTCTGGAAACGGGCATAGAACTCATTCGCTGCCGCCTTGGTAAAGGTGATCGTACAGATCTTCTCTGCCGGAATTCCCTGTTCAACCATTGCCACCATTCTTTCAACCAGCATGGTCGTCTTTCCGGAACCGGCGCCGGCCTCGACGAAGTAATTCCTGTTTACGTTGGTAATTATGTCTCTGCGGGCCTGATCATCACTCATTTTCCGCCACCTCGTCTTCTCTTTCTTTGCCGCAGATGGAAGCGAATCGGCAGTACCGGCAGTTATCCTCATCCGGCAGGCAGGGGAAATGGCCCTCATCAAGGGCGGTCTTTACTTCCATCATCTTTTTGGCCAGCTGCTGCTCCATGGCGTCGTCGTAGACACAGTTAACGGTCCGACGGTAGCGCAGGTACCGGTATGTGCAGTAGGCAATGGGCAGCCGATAATCACGGCTGTACTTCATCATGTATGCGTAAAGGACTACCTGAATGCAGGTATCAATGTCGTTATCGACATGTTCAATCCTTCTCTTGGTCTTATAGTCGGCGATCAGATATCTGCCGTCAGTGTCAATTTCCACCCGGTCAGGAATACCGAAGATCTCGATTCCGCTCTCCCGGTGGGTCACTCTGACTGTCTTTTCAGCGGCCAGTATCCGGTTGTGCGGGTCGTTGCGGTAACCGTTGACGGCCATGTTCATGAATTCCTTTCTGGCCACTTCGGCAGCTTCAGCGTTGACCGGCGTTCTGGTTTTCAGGAAATTAGCAAACATGTCTTCAGCATGCCTTTTGAATTCGCCGGGACTCACATCGGGATCAGCCGCGAGATACTCCATGGCTTCATGGACCAGCGTACCCATGTCACGGGCATCAATGACCGTAAACGGATCGTCCGGATCCGGTTCTTCGATGCCCAGAATGTTGGTGAGGTAGAACCTCTTGGGACAGCTGAAGAAAGACTCCAGGGCTGAGGGTGAGAATGATCTGATGCCCTCGTACGGACGGTCAGTTACGTCACCCCGCGGGATCTGTTCGATCATCTGTTCCGGCGTCAGCGAACTGATGACCTGCGATGATACGGAAAGCCGGTTCTGCAGATATGAGGTCTCTCCCTTTTTCAGCAGTTCCTCAAAATCTTCAATGCTGCTGTCAGGATTCTGTATCCGGTAGATTTCAAACAGCACCGAGGAGGCGTTTTCCTCCTTGATCGCTGCCATGTCATAGCAGGAATAGGAAAGCCTGATGTCAGCGCCGATGGCGCTGTTCAGTTCCAGCAGATTGAACAGGTCGCTCTTCTTTCTTTCGATCAGTCTTGAGGACAGGGGAACGTCATTACCGTACAGCTTCAGATCATCATCCAGCAGCAGGTAGTTCTCCCTTACCGCTCCCGGGAAATTGCCGGCGGACAGGCCGATGACAAACAGATGCCGGCGGCAGCAGGACAGCGCGCCCGGGATGTCGGTTACTATCAGGCTGCCCTGACGGCTGGCTGATCTGCCGACCCGGTTGGAAACAACGGTGTCATAGACATCGGCATAGCTGCCTTCCGGATTGTAGCGCAGATAACCGGTTATTACATTGGTGATCAGACGGAGCGCTTCTTCGTCCTCACTGCTGCGGATCAGGGCGTACTCGCTGATGAACGAACAGCAGTCCCTTCCCAGTTCCTGGGCCAGCAGGCGGATGACTTCCGGATCGATCCGGTCGTCTTTGCCGATCAGCGGAAGGTAATCAGCAGCTCTCTGCAGGTTGGTTTCCCGGTCGGGGCCCAGTTTCAGCTGCCCGACTCTGTCGACCGTGTTTCTGAAGATCCGATAACCGGTCTCCTGCGGCAGTTTTGCCTGAAGTCCGGCCAGGTCAAAGCAGGGGGCATAAAGCATCGCCATCAGCGGATCAGCGCCGTGATAGCCGTTGACGTCCCACTGGTGATAGAGCTTCAGCAGCCTGTAAGGATTGGTGTTGGTTATGCTGATGCCGTCGGC
>JAFZBT010000164.1 GCA_017561615.1 Erysipelotrichaceae bacterium
CCTCAGTACCCCAACAGTGTCGATGCCGAGCAGAGCCTGCTCGGTTCACTGATCGTTTATCCCGACAGCATATTCAAGGCCTACGAAAAGAACCTGCAGGCTGAGGATTTTTATCTGGACAAGCACCGCAAGATCTACCGCACCATCAATGACCTCAATGATGAAAAGATGCCGGTCGACATCACCAGCGTGATCACCCGGCTTACCGATACCAAGCTGATCAACCTGGTCGGCGGACCGGAATACATTACCGAGATCGCCGACATGCCTTTCAGCAGCCAGAACGTGGACTTCTACATTGACACCATCAGGCAGAAGGCCCTTCTGAGAAAGCTGATCGATACCAGCAGTTCCATCATCGACGACGCGCAGAACAACAGCGCCGACTTCGACGACATTCTGGCGCAGGCCGAAAACAGCATTCTGGGCGTGACCCGGCAGGGAGCCAAGACCGGAAACGTGCTGAACAGCCAGCAGGCCATGAATGCGGTCATGGAACAGCTGAAGAACCTGCAGAATACCCAGGGCATGACCGGCGTTCCCAGCGGCTACCGGCTGCTGGACAGATATACCAACGGCTTCCAGAAGGGCGACCTGATCATCCTGGCGGCCCGTACGGCCGTGGGAAAGACGGCCTTTGCGCTGAACCTGGCTCTTAATGCGGCCGTAATGCATAAGAAGAGCGTCGCCATCTTCTCCCTGGAAATGCCGACGGTGCAGCTGGCCATGCGTATGTTAAGCGCCGAAGCAATGGTCAATGGCATGAGCATCCGTACCGGCAAGAACCTTTCCGACAGTGACTACGGCAGGATCAACAATGCGGCCCGCAAGATTTCGGAAGCCAATCTGTTTTTCGATGAGTCTTCGGACATCAAGGTCAACGAGATCGCGGCCAAGTGCCGCAAGCTGAAGGAAGACGGCCATCTGGATCTGATCATCATCGACTACCTGCAGTTAATAACACCGACCCATCACAGCGAATCCCGTCAGCAGGAAGTTTCGGAGATCTCGCGTAACCTGAAGGCGCTGGCCAGGGAAATGAACGTCCCGGTCATCGCGCTGTCCCAGCTGTCCCGTCTGGTGGAACAGAGAGGCAGGAAGGACAACCGTCCGCTGCTTTCCGACCTGCGTGAATCGGGTTCCATTGAGCAGGACGCCGACATGGTCCTGTTCCTGTACCGTATAAACCAGTCTGAAAATGACGAAAACGAAGAAGAGAACGAACAGACTTCTGATGCCCACTACTTTATTGGTGTGATCATCGGCAAGCACCGTAACGGCCAGACCGGTGAGATCACCCTGGTGTTCCAGCCCAACCTGAACAGCTTTTTCAACAAGGAGTATGAGTCATGAACAAGAAACTGCTGAGAACAGCCACCATACTCGGAGCATTGGTGCTTTCAATAGCACTGGTTTTCCTGTGGCCCAACAGCAATTCCACGTTCAGGACCAGCGGCCTTAACTTCGAAGACGAAAACGCCATCATCCATCAGTCCATCATCGGCATGAATGAACAGCCGGTGGAAGTGACCAAGGTTTATTATAAGG
>JAFZBT010000014.1 GCA_017561615.1 Erysipelotrichaceae bacterium
TACGCGCCGCTGAATAAATAGGAAAAGATCATGAAAGTCTCACAAAAAGGACGGCCTGAAATAATCAGGTCGTTTATTCTTTCCCCTGATTACCGTTCATTCTCCTTCCTTTGTTTTGCATTTTTCTTGGCCAGTTTACATTAATGTATTACATTTTTCTAGACGTGTTATCAATCAACACATGCACTTTTCTTGCTCTTGTTTACTCAATCAACACTAAAAAATACTGGGCACATATCATTCCCAGTATTCTTTACTTTATTTTCCTGCTTACGCGCTTCAGCCAAACAATTTCCGGAAGTTTTCTTCGAAGGGTGGATAGACAATGCCCTTTTCAGTAACGAACCCGCTGATCAGCGTGTGATCGGTAACGTCAAATGACGGGTTGTAGCACTTGCAGTCCTGCGGAGCCATTCTTTCCTTGTACCACATCTCGGCAACTTCGGAAGGCTCTCTCATTTCGATCTTGATGTGATCGCCATCCGGGCAGTTCAGGTCAATGGTACTGCTGGGGCCTAAGGAGTAGACCGGTATGCCGTAGTGTCTGGCCAGAATGGCCACGCCGCTGGTGCCGATCTTGTTGGCAAAGTCGCCGTTGGCCGCAATGCGGTCACAGCCCACCAGACAGATATTAACCCAGCCGTTTTTCATGACCAGGGAAGCCATGTTGTCGCAGATCAGCGTAACGTCGACCCCGCCGTTCATCAGTTCAAAGGTGGTCAGTCTGGCGCCCTGTAACAGCGGCCTGGTCTCATCGGCGTAAACGTGGAAGTTCATTCCCCGCCTGGCCCCCAGTAACAATGGGCCAATGGCCGTGCCCCGGCTGGTCGCCAAGGGACCGGTGTTGCAGTGGGTGAGAACGCCGTCACCGTCATGCAGAAGGGTAAGGCCGTATTCGCAGATCTTCAGACACATTTCCTTGTCTTCTTCGTGGATCTTATGAGCTTCATCGCCGACTAATTCGACGATCTTTTCGTTAGGCAGATCCTTATTGTCTTCAACGACCTTCAGGACTCTTTCCAGCGCCCAGTTGAGGTTCACCGCCGTCGGGCGGGAGGAATTGAGATATTCCTTCTGCTGCCTGAATCTGGCCAGAAACTGTTCATAGGGAAGATCAGCGTACTGCCGGGAAAGGACGTACATGCTGTAGCCGGCAAAGATGCCGATGGCCGGTGCGCCTCTGATCTGCAGTTTCTTTATCGCCTGATAACAATCTTCCAGCCGGTCAAGGTAAAGATACTCCAGCCGGTTGGGCAGCTGAGTCTGGTCGATGATTATGACTTTTTTTCTGTCATCCGATAACTGGATGTTTTCCAGCTCGGCCATTTATTTCTTCTCGTCTTTGGCCATCAGGATCTTGATGGCTTCAACGGCTACACGGATGGCCCGGTCAGTATCATGGACCTGGGTGTTTTCCATGCCGGCCTTGGCTCTTTCCTGATTGGCGACAACCAGGAAGCAGCTTCCCACTCTGACGCGGTTGTAGGCGGCCACGATGAACAGGGCAGCGGATTCCATTTCACTGGCCACGGTGCCTAACTGCAGCCAGGCATCCCATTTTCTTAACAGTTCCTGACCGTTGGGCAGGGTCTCGGGACGATGCTGACCATAGAAGGCATCCTTGCACTGAACAACGCCTTCGTGATGGGTAACACCCAGATTCTCGCAGGCCTGAACCAGCGCGTTGACGACTTCCAGCGTCGGAACGGCCGGGAACTCGATCGGAGCGTATTCCTTGGTGGTGCCTTCCGCGCGGATGGCGCCGGTGGCGACGACGACATCGCCGCCTCTGACATCCAGCTGCATGCCACCGCAGGTGCCGATTCTGACGAAGGTGTGGGCTCCGCACTTGATCAGTTCTTCCATGGCAATGGAAGCGCTCGGACCGCCGATGCCGGTGGAAGTAACGGAAACCTTCTTGCCGTTAAGATAACCGGTGTAAGTGACGAACTCACGGCTGTCACCGACCAGCTGGGCATCGTCAAAGTAAGCGGCGATCTTGGCGCATCTCTTGGGGTCGCCGGGCATGATGA
>JAFZBT010000165.1 GCA_017561615.1 Erysipelotrichaceae bacterium
CGGGGACATCGTGGCTTTCCGGGGGCCGGAAGGTCTGCAGGCCGGTCAGGGCCTGGGCTTTGAGAAAAGCGGCAGCGCCGGCTTCATGGAACCCTTCATGCGCTATAAGGTCATCCTGCCGGAGGGCTGCGACAAGAACATGATGCTTAAGCAGCTGCAGATCCTGGCTCAGGAAGACCCGCAGATCCGCGTCAGCGCCGCGGAGGAAATGAAGGACATCCACGTTTCCCTGATGGGGGAAATCCAGATAGAGGTAATCACCAACATCATCAAGAAAAGGACCGGCGTGACGGTCGGCTTCGGCGAGAGCGACATTCTCTACCGGGAGACCATTGAGAATGCGGTCGAGGGCGTCGGCCACTTTGAGCCGCTGCGCCACTACGCTGAAGTGCATCTGCGTCTGCAGCCGCTGCCCCGGGGCGCCGGGCTGGTGTTCGCCAATGAGGTGCCGGAAGGCACCCTGGCCGTCAACTGGCAGCGGCTGATCATGACCCACCTGCAGGAAAAGCGGCACCTGGGCGTTCTGACCCGTTCCCCGATCACCGACATGAAGATCACCGTCATCGCCGGCAAGGCCCATGAGAAGCATACCGAAGGCGGCGACTTCCGCCAGGCTACCTACCGGGCGGTGCGCCAGGGCCTTAAGAAGGCCCGGAGCGTTCTGTTGGAGCCCTACTACGGCTTCATCATCCAGGCGCAGAGGATCTACCTGAGTTCCCTGCTGTATGACCTGGATAACATGAAGTCTCAGTATAAGCTGGAAGACGTCGATGAGGACCGCATCCGGATCACCGGCAGCGCCCCGGTGCGGTTAATGCAGAATTACCACCAGACGCTGATGTCCCACAGCGGCGGCGCCGGTCAGCTGTCCCTGAGCGTGCAGGGCTATGACCGCTGCCTGGACGAACAGAAGATCATTGAAGAGATCGGCTATGACAGCGAAAGCGACCTGCGCAACCCGACCGGTTCGGTCTTCTGCCAGCACGGCGCCGGCTTCTACGTGCCCTGGGACCAGGTGGAAAACTACATGCACATCAAGGCAGCCAAGATGCCGGTAAGTTCAGCGCCGCTGACGCATAACCGCTACAGCATCTCCGAGGCCGAACTCAAGAGCGTCTTCGCCAGCGTCAACGGCCGTAACCGCAACATGAAAAAGAAGTATGATTCGTCCCGACGGACGGAAGATGAAAAGAAGAAGATCGTCATCAGGAAGGCCAGACCTAAATTGCTGATTGCGGACGGCTACAACCTGATGCACTATTTCCGTAAGAGCTCCTCAATGATCGAGGAGAACTTCGACGGCGCCCGGGATCTGATCATCAATCAGCTGTCCAGCTACGCCGGCTACAAGGGCTGCAAGGTCATCGCCGTCTTTGACGCCTATAAGAAGGAAGACAACTACGGCAAGGTGGATTTCGGCCAGGAAGTCTCCGTAGTCTACACCCGCCAGAATCAGACAGCGGACTCCTACATTGAAAAACTGGTCCACGATTACAGCAAGGACTATGAGATAACGGTCGCCTCCTCTGACCAGGCCGTGCAGAACATGATCGTCACTAACGGCGGCTTAAGGATGAGCGCCCGGGAACTGGAACTGGAGCTGGAAGGCTTCGAGAAGCAGGCCCTGGACAGTCAGTACATGGTCAGAGAGAAACAGCGCTGAAACGAGGTTAGCCAAATGGAGAAAACAAGAACGCTTTACGATGAAGACAGCTACCAGCAGGAATTTGACGCCCGGGTGCTTTCCTGTCAGCCGACAGAGGAAGGCGGCTATGCGGTCATCCTGGATCAGACAGCCTTCTTCCCTGAGCAGGGTGGCCAAATCGCTGACCGGGGATATCTTGACGAAGCTGCCGTAAGAGACGCGCAGATGCATGAAGATACCGTCATTCACTATACTGACCGTCCGTTAACACCGGGAAGCAGGGTGCATGGCATCATCGATTGGAACAGAAGGTTTGAGCTGATGCAGAATCATACCGGCGAGCACATCCTTTCCGGCATCATCTGTCATGCTCACGGCTGTAATAACGTCGGCTTCCGGCTGACGGAAGACAGCTGTACCGTCGACTACGACTATCCACTTAATGAGGAAGAACTGAAGGAGGCAGAGCAGAAGGCCAATGAAGCCATCTGGTCTGATAAGCAGGTCATGGTCAGCTTTCCTGATGAAAAACAACTGGCCTGCCTGAACTACCGGTCCAAGAAGGAACTCAGCGGCCGGATCCGCATCGTGACTATCCCCGGCGTGGACGTCTGCGCCTGCTGTGCGCCCCACGTCAGCCGTACCGGCGAAGTGGGCATGCTGAAGATCGTCAGCTGCCAGAAGCACAAGAGCGGCGTACGCCTGTACATCGCCAGCGGTCAGCGGGCCTTGGATCTGCTTAGAGAGAACATGGAAGTGACCGACTCTCTGGTTCACGCTCTGAGCGCTCAGAAGGACCAACTGCCCCGCAGGATCGCCGACATGAACGCCGAGATCTACCGGCTGACCAAGGAACTGTCGGCTTGCCGGATCGCCCTGTTAAGGGAACAGCTGAGCAGCAATGACAGTTCACTGGCACTGTTCTTTACCGAGGACTGCCTGGAAAAGGACATCAGGGAAGTCATCAATGAACAGCTGGCTGCGCATCCCGAAAGCCTGTGCGCCGGCTTCAACGGCAATGATTCAGCCGGTTACCGCTTCGTAATGGCTTCTGAGAAGACCGACATGAAGCAGCTGGCTGAGGATCTGCGTCAGAAGCTGAACTTCCAGGGCGGCGGCAGCCGGGAGATGATCCAGGGCAGCATTAACAACAGCCGCCAGGAGATCGAAAGAGTTCTGAATGGGTTGATCGTTCATAATGGTTTATAATGAATACAGACACCTGCAAGGAGGTGGAAACATGGAATATGCATCCCTGTTTGAAAAGATGAACAGCGAACCGCTGGCTTCCCGCATGCGCCCGCGCTCTCTGGAAGAGTTCGTCGGGCAAGAGCAGCTGATCGGCGAAGGGCGGATACTCAGAAAGATGATCGAGAGCGACAACATTTCCTCGATGATTTTCTGGGGCCCTCCGGGAGTCGGCAAGACAACGCTGGCCCGAATCATCGCGGCCAGGACCAAGAGCCAGTTCATAACCTTCTCCGCCGTCAATTCCGGCATCAAGGAGATCAAGAAGGTCATGGAAGAGGCGGAAATGAACCGCCACATGGGCATGCGCACCATCGTCTTCGTCGATGAGATCCACCGCTTCAACAAGGCTCAGCAGGACGCCTTCCTGCCTTACGTGGAAAGAGGGTCGATCATCCTGATCGGCGCCACCACCGAAAATCCTTCCTTTGAGATCAACAACGCCTTACTGTCGAGATGCCGGGTCTTCGTGCTGAAGGAACTGTCAGCTGAAGACATCCTGACGCTTCTGAAAAACGCGCTCACCGATGAGCGCGGTTATGGCGATACCAGGGTCGACATCAGCGAAGACGATCTGAAGATGATCGCTTCCTTCGCCAACGGCGACGCCCGCAATGCCCTCACCATGCTGGACATGGTGGTCATCAACGGCGAGACCGATAAGGAAGGAACCGTTCATATTTCCCGGGAAATCATTGAGGATTCCCTGAGCCGCAAGGCCCTGCTGTACGACCGGACGGGGAAGAGCACTACAACATCATTTCCGCTCTGCACAAGTCCATGCGCAATTCCGATCCCGACGCCGCCGTCTACTGGCTGGCCCGGATGCTGGAAGCGGGTGAGGATCCGCTGTACGTGGCCAGAAGGGTGACCAGGTTCGCCTCCGAAGACATCGGCCTGGCCGATACCAACGCCCTGAACGTGGCCATCAACGCCTACCAGGCCTGCCATTACATCGGCATGCCGGAATGCAGCGTACATCTGGCCGAAGCGGTGATTTACATGTCGATCGCTCCGAAGTCCAATGCCTGTTACATTGCCTACGGGCAGGCGGCTGACGATGCCCGCAATACGCTGGCGGAACCTGTACCGCTGGTCATCCGCAATGCGCCTACCAAGCTGATGAAGGAACTGGATTACGGCAAGGGCTACCAGTACGCCCATGACACCGAGGCCAAACTGACCAACATGCAGTGCCTGCCCGATTCGCTGGCTGACAAGGTTTACTATCACCCGACGATCCAGGGAAACGAAGTGCGCTTCAAGGACCGGCTGGAAGCCATCAAGAGATGGAAGAAAGAACACAGAGACTGAAAAAGTCTCTGTTTTGAAAGGCTCATATGGAGATACTGTATATTATATTTGTTGCTTTTGTGGTCATAGCCATGATTATTCTGGCTAATGGCCGGCAGGTATTCGAGAGCCCGGCGCGAAAGGCTGGAAGAAAAGCTGAAATCAATGCCAGGGAGTGGATCAAAGATCAGCTGAATGAAGAAGATGTTCTTCTTTGCAACGTGGAAATCATTTACGACGGCATGAGAACGGAATTAGATGATGTCATCGTCAACAGTTACGGGGTTTTCATCGTCGAAGTCAAGTACTACAGTGGCGAGCTGGAAGGCGATGAAAATGACCGGGAATGGACCAAATATCATATGAGCTCCGGATACAATGTCTATGTTAAGAGCGTCAGAAACCCGATCATTCAGTTAAAGAGGGAAATCCATATTCTGGCAAATTATCTGCGGGAACAGGGATTCAATGTCTGGGTAAAGGGATATGTTCTGCTTACGGAGGATAATAGTCCGGTGGCGAGTGAATACATTCTGGACAGCGTTGAGGAACTTGGCAGACTCGTTCATACGACTGACCGTAAGAGACTTAACAGATCGACTGTTGAAGGAATAAGGAAAGCGCTTATCTCTTATGGCGACTAATGTGCTTGCTGTGATAAAGGAAACGTAACAGGTAATTATTTAGGAAACAGGTTTTTGTTGCCGAGAAATATGATTAACTTTTGGCTGTCTGCCGACACGGAAACCGAAGGAAAACGAGCTTATAACATGTTATATCAATTTGATATAGATTTCGGCGTTTGATTCACGTCTCAATCAAATCGTTGCATAAGTTAAACAATGCTCGATAGTTTTAATCCAATCTTCTACTTTCAACAAGAAGATTTCTTTCTCTTTGTCTGTGTCTGATGCAAAGGCAATCGCATATATCCATTTATCCTTATACACACATGACCAAACATAAGAATGAATAATCTTGCTGCATAATACAGCTAAGTCATATTTGATTTCTGTTGCACTTGAATAATCATAATCTTCAGCATCGATTCTATGAAAAATGAAGTCCTTATCCCCAATAAATGGTATTTTTCTCATGGGCACTCGATATTTGAGAACTTCTAAAGAAGGCTCTGGTTGTTGGGATTGCCTGAATAAAGCTCTGGCCTCTTTATCATCATCGCATATCTTGCGAATTACTGTAGCAGAATACAAAAACTCTCTACTAACGCAATGCTCGCTAAATCTTGAACGTACAAAACGGTTTATGAAAGACCAAATGATTATTCTTTGTTTATTGTGCCATAATTCTAACTTCCAATAACCATCGGTAATCAATTGTTATACCTCCAATTTGCCTGACATTAAGCGAGGCAACATATACTCTGGTCTGCAAACGAGAATCCACCAGTTCACTGGTGGATTATTAATCATTTCTGTTGATGATGTCAATGATGAAGTCAACGCACAGCTTGGCGGCCTGACCGGTCTCGTAGCAGCCCTTATCCTTCAGGAAGGCCTCAACGCCTTCAGCGTAAGGCGCCGGGTCAAATGAAGCAATGTTTGCCAGCACCTCAGCGTTGGTGCGGGCAATCGGGAACGGGGTAGTTTCAATCGGATAGTAGAAACCTCTTCCGCCTTCATAATCGCTGAGATCCGGAGCATAGATGAATATCGGCTTTCTTCTCAGAATATAATCATATGGCCAGCTGGAGTAATCTGACATGCCGATGTCGGCAGCGGCCAGCAGGTCCTGCATGTCCGGGTAGAGAGTTCCGTTCAGTATGTGGTCATTGTAGGTAAGCTGGTTGGCTTTGGCTTTGTCCTTGTAGTGGAGCCGGACGATTACATACCACTTGCCTCCGAAACGGTTGGTCAGCGCTTTATGGACAGCCTCGTAGTCCAGATCAAACTGATAATCACCGGTGTTTTCCCGGAAGGTGGGAGCGTACATGAAGATGTTGCAGGGCTCTTCCAGGTGATAGAATTCCAGCACTTTCTTTCGGTGCTCTTTACACAGATCTTCATTCATCAGCAGGTCATTTCTTGGGTGGCCGATCTTAAGGAAGGGTACGCCTTTCCAGAAAGTCTGCGTGAAGACTTCCTCATCATAAGTGCTATTGGTGATTATGTAATCGGTAACGTTTCGGCACAAAGAGGCTCTATGCATCCAGTGGGCATTTCCTGACAGTTTCTTAATGCCCATGCTGCCGTGCCAGGTGTTGATGTAAACCTGTCCGTTTTTCTTGGGGACATCAAACCATACGCAGTTCAGCGCATTGTCGATCCAGATTCTAGCGCTGGCCTGCTCATTGATCATCTCCAATGATCCTCTCCTAACTAGTTTTATTTCTTTGGGGAAATAAGTCGGTTCTGCTTTCGTGGAGGCTGGAATTGCCCAGACAATATCAAGATCAAGATTTCTCTTCAAAAGTTCATCAACAATGTATTTGGGGTTACAGCTGTACGAATTGTCATAAGTCATTACGAAAACCTTGTTGTTTTGAATATTGATACCAGGTACGTATAGTCTTTTTGCGATTAAAGACAGCACTTTGTCTATCAGTTTTCTGGCTGATTGAAACGGATTGGTAATCTTGTTATGTATTTTCCGTATTAGCGTTCCTTCTAATAGAAGTCTTATGATTTTTTCTTTCAAGACAGGTCCTCCTCATCCATTGAAAACATGTGGCGAGTTACTCACTGTTATAATCTGAAAAATGAAACTTAACTAAGTTTATGCGATAATTTCACCTTCATTGTAAAAGCTGTCTGCTTTGAAATTGAATTCACGTTCTGCAGGATTTTCGCTGATAATCAGCATGGTGATGGGGCTGTATCCCAGTTCCTCTATCAGTTCCGGATCGATCTTGACAATTGGCTGGCCAGCTTTCACGATATCTCCCTGTTTGGCAAGAACTTTAAAACCTTTGCCTTTCAGGTTTACGGTGTCAATTCCCACATGGATCAGAAAACCGGTTCCGTCAGCTGCTCTGACCGCATAGGCATGACCGGTCGGAAACAGCACTTCCAAAGTGCCGTTAGCAGGCGCAACAGCCCGATAGCCAGTTGGCTTGATGGCGAGGGTCTTTCCCAACATTTCCTGAGCAAAGACAGGATCGGGAATGTCAGCATTCCTAACGAATTTGCCGGTCACCGGAGCGACAACATCGCTGTCTTCATATGTTTTGAGTTCTTTATTTCCAAACAGTTTGTCAAATAAACCCATATTATTAATTCCTTTCAATGAATGTCTTTATTTCATTATAACAACAAACACTTTGTTTTGACACTTAACCCATAAACATTACTAGCGAAAGAATCAGAAAGAAAAGGTGATGCACAAAACTATGTCCAAACTTGTTTATGATTTCAGCTTTTCCTATAATTATCTTATATAGATGAAGAATAATGCGATGATAGCGTGTCTTATTACTTGTGGGGGTATAGTATGGAAGAGGATCGTATGGTTTCAATAGTTGTTCCTGTTTATAATGTTCAGGCATACTTGCAAGAAACGCTAGATTGCCTCTGTAATCAATCATATTCTAATATAGAGATTATCTGTGTTAATGATGGATCTACAGACGAATCTCTTGATGTTTTAAACACAAATGCAAAAAAAGACTCTAGAATACGAGTCTATAATCAACCAAATGCAGGCGCCGGAGCAGCGAGAAACTATGGTTTAAAGCAAATCAAAGGAGAATATGTTCTGTTTTTTGATTCTGACGACTTGTGTTCGCCGGATTTAATTCAGAAAACAGTTAATAAAGCCATTGATACGGATGCTGACATAGTAGCATATAATTACGTAAAGTTTTATGAAGACGGAACGGAAATGCCTTTTTCAGGGA
>JAFZBT010000166.1 GCA_017561615.1 Erysipelotrichaceae bacterium
GCCCTGCTGCTGGCAGCCTTTTTCATCTATTCAGGGATCAATTATTCTGCCGACGACTTGGCATCGGAAGCTTTGGTTCCCGATGAAAGAGTGACCGTCAGCTGGATCTCTCAGGGATTCTTCTTTGATGGTCCGGGAACAGCTGATGCCCTGGTTTTCTATCCCGGTGGCAAGGTTGAAGAAACCGCCTATGCTCCTCTGTTGCGCCAGCTGGCTGAGCAGGGTGTTGACACCTTCCTCATCAGTATGCCATTCCGGTTGGCTGTCTTCGGCAAGAACAGGGCTGATGGCATCATCTCGGCTTACCAGTATGACCGCTGGTTCATCGGCGGTCACTCTCTGGGCGGCGCCATGGCAGCGCTGTACGCTGCCGACCACCAGAAACTGAACGGACTAATCCTTCTGGCGGCTTACCCGACAAAGCCACTGGATAAAGAGGATCTGGAAATCGTGATCTATGGTTCACTGGATGGTGTACTGAACACTGATAAGGTCATCGACGGCAGACAGTATGCTTCCGATCATCTGTTTGAATACGTAATCCCCGGAGGCAATCATGCCCAATTCGGCAATTACGGCGCCCAGTCCGGTGACCGTGAAGCTGTCATAAGCCCGCAGCAGCAACAGCAGCTGACCGTTGAATACATTATTCAATGCCTGAGCGGCAACTGATCAAGTCAACTGGCAGGGATGCCTAGCAGCATCCTTTTCCTTTGGTGAAATCGGCGGTTTTGTTTTATAATTTCCTCATAACAGGGGGACACGATATGAAAACACTGTTTAAGAACGGAACCATCATCGACGGCAGCGGCTCTGCTCCCTATAAGGGCGATGTACTGATCGAAGATGACCGCATCCTGAAAGTAGAAAAGACAATCAACGAGAAGGCCGATGAAGTGATCGATGTCAGCGGACTTAATGTCTGCCCGGGACTGATCGACGCTCACTCACACAACGACTTCTTCTATGACCGCAAGGACGCCGAGAAATTCTACCGGCCTTTCATCGAACAGGGAATCACCACCCAGATCACCGGCAACTGTTCCTTCTCGCCTTTCGGCATGAGCAAGGATACTCCCCATAAGGACAAGATCGGCGGCGGTCTGTTTGACTGCCAGCATCCCGGTTCCTTTGCCGACTTCAAGAAGAGAGCCAAGGGCATTCTGTACGTCAACATGGCGCCTCTGATCGGCAACGGTTCCATCCGGGCCGGCATGACCGGTTATGACAACACACCCTATACGGAGCAGCAGATCGAAGAGATCAGAGAACATGTCCGGGAAGCCATGGAGGGCGGTGCCTTCGGCGGCTCCTTCGGCTTCATGTATGAACCCAACCGCTACAGCAAGCATGACGAGCTGATCGCCTTTGCCAGCGAAGTGGCCAAGTATGACGGCATCGTCACCGTTCATCCCCGCGCCTGCTCGATCGTCTCCGCGGACTATCCGCTGTTTACCAAAAAGTCGCATCTGGAAATGGGCCTGGACGAGGTCGTTGACCTGATGAAGGAAGCCGGCTGCCGGATGGAATACAGCCATCTGATCTTTACCGGTCAGAGAAGCTGGAAGCTTCTGGACAAGATGCTCGCTGTCTTCCACAGAAACAGTGAAGAAGGCTATCCGCTTGCCTTTGACAACTACGCCTTCCACTACGGCGCTTCCGTCATTACCGTCGTCTTCCCGGAGTGGTACGCCGCTTTAAGCAAGGAAGAAGCCGCCAAGCCAATCAACCGCTTCAAGCTTTCACTCACCATCCTGATGTACCGCAAGGTACTGGGCATTGACTGGCCCGACATGGTCGTCGCCTACATTTCCGACGATCATCCGGAATACGAAGGCAAGACCGTTGCCCAGCTGGCTGAGGAAGAAGGCGTCAAGCCAATCGACATGTACCTGAAGCTGGTCGAACTGTCCAACCGCGCCGGTTCCATCTACCTGGGCAAGTACTACAATGACGAGATCGTCAGAAGACTGATGGAAGATGACCTTTCCGTCTTCATGACCGACGCCTGGGTCGAGGAAAAAGGCCTGCAGAACATCGCCGCCTTCCAGACCTTCCCGCAGTTCTTCCTGCTGGCTCAGCGCTACGGCATGCCGGTGGAACGGATCGTCCGCAAGATGACCGGCGCCACCGCTGACCGCTATCACATTCCGGAAAGAGGCTATCTCCGTCCCGGATACAAGGCTGACCTGACCATCATCGACCCCAATAACCTGAAGGTCGATGAAAAGGTCCCGGATCATAAGCCGGAAGGCATTGAATATGTCTACATCAACGGCCAGGCCGTTATGGTCAAGGGCAAATACCAGAGCCGTAAGGCCGGCGAAGTGCTCCTGAAGCCTTAGGAAGCCAATTGTCCTGAAGCCTTATTTTTCCCTGAAGCAGTGAGCTTCTTCCTGAGCTTCTGACTGCTTTTTCTGCGCAAAAATCATCAATCGGTTCAGTCCCTGTTCAACAACCTGAAGCGCTGTTGGAGCCTATGAAAATTCTCAAAAATCTTTTCATAAAAATCGTCTCAAAGATAATTGACAGGGATAATTTTCCGGGTTTATACTCTTAAATAGTTTAATGTGTACGGCCGTACAAATTGAAACATTCACGCATTGACAAAGGTGTGATGGAGCTTTTAAAGCCCTTCGAGTCAATGACATCAGTGGATGTTGTTTTTTTGTTTAAGGAGGTCTGCACATGTGTAAATTCATCTTTGTTACGGGCGGTGTCGTTTCCGGTCTGGGGAAGGGCATTACCGCC
>JAFZBT010000167.1 GCA_017561615.1 Erysipelotrichaceae bacterium
CGCTTTACGACAGCATCCACAAGCTCATCGTGGACTACGGCACCTCCGTCGGCTTCCTGCCCGCGTTCGGCATCTGCTTCGCGGAGGAAAACATCGCCATCGAAGAGCTGTACGACCGCGCGTTCATGGCGTCCCGCCGTGCGAAGGAGAATTATCGCACCCGCATCCGCACGTTCGACCCCGCGATGCTTGAAAAGGCGGACCGGGACTACCGCAGCGTGGATTACGACATGCCGGTAGTCATGGTAGTCGGCTCGGAAGGCGATGGCATGCGCAGGCTGGTGGAGGAAAACTGCGACATACTGGTCAGAATGCCGATGGAAAACGGCATGGAGTCGCTCAACGCCTCCGTGGCCGCCGGCATCATGATGTATCAGATCTACGACAGCCGCTTTCCCGTTAGATAAAGGGAAAGAGCATGACGGATGACAATGAATACGAACTTCTCTACATGTACCGCAAGGGCCAGCAGCAGGCCTTCGGGATGTTACTGGAGATGGTTCACCCCTTTGTCATCAAGACCTACGCTTCCATGAAGGCCCACTGGCAGGCCTTTGAACCTGACGAGGCCATGCAGGCCGCCCGGCTGGGACTGCTCAACGCCGTCCATTATTACCGCGCTGACCGCCAGATGAGCCTGCGCAGCTTCATGCTGATGTGCATCGAACGCCAGATGCATTCCACCCTGCGTCACATCCGGCGCATCAGCCGTCAGGACTACCTCAGCCCGCTGTCGCTGGACAGGATGATCAGGGATACCGACGGACTTTACCTCAGCGATACCCTGAGCGCCGACGCTTCCCGGGACCCCGGCCAGCTCAGCCGCCACAGCGCCCTGCTGCGGCAGATCTACCTGCTGCTGGAGGACTGCCCCAAAGACCGCCGGGTGCTGATCCTGCGCACTCAGGGCTACAGTTATCAGGAAACCGCGGACCTTCTGGGCATCAGCAGGAAGGACGTTGACAATTCCGTTCAGCGGATCCGCCGGAGAATTGCATATTTATTTGACTAATTCAGCCTCCCGTGCTACAGTATAGGTACCTTTAGGAGGTTTTTTTTATGAGCGATAAGGTGATACTGACCTGCAGCGAATGCCTATCCAGAAATTACACTACCACTCGTAACCGGAAAAACCGAACTGAACGGCTGGAGTTAGTAAAGTACTGTAAGAAATGCGGCAGGCATACGTTGCATAAGGAAACGAAGTAGGAGGCGTACCATGGCAAAGGAAAACAACAAGCAGACTAAGAGCAGCACATCCCTTTGGGAAAAGATCACCGGTTTCTTCACCGGTGTCCAGACGGAGGCCAAGAGAGTAAGATGGCCGAAGTTCTCTGAACTGATGAGCAACAGCGGAAAGGTCATCGTATTCTGCGTTCTTTTCGCGATCTTCTTCGTCATCTGCGATCTGCTGATCTCAGAGTTCCTGGTTCTGATCGGAGTAGGTAAGTAATGGACGAGAATAACAACACCGTAGAGACCCCCGTAACCAAGCCGGAAGACGAGAAGCACTGGTACGTAGTCAACACCTACGCCGGCCATGAGCGCAACGTCAAGGAAAGCCTGGAGACCAGGATCGCCAACGAAGAACTTCAGGACTACATCTTCCGCATCGTCATCGCTGAAGAGGAAGAGATCGACATCAAGAACGGCAAGCAGATCAAGAAGATCAGAAATCTGTTCCCCGGCTACCTGTTCGTGGAAATGATCATGACCGACAAGATCTGGTATGTCGTCCGTAACACGCCCGGCGTCACCGGATTCATCGGTTCATCGGGCGGCGGCGCCAAGCCGTTCTCCGTACCGGATGAGGAGATCGATCCGATCCTGCGCAAGCTGGGCCAGAACGACCACAAGATCGTCGTCAACTTCACGGTCGGCGACCGCGTCAAGATCCTGTCCGGCGCCTTCGTCAATGTGGAAGGCACCATTCAGAGCATGGACGACAGCTCGGAGACCGCCAGAGTTCTTTCCATCGTCTTCGGACGTGAGACTCCGGTCGAAGTCAGCTACGTCGATCTGGAAAAGGTAGACTGATCAGGATAGAATTCTTTCTATCCTTTTTTACAATGAGAGAGGGAGAAGAGAAGATGCTGAGATGCCCCAACTGCGGCAAGGAGCTTGTCAGAGCGGAGAAATGTTACCGGTGTGCCCAAGGGCACAGCTTTGACATTGCCTCCCAGGGCTACGTCAACCTTCTCATCAGGCACTCGGCCAATCCCGGCGATGACGGTGTTTCGATCGCCAGCCGCGACGGCTTTCTGACCAGGGGCTACTATCAGCCGCTGGCTGAAGCGATCAGGGAAACGGTCAGCAGCAGCTTCCAGGCCGGGGAGAGCTTTCTGGATGCCGGCTGCGGCACCGGCTATTACCTGCAGTTTCTGCAGGATCTGCCCCTGCGCTTCTACGCCACCGACATCGCCAAGAAGGCGGTGGCCAGATGCGCCCGCAGTAATCCCGAGGCCGTCTGCTTTGTCGGCAACGTCTTCCATTTGCCCTTTGACGACGGCGCGCTGGACGGGCTGATGAGCGTCTTTACCCCTTACAGCGCCGAAGAGTTCGCCCGCATCGTAAGGCCAGGCGGTCATCTGATCGCGGTAACCCCGGGCAGAGAACATCTTTATCAGCTCAAGCAGATCGCTTACGAGCAGCCCTACTACAACCAGGAAGAGGGCTACCGGCTCCCGGACTTCCATCTCGCCGGTCAGAGAAATGTCCGTTATCCGATCCATCTGGAAACATCCCAGGACATCGCCAACCTGTGGCGGATGATGCCCTATTACCATACGACTTCCCGGCAGGGAAACGAAAGACTGCTGGCCTTAAGCCAGGCCGACACTACGGTCGACTTCCTGGTTCAGCTGTTTGAAAGGAAGAGCGGCAATGAGTAAATTATGGAAACTGCTTATCGTTCTGGCCGTCCTGCTTTCCGGCGGCTGCCAGAGCGTCCGCAAGAGCGCCTACCTGGCCGTCGTCAGCAAGGCTGACGGCAGCGGCGAGGTTATCTATTTCGATGAGGATCTCAAGAGGGTCGCCGCCATCAACTACGGCAAGGTCAGCGAAGCCGTCGAGAGCGACGGCGTTGTCTACCTGAGTTCTGACGGATTCAACTGGCAGGGCTATTACATCGGCGAGACCAAACAGGCCAAC
>JAFZBT010000168.1 GCA_017561615.1 Erysipelotrichaceae bacterium
AAATATGCCACCCTACACGTTTCGGAGTCGTCTTTCCGTTTTCATTACTGCATAGATCCAGGACTCTATTTTTTTCTTCTTCCCCTGCTTCCATACTGAACTATATTTTAATACCGGGGCTCTGATATTGCATCACATTTACGAACAACACGGTCACAAATATTCACAAGCACATCCGTTTTCCCAAAAGAAAAGCTGCCGGCCAGCGGCGGCAGCCCGGTTTCCCCTGTTCAGTCGGCAAAGCGGATCGATTTAAGAACCTTCTGCTCGAAATCGCTGATGTCGTAACGGGAGACAAAGTGCAGGACATAGGTACTGCCGTTGCGCTCGACGAAGTAGAAGTGGATGGTTCCGCCGTCATCACGCGGCTGAGGATAATAACTGTATTCGAAATTCTCGGTTTTCCCCTCGGTAAGCGGAATGTTCTTGTCCAGGCCCAGATCGTTAATGGCGTACTTGAATTTCTGATTCTTATAGAAGAAGATGCGGAAGAACAGCAGATTGGAACTGTCCTGCTGCAGATAGCTGTACTGTACGTAGATCGGCTGTCTGACTTCCTGGAAATCGGAGACCGCCAGATAGCCGGCGCCTTCAAACTCAGCCTGGGTATCAAGATGGAACTCCAGTCCGTTGATGACGACCAGCGTCTCATCGACGACCGGCGGATCTTCTTTTCCGGCCTGCTCTCCCTTATTGCCGCAGCCGGCTGCAGCCAGCAAGGCACAGGTCACGATCAGCATGATGATAATTTTTCTTTTCATATTCTCACCCCATTGGTTTTCCTTCTTCATTCTAACAGAAAACTGCCGGCTTTCAGCCGGCAGCTTCATTTCTTTTCAGTTTCCTGCGGTTTTCCGCTGCTACTTGACGACTACCTTGGTGATATGCGGGTTGGGGCCGTTATACCAGTACAGGAAGCCTTCCATGTCGACAGTCTGACCGATCTGCAGAGCTTCAACAGCCTTGTAGACATCGGTATCCTTGCCGCACAGGTAGGACTCAACCGTGAACTGATAAACTGAACCGTTGATCGATACGTTGAAGTACAGGTCGCTGCCCGGCTCACCGGAACCGTCCCAGTTGTACAGGAAGGCAACTTCCTTGCCGTTGGGATCGGTGCTGGGTTCGACTTTCATGCCGTTGAAGGTAACCTTCTCGGTCATGTGCTTGATCAGATCGTCAGTGCCCAGTAAGGCAGTGACATCGGTAGCCTTGGCAACGTAATTGCCTTCTTCGATCTCCCACTTGGCATCAATGATCTCGACCTGGCCTGACCATTCGGACTTGAAGCCGGTAACCTTGATCTTGGTACCTTCCGTCAGCTTGTTGTACTCTTCCTCAGTGCAGGGCAGTTCATACAGGAAGTAGGCGCCGTCAGCATCCTGAGTATAGAAAGTACCCTTGTTGTTCCACCAGGACTGCTTGGCCTGGACGTAGGTCTCAATGGTTACTTCGCTGTTGAGATCAGCCGCGATGTACTGATCATGGGTCATGACGCCTTCACCCTTCTTCTTGGGATCATCCTTCTTGCCGCAGCCGGCAAAGGAGAGGACCATGACTAAGGCTAAAACTAAGACAAATAACTTCTTCATTGTTTCACTCCTTCTGTAGTATCACTACCTAATAATTATAGAACCCGGAAAGCGGAAAAATCAACGCATTGACCTTCTGACATTTTCCGCGTTCAGTTCTGCTTCCCTGATTTGTTCTTGCGCAGGTCATTCAGATAGTAGACTGCCAGGAACAGCCAGACAGCTGCCAGGCCGCCCAGCAGCATGACAGCTGTTCTGGGCAGCGGGCCCAGATCGGCTCTGCCGGCGCTGCCGGCGCTGATCTGATTCAGGTGATAAAGCGATGTCACGTTGCCGTACAGTTTCTGATAGAAGGCCTCATCGACAGTTTGCCGGCGGTTGACCGCCTTGGCGGTTTCCTCGATCAG
>JAFZBT010000169.1 GCA_017561615.1 Erysipelotrichaceae bacterium
CTGGTCATCACCGGCTTCATCGGCGCTTTCAAGGCCTACAGCGATGCCGTAGCTCTTTTCGGCGTCGATCTGAACGCTGCCGGCATGAATACCATTGTCGGCTACGTCTATGACATGCTTTACGGCAACGGCGGCGGCTATCCGTCCTACGCTTCAGCCGCAGCTATTATCCTGTTTGCGATCGTGCTGTCCATTACCTGCATCAACCTGCTGGTAAGCAAGAAGCACGTCCATTATTAGGGGGTGAGCGGATGAACAGCGAATTTGAAAAGATGGAAAGACAGCTGCGCCGCCGTCAGCGGATCAAGAAAGTGCTTACCTACGGTCTGCTGATCATCTGGGCGGTCTGCGTCATCTTCCCCTTCTACTGGATGATCCTGACCTCCTTCAAGAGCTACGGGTCCTACACTTCGGAGTACGTGCCGAAGTTCTTTACCCTGTCTCCAACCATTGAAAACTACATCGAAGTCTTTACGGCAGTACCATTTGCCCGTTACCTGCTCAATACCCTGATCTTCGCAGTATTGACAACAGGAGGAATGCTGCTGGTAATCATTTTAGCTGCCTTTGCCTTTTCCAAACTGGAATTCAAGGGCAACAACCTGGTCTTCACCATTCTGCTTTCCCTGATGATGATCCCCAATGAGCTGGTCGTCATCACCAACTTCGTCACCATCACCAACTGGAACATGCGCAACACTTTCCTGGGCCTGATACTGCCTTCGATCACCTCGATCTTCTACATCTATCTGCTTAAGGAAAACTTCTCGCAGGTTCCTGATGAGATCTACTCCGCCGCTAAGGTGGACGGCACTTCCGATCTGAAGTTCCTTTTCAAGGTGCTGATTCCCATCTGCCGGCCGACCATCGTCACCGTCGTCATCCTGAAGGTCATCGAGTGCTGGAATTCCTATGTCTGGCCTCGTCTGATCACCGACCAGCAGAGCCACTTCCTGGTTTCCAACGGCATTCAGGAGATCAGAGAAAACGGCTTCGGCCGTGAAAACATTCCGGCGATGATGGCTGCCGTTGTGGTCATCTCCCTGCCGTTAATGATCCTGTTTTTGGCTTTCCACAAGAAGATTATGGAGGGTGTGGCCAGAGGAGGTACCAAGGGATGAGAAAAGTAAAAAGAGCATTATCGGCTGTTCTGGCATTAATGCTGGCATTGCCATTAAACGGCTGCCACGGTTCCCGTTCGCTGAATGCCTTTGAAATGCCTGAAGAATTTGATACTTCACGTAATTACGAAATTGTCTTCTGGGCCAAGAACGATACCAACAAGTATCAGACCGCCATCTACAACAAGGCAGTCAGCGACTTTGAGGCGCTGTACCCCAACATCAAGGTCAACATCCGTCTGTATACCGACTATTCAAGGATCTACAACGATGTCATCACCAACATGGCCACCGGGACGACTCCCAACGTCTGCATCACCTACCCGGATCATGTGGCAACCTACCTGACCGGAAACAATACGGTGGTGCCGCTGGACGAACTGTACGTAGATGCGAAATACGGCCTGGCGGGCAGCGAGGTGCGCTTTGATGCGCCTTCATTTGACCAGATGGTCAGCCGGTTCGTTGAGGAAGGAAAACTCAATGAACACTACTACTGCATCCCCTTCATGCGTTCCACCGAGGCTCTCTAC
>JAFZBT010000170.1 GCA_017561615.1 Erysipelotrichaceae bacterium
CGCTGAGCGCCATGACTATCAGCGCCTGCTGGCTGCCGGTATCAGGATCCCAAAGATGCTGGACATCGAGGAGGATAATGAAAGGCTGATCAAGCAGTACATCGAAGGACCGACAATTCTTCAGTTGCTGAAAGAGGGAAAAAGCGCGGAAGCTTATCTGCCTCAGGTAAGAGCGATGGCGGAAAAGGCAAAAGCGGCTGGGCTGAACATCGATTACTTTCCCTCCAACTTCGTCATCAGCGAAGGGCTTCTGTGGTACGTTGACTATGAATGCAACGGATACATGGAGCAGTGGAATTTTGAAAACTGGGGCATCAGATACTGGTCGCAGACTGAAGAACTGCGTCAGTACCTGAGGGATAACAGCAGTGATTGAATGGAGAATGATTCTTCGGAAAGAAGGTTGGATAAATGAATACGGAAAAGGAAATGGACCTGCTGCAGACGCAGATCGCCATCAAGTTCATCAAGGATACCTTTGAACGGCGGCTGGCGGAAGAACTGCATCTGACCAGAGTGTCAGCGCCGCTGATGGTCTTCAGCGACAGCGGTCTTAACGATAACCTTAACGGCTATGAGCGGCCGGTCAGCTTTGAAGTGCCGGCTATCGGCAAAGAAGCTGAGATCGTGCACTCTTTGGCCAAGTGGAAGCGTCTGGCCCTGAAGGAATACGGCTTGAGAAGATTCAAGGGAATCTATACGGACATGAACGCCATCAGAAGGGATGAGCAGCTGGACAACATCCACTCCATCTACGTCGACCAGTGGGACTGGGAGAAGGTAATCAACGAAGAAGACCGCACGCTGTCTTTCCTGGAAGGGACCGTCAGCATGATCATGAACGCCGTCATCGATACCCAGAAGGCTCTGATCGACCAGTATCCTTTCCTGCAGCCGGCGATCAGCCATAATGTGCTGTTCATCACTTCCCAGCAGCTGCTGGACCGCTATCCGCATCTGAATCCCCGTCAGAGGGAAGATGAGATCTGCCGGCAGTACGGCACGGTCTTCGTCGAACAGATCGGCGCGCCGCTGTCAGACGGTCAACCCCATGACGGCCGGGCTCCCGACTATGACGACTGGCAGCTCAACGGTGACCTTTTGACCTGGTATCAGCCGCTTGAAAGAAGCGTGGAGATCAGTTCCATGGGCATCCGGGTCAGCCCGGAAAGCCTGATCAGCCAGCTGACAGCCGCCGGCTGTCCGGACAGACTGCAGCTGCCCTTCCACAGGGCTCTGGCAGCTGGACAGCTGCCGCTGACGATGGGCGGAGGTATCGGTCAGTCGAGACTGTGTCTGCTGATGCTCAACAAGGTACACATCGGCGAGGTCCAGTCAAGCCTGTGGCCTCAGCAGATGATCGATCAGTGCCGCGAAGAAGGCATTGAACTGTTATAGGATCGCTTACTGAAACAAACGAAAATGCACCTTCGGGTGCTTTTCGTTATCTTTCTTTCACCGGCCCATGCAAGGCCGTAAGAAAGCCCGGCATCATACCGGGCTGTTCAGGGATGACTATTTGCCGATCGGCGTTGTCCAGTAGGTCTGGTGGTAGATGTCAGTGAACTGATAGGTAGCCAGAACCTTGTAATCGGAGATGTCGATGTCACCGATGTGGATCGTGCCGTTGATGATAAACGGATCATTGAGGATGTAGCTGTCAACGAAGTTGCCGTTGTAGTCATAGTAGTCGCATACGAACTGCAGTTCGTCGCCGTCCTTCAGGCCAGGCAGTTCCTCATTGTCACCGGTTCCGGTGAAATTCTTGGCGACTACCGGTTCATCATAGATGTAGGTGGCTCCGGCAACGACGCCCTTCGGATTCTCATTGGTGAAGCTCAGAAGCAGGTGAGCCTTCTCACCGTTCAGCAGCACGGGTACGTAGCCGTTGATGGTGTACTGGGAACCGTCTTCATTGTAGGTCGAATCGGTGTAGTAGTAGGGAACGACTGTCCAGTTGGCTTCGTCACAGCTTAAGGCCAGCCAGGTCTTGCCGCCGTCTTCCTTCAGGGCATTGCCCTCGATGGTGTAGGTGTCGTCGCAGCCCAGGTCAATGTAGCCCTTGCCGTCATCGACGAAGACGTTGAGGACGAGTTCATCTACCAGTGCCCACTGTTCATTGGTCAGCTCGATCTTGCCGTCCTTCCAGGTCAGGTCCGCGTCGAAGTGGTTCTTGCTGATGTATTCAGCCAGCGGCTGGACATCGGCATCGCGGCCGAACAGCAGGTTCAGTCCGAGTTCATACAGCGGGTTGTAGCTGCCGGTTGATGAGGACTGGTTGCTCAGTCCGCCGCCCAGGAAGGCGCCCAGCAGTGAGGATATCAGGTCAACGGAGGTCTGAGAACTGTATGAATCGGTGGAATAGCTGCCGGACAGTGATGACAGCGGATTGGTGCTGCCGCCTGAGGATACCTGTCCGCTGGTCTGGTAGTTGACGAAGTTGCGGACCACGGCAGTGTAGTTGGCGTCCATGTCCAGTTCATCGTAGTTCTTCAGAACGTTGTTGACGTACTTGGTGCTGTTGTACGGGAAGTAGATGGAAATGCCATAGGAGTTGGACATTGACGTGGAGACGTTGTTGTACTTGACGGCACTTAACAGCGCTTCGGTCAGAGCCTTGCCTTCGGCAGTATTGATGTTGCTGGCCAGGTCAACGAAGTCGACCATGTCGACGCCCTGGGAGGTACCGAATTCACGGCTGTTCTTGCGGGCGTTGGCCACTGTCCTGTACTGGGAGTTCTTCAGCAGTTCGTTGGCGGACTGGGAGAAGGCGCTCAGTTTGGATGGTACTGTGTTTTCCAGTTCGGCCAGGTCAATGATCGACAGGGTAGCAACCTGCTGCGGTACGTCCTTGGCGGTCTGGGAAACGAAGGTGTCGATGATGTTCTTGCCGATTTCCAGCGTCGGCATGGAAGTGTTCTTGGAAAGAGCGGTCAGCCAGTCGGTGTAGTACCAGCCGATGCCCGGCTCAACTTCCTCGGAAGCGATCATGTAGTCGGCATGGGGTGCCAGCATCAGAGCGTTCTCCAGGGTAGCCATCAGGCAGGCGTCAAAACCGACGAAGTCGAACTTGATTCCCGCATGGGTCAGAGCCTCATCGATCTTGGCGGGGCTCATCGGTCCGTTGTTGGGATACTTCTCATCGTGGCCGTAGCCGCCGACGGAACCTGAACCGTGGTCCCAGAAGATCAGGCCGTAACGGTCTGCTTCGTAGTTTTCGATGCAGTAGTCAAGGAAGCTCTCCAGGGTATTGTTGTTGGTCATGGCCGCTGCGCCGGCGTTGTCGACCAGACGGTCAGCCTGGCCGCCGTTGAGTATGCGGTAGATCTGGTTTACCTTGGTGGAGATGATCTGGCCGTTGCCTAAGTGCCACTGCTGGCAGCCGCCGGTATAGATCAGCAGGTTGATGTTATCGGAGATCGTGGCCTTGGCCATCTCGGTAATGTCATAGGTAGCCATCTTGCCGCGGCTTTCCAGGTCGGTGCCGCACATGTAGATCATGATGGTGAAGACATCCTTGCCGTTGCCGACGATGTCCGTGTACTTTTCCCGGGAACCGGCAGCGACATTGGTGTTCATCTGCTTGGTGTTGTCGCCGTGCGTCCAGCTGGCGGTGTTGTAGTAGTTGCTGTAGCCGAAGCCTCTGGTAGGATCATCATCGGGCTTCTTGGTGCAGCCGCTGAAGCTGAACAGAACAAGCAGGACTGCCAGAAGAGCAGTCAGCGTTCTGAAGGTCCTATTTTTCTTCATTTTCCGCAATGCCTTCCTTGACGTCTTCAATGACGTCTTCAATTACATCTTCTATTACTTCTTTCTTGCCGGAAAAGAAACTGAAAAGTCCGGACAGGAAACCGGTCGGGCGGTTTGCGGACTTGGTCTGACCCAGTCCCTCGGCGCTTCTTTCGATCTTTCCCTTTCCTTCAACGATGTTCTTTTCTCTGCCTTTCTTGAATTCAGTCATGATACAATACCTCCTTATATGCTAACTAATTCCTTTATCTTGTCCAGATACTCGTAGGCCAGATCCATGGCCTGCTGGTATGCTTCTATGTTGACGTCGGTCTTCGGGAAGGTGTTGGTCATGAATTCCACGCACTTGAAGCGGAAATCATGGAGGAATACCTTGACGAAGATGTCAACATAGTCGGCATCTTTCTTGTTGTACTGCTTTGTGATCTGCAGCTTTTCCACCGCGCTCAGCGGTATGATGTCGGCGTTCTGCCTGACGGCATCCTTGCCCTTGACAAACAGGATGTTCTTCTTGTCCTGGTCACAGTAGAGATCGTACTTGCCGTCAATCACCTTGCTGATCTTCAGATCCTTGAGGGCTTCCGCATTGGCCTTGCGGTATTCGATGTGCTCGTTAAGCTGCTGCAGGCTCATCTGCGCCACTTCCTCCTTGGTGAGAAACGGCGAGAGCAGAGCGGCGCAGTTGCGGCAGATCGTTCCTTCCGCGCAGGCCAGCGAGCCGTAAGGCGTCAGAGGCTGGTGGCACAGAGAACACTCTCCGAATACATTGCTCATTTTTAATCTCCTCTAATAACTGAATATATTCTAGCACAATCGGACCTCAGTCAATACATTTTTCGCATTTTTTATAAGGTACCTTAACAAAAAAGCCGCAAAATGCGACGGAAATGCGGCCTCTGTCTTTTTCCGGACCCTGATTGTAAGAAAAAGGCGTTTATGCTAAATTGAATTCATGAAACTGGAAAAGATAAGCAATGACATCTATCTGTATCCCTTTGAGGAAGCGCGCGACCGTCCCGCACTGTCGCTGATCTGCGGCAAAAGGCTCACCCTTGCCATAGATCCCGGGCATTCCAGAGAACACGTGGAAGAGTTCTATGATGCCGTGAAGAAAGCCGGTCTGCCACTTCCGGACATTACCGTTCTTACGCACTGGCATTGGGATCACAGCTTCGGCATTCATGCCGTCCACGGCATCACCGCGGCCGAGAGAAGAAGCTTGAAGAAACTGGATGAGATAAAGGACGACGAAGGCTTCATTAGAGAACTGATGAATACCAACGAGTATTTCGCCAGAGAATTTGCCTGCCAGAAGGTCTGCGTTGAACTGCCGCAGCTGGTCTTTGACGATGCCCTGAACATTGATCTGGGCAATCTGCACGCCCACTGTTTCCACGTGCCTTCCGCGCATACGGATGACTGCACCTGCATTCTGATCGAAGAAGAAGGAATCATCTATCTCGGCGACTGCATTTCCGGCGTCTACCCCGACTGGGTGATCGATTCGGTTCCCTACCGCCAGCTGATCGAAGTGCTGAGAAGCACGGACTTCCGCCTGGCTGTCGGCTCTCACTGGCCGCCCTTTGGCCGTGACGAGTTGTTTGCCCATCTTGAGGAAGAACTTCAGACCGAATAGAAAGAATGGCATGGGCCATTCTTTTTTCGTTATTCCTCTTAGCGGTTGTGCGCTCCCAGATGGATCATCCGGCCGCCCAGAATGAATCCGGCCAGGGCAACCAGCCCGATGGCGCCGCTGATGAGCATTTCGTTGGTTGACAGGGCAATGCGGCTGTTGACCAGCGTGGAGTTCGGGGTATTGGGATTGGTCTGGTTGTTTCCTCCCGGGTTCGGGTTAGTCTGGGAGTTGTAATCCGTCTGGCGGATGATGGTGACCACATAGGCGTTGGAACTGCCGTCTTCCGCGGTGACGTTGATGACGACCTGATTGTTGATCTCCCTTTCAATGGTATAGGAAGCCTTGGGATCCTCGACTTCGCAGCTGATCGTGAAGTCGTCAGCCGGGTCAATCACCAGCCGGTAGGCATTGGTGGTCTTGCTGAAGTCGGGATTCAGGGTTCCCTTGCTGGCAGTCAGGCTTCTCAGGTAGGTATCATTGCTCAGGTGCTGGTCAATGATGACGTTCTGGGAAACGTCGGGGATCTTGTCGCTCTTGGCGCTCTGGACCTCGACGGTCTTGGTGCCGTAGATGGGGTCGGGTACGACGACGCCTTCCTCTCCGGCTTCAATTCTGGCCTTGGCCTCGTCGATATCTGACTGATTGGTGATGACGTCCTTGTCCTCGACTTCCTTGGTTTCGGTGACCGTATAGTTGCCCTTGACGTTCTTGGCTTCGATCGTGGTCGTCGTCTTGCCGTTGGCGATGACGACGAAGGTGATCTTCAGCAGATTGGTATCACTGGTGATCAGCGTCGGATCGCTGCCCGAGGCTGAAGCCGTGAACTTGATGGTTCCCGCCTTGGAGGTATCGAACTTCACTTCCCACTTGCTGGGCGAAAGGTCATCCGCCTTGTAGAAGGCCACCACGTTCTTGTCATAGGTAATCGTACCGGATACGCTGTCATAGCCGTTTCCGGCAACCGAATAGGTCATCAGCAGAAGATTGCCGATGTCCGTCTTGACGGTTCCGGTCAGGGATCCCTTGGCGTCATCGGCGCGTACGGGGACGGCTGACAGGCAGAGCGCTAGTACAAGTATTAACAGAAAATGCTTTTTCATTTAATCACCTTACCTTACTTATCTTACCATTAAAAGAATAAATCAACAAGTTTTCCCCGGAACGCTGCCCAGCCGCAAAATGAAGCCTGCAAAGCCGCATTGATGTGATAGAATAGAGACGGAATCAAGAGGTTTAATAATATGAACAATTATATTCTAGCAATCGACCAGGGAACGACCAGCTCGCGCGCCATCATTTTCGATGACAGCCTGAAGATCGTTGCCGTATCCCAGCAGGAAATTCCCAACCAGTTTCCCAAGCCGGGATGGGTGGAAATGGACGGACACGAGATCTTCACCAGCGTTGAGTATGTCTGCCTGAATGTCGTCCAGAAGGCCGGCATCAGCGTCAGTGACATCAGGGCCATCGGCATTACCAACCAGAGAGAAACGACCATTGTCTGGGACCGAAAGACCGGACTGCCGGTCTACAGCGCCCTGGTATGGCAGTCCAGGCAGTCGGCCGAACTGTGCGAGAAGGTCATCAGGGCCGGTCACGCTGAACTGATCAGAAAGAAGACCGGACTGCCGGTAGACCCCTATTTCTCCGCCAGCAAGATCAGATGGATCCTTGACAACATCGAAAACGGCCAGCAGAGAGCGGAAAACGGCGAACTGATGTTCGGCACCGTTGACAGCTGGCTGGTCTACAAGCTGACCGGGCATCAGGTCCACGTCACCGACGTCACCAACGCTTCCAGAACGATGCTGATGAACATCGATACCCTGCAGTGGGATCCCGAACTGCTCAGCATCTGGAACATACCGGAAAACATGTTGCCGCAGATCAGGGCAACCTCGGAAGTATACGGCCAGACCAGCCTGTTAGGTACACCGATACCGATCGCCGCCATTGCCGGAGACCAGCAGAGCGCTCTGTTTGGCCAGATGTGCTTTGACGAAGGCCAGTGCAAGAATACTTACGGTACCGGCTGCTTCCTGCTGTTCAACACCGGAAACAAGCGCATAGAATCCAAGAACGGTCTGGTAACGACCGTCGGCTGGAAGATCGGCGATGAAGTCGTCTACGCTCTGGAGGGCTCAGTCTTCGTGGCCGGAGCCGCCATCCAATGGCTGCGGGACGGTCTTAAACTGATCAGCCGGGCTTCCGAGACCAAGGAGATTGCGGAAAGCCTGGAAGACTCTGACGGCGTCTATGTCGTGCCCGCCTTTACCGGCCTGGGTGCCCCGTATTGGGATCAGCACGCCCGGGGAGCCATCTTCGGACTTACCCGCGGAACGAGCACTGCCCATCTGATCAGAGCGACTCTTGAATCGCTGGCCTATCAGAGTTATGACGTCATTGAAGCCATGGAAAACGACACCGGAATGCTGATCTCGACCCTGCAGGTCGACGGCGGCGCCTGTAAGAACGACTA
>JAFZBT010000171.1 GCA_017561615.1 Erysipelotrichaceae bacterium
AAAGGATGAATACCAGTATCCCCAGCCCCAGGTCGTCGAAACAAAGGCCCTGAAGGTCGGCGAAAGCTACCAGATCCCCGAGATCCTGCTTGGGGATAATGAAAAGATCGATCACATTGAGGTCAGCGACGAAGACATCCTGAAGCTGGAAGGCCAGCAGGTCACCGCCCTGGGTGAATTCTTCGACAGCCACATTCTGGTCTATACCAGCGAACAGCAGATCGAGCAGAAGCAGCCGCGCTACAGCAAGGTCAGCATCTTCGGCCTGGATCTGACGGACGCCTTCAACGGTTACCGCAGCTGGGTACGCGATCTCCTTCACATCGAGGAGTATCAGCCGCCGAGGACGGAACTGAGAACGCTCAGGATCTTCGAATATGACTTTGAGATCGCCGATCTGTCCGAAAAGGCCATCAGAACGGAAAGCCTGGCGGCCATTACCGTCGACGAGAGCCGTAACCTGGCTCCCGAAATCACCCTCGATACCTTCGTCTCCTCCATCGTCATCAGCAATCCCGACGTCATCAGAGTTGAGGAAGACAACGGCAGCTACCGCCTCACCGGCCTGAAGGAAGGCGAGGCCAGAGTCAGTTTCCTGATCAGCCGCAGCAAGAGCCTCACGCAGGAGCGCTATGAGGCATACAGCCGCTATCAGCAGGAAAAGGGCAAATCCGTTTCCCCGGATCCCGACAAGGTGGAAGTGGCGGTAAGACGCATCGACTTCAACATTTCCGTCAAGGAAAAGAAGCAGTCGTCCGATACGCCGGTCAGCGGCGAAAAGGTCTACTTCACCACCTCCAAGGGCTTCACTGGTTATACTCAGGGCGGCTGCACCTACATTGAGGGTCTTTTGATCGTCAACAAGACCTATACGCTGCCGTCAACTTACGGCAACGGTCTTACCTCCACCGCCAAGACGGCCTTCAACAAGATGAAGGCAGCCGCGGCGGAAGACGGCATCACCCTGAAGATCGTCAGCGGCTTCCGCTCCTACGAATATCAGACTGAGGTCTACAACCGCAACGTCAACAAGGAAGGCAAGGCCAAGGCCGATACCCACTCCGCCCGTCCGGGTCATTCCGAGCACCAGGCCGGTCTGGCCATGGACATCAACTCCCTGAAGCAGGAATTTGACCAGACAGCGGAATTTGCCTGGCTGCAGGCCAATGCCTACAAGTACGGCTTCATCATGCGCTATCCGCAGGGCAAGACCTCTTCCACCGGCTACATCTATGAGCCCTGGCACTACCGCTACGTCGGTACCAGCTGGGCGGAGATTTTCTACAACAACGGCAACTGGATCACCGTCGAGGATTATTTCGGCATTACCAGCCGCTACAGCGACTGAGCCTGCCATCTTCGAGATTTCTTCTTGAAAGTTGAAAATTCTGTGCTATTATATAAATGCACTTGCGCCCTTAGCTCAACTGGATAGAGTGTCTGACTACGGATCAGAAGGTTGCGGATTCGATTTCTGCAGGGCGCGCCACTTGTAAGACAGAGGGAAGCTTGCTTCCCTTTTTCTTTTTGCCCACTGCCGGCGAGAATGCGGCGATAATGTTATATAATGGAGGAGAAAGCGGAGGTAAGAAGGAAATGCTGCTGGGACCGATCGTCAATTCACTGCTGGTAGTAGGCGGAAGCCTGCTGGGTATCCTGATGGGACGTTACATCCGCCGGGATGTCGAGCAGACGGTCTTCACCTGTCTAGGCCTGACCGTGGTCTACATCGCCGTCAGCTCGCTGCTCAAGCCGGTCTCAGCCGTCAACGTGCTGCTTTCCATGGCTCTCGGCGGCCTGATCGGCGGCTGGCTTGATCTGGACAGCCGGGTCCGCCGCTTTGCCGAGCGTCTGCAGAAGCGCTTTGCCGCGAAAGACGACCGCTTTGCCCGGGGCTTTGCGGCCAGCTCGATCCTGTTCTGCACCGGATCAATGGCCATCATCGGCGCTCTGGAAAGCGGCCTGCAGAATATTCACACCACGCTGATCACCAAGGGCATAATTGACGGCATCACCGCGATCTTCTTTGCCGCGGAAAACGGCATCGGCGTGATCTTTTCCTCGCTGGTACTGCTGATCTATCAGGGAGGCATGGCCCTGGCATCGTCACTGCTGAGTCCGATCATCACCGAAGCCTGTCTCAGCCAGATCAGCGTCGTCGGCGGGATCATCCTGCTCTCGGTCGGTCTGGGAATGCTGAAGATCGGCGATTTCAAGTCGATGAACTATACTCCGGCCATCATCATTACCGTCATCCTGACCCTTCTGGGCATATGATGATGACCGTTGTGCTAGAATAAATAGCGGAGGACCTTCTATGTGGAAAGCCGTCGTTAAGCTGATAACCGCTCATGAATCAGGGAAGTGGGCCAGAAATGACGCCGTCAGGGATGCCGGACTGACCGACCCTGATGATGTCGTCATTTATGACGATCTTAACTACGGCGATAAAAGCCCGGCCAACCTGCTGGCCGTTCACCGTTCCAGAGAAGCGCAAGGCAGGCTGCCCTGCATCGTCAACGTTCACGGCGGCGGCTACTTCTACGGCTCCAAGGACCTCTACCGCCATTACTGCTCAATGCTGGCGCAGCATGGCTTTGCGGTGATCAACTTCAACTATCACCTGATGCCGGATCAAATCTTCCCCAAACCGCTGGAAGACCTTAATCTGGTAATGAAGTGGATGAAGGAAAACCATCAGCGCTACGGGCTGGATCTGAATAATGTCTTTCTGTTCGGCGATTCCGCCGGAGCGCAGATCGCCAGCCAGTATCTGACCATCTGGACTAATGAAGAATATGCCGGGATGTTTGACTTCGTCATTCCCCGGGGAATAACCGTCAGAGGCTTTGCCGGCAACTGCGGCGTTTATGACATCCTCAACAGTCCGACCACCAGGATGTTAAGTTACTACTTCGGCAGCGAGTACCGCAAAAGAAGCGAGAGACTCAATGTCCTGAGATACATTACCGCGGACTTTCCATCCAGCTTCATCATGACGGGTGCCCGCGACCAGCTGCGTGCTGAGGCCGAACCCTTTGCCGAAGTGCTGAAAAGTGCGGGTGTCAAAGCCGTTTACAGGTTATATGGGGAGCCGGACAATGAGGCAGCCGTTCACGTCTTCCACGAAAACATCCGCCATCCGCTGGCCATCCAGTGCAACGACGATGAATGCCGGTTCATGAAAGAGTTAATAAAGTAAGGAGAACATATATGAAGTTTAGTGAATTCAAGTACGAGAGAATCAACATGGAAGAAGTCACGAAGCAGATGGAACAGTTGCTGGCTGAACTGAAGCAGCAGACCACCGCTGAGGACTTCTACCGGGTCTTCCAGAAGGAACAGGAGCTGGAAAAGAAAATCGATACCATGGGCACGCTGGCTTCCGTGCGTCACAGCATTGATACCAGAGACCCCTTCTATGAAGCGGAAAACGACTTCTGGGATGAGGCCGGGCCGCAGCTGCAGGCCTATGGAGTAAGGCTTGCCCGGATCGTTCTGGACTTCCCGAAGAGAGAAGAACTGATGAAGTACATTCCCGAGCCCTATTTCCTGTCCGCTGAATTTGATCTGAAGACCTTTGATGACAAGATCATTCCGCTGCTGCAGCAGGAAAACAAGCTCTCCAGCGAATACGGCAAGCTCAAGGCTCAGGCGGAGATCGAATTCGAAGGCAAGACCTACAACCTGTCTTCCATCGCGCCGCTTCTGCAGGATAAGGACAGAGACGTCCGCAGAAGAGCCTATGATGCCCGGATCGGCTTCTATGCCAAGAACGAAGCGGAATTCGACCGCATCTATGATGAACTGGTCAAGGTGAGAACGCAGATCGCCCATGAACTGGGCTATGAGACCTTTACCCAGCTGGCTTATTACCGCATGCAGCGCTTCGACTACGATCAGGACATGGTCGCCAATTACCGCCGCCAGATCCTGGAAGATGTCGTACCGCTGACCAGAGAGATCTACAGCCGTCAGGCCAAACGTCTCGGTCTGGACAAGCTGAAGTATTATGACATGGGCTATGAATTCCCGTCCGGCAACCCGACTCCCAAGGGCTCTCCGGAGGATCTGGTCAAGGCCGCCGTCAACATGTACCATCAGATGAGCCCGCAGACCGGCGAGTTCATTGACATGATGTACAACAATGAACTCTGGGACCTGGTGAGCCGGGACGGCAAGGAAATGGGCGGCTACTGCACCTCCATTCCCGAATACGAAGTTCCGTTCATCTTCTCCAACTTCAACGGCACCAGCGGCGACGTCGACGTTCTGACTCACGAAGCCGGTCACGCCTTCCAGTACTACAGCAGCCGTCACATCCCCGTGATGAACTGCCAGTGGCCAACCATGGAATCAGCCGAGATCGATTCCATGAGCATGGAATTCTTCGCCTATCCCTGGATGAAGGATTTCTTCAGGGAAGACACTCAGAAGTATTACTATTCCCACTTCTGCGGAACCCTGACCTTCCTGCCGTACGGCGTTCTGGTCGACCATTTCCAGCATGAAGTCTACAATCATCCGGAAATGACACCCGATGAAAGAAAGGCAACCTGGAGAAAACTGGAAAAGATGTACATCCCGGACCGCGACTTTGAAGGCTGCGACATCCTGGAAAAGGGCTGCTGGTGGTATCAGCAGGGCCACATCTTCGAATCGCCGTTCTACTACATCGACTACTGCCTGGCGCAGGTCTGCGCTCTGCAGTTCTGGGTCAAGGCGCACAGAAACGAGCCCGGCTACTTCGAAGACTATCTGCATCTGGTAAGCCTGGGCGGCACCATGACCTTCACCAAGCTGGTCAGGGAAGCCAACCTGAAAGTGCCGTTTGAGGACGGCTGCATCAAGGACATTGCCGAAGAAGGCCGGAAGTTCATCGAAAGCTTCGACGACAGTCAGTTCTAAAAACGACAGGACCGAAAGGTCCTGTTTTTCCTGAAAATGAACAGATGAGCACGAACTGATCAGATGATTCTTTTTTCCGGAAAAGCGGTTATAATTATATTGCCCGATAATCGGTCCTGCCCGGAAGGGCGGGAAGGATACGGATAGATAATGAATGAACCGTTCCCTGCAGGGGAACGCTGAGCATCATGGAGGAAAATGATATGGGAATTCGCTGTCCTAAATGCGGAGCCGAACTTGAAAGTAACGCTGCGTTCTGCTCGAACTGCGGCCTGAGACTCAGAGCTGCGGCGGCCAATCCGCAAACTGTTCCGCCGGTCACGCCGACGGCAGCTTCAACAGCCAATCAGACTACAACGGCGGCCTCTGTTTCACAACCCGCACAGCCGGCAGTCCCCAGGCCAGCCCCGGTTGCCAATCCCGGAACGGCAGCGTCGGTCGGACAGCAAGTCAGGCCGGTCAGCAACCCCGGCACTACAACTGTCAACCAGTCTGTCAAACCCACAACACCGATAACCAATCCGGGTGTGATCCCGGCTGCCAGTCAGCCTGCCCAGCCGGCGGTCAACTCGACCGCAGCTACCCCGGCAGCCCCGGCAGCTGCGCAGCCAGCCAAGCCGGTCA